>NZ_JBIXLP010000007.1:0-329760 GCF_053543535.1 Providencia sp. AGC89
CGCTTCAGAACTCTCAACATTATTGATGAAGGAACGCGTGAATGCTTGGCGATTGAGGTTGATACGTCATTACCGGCTGAACGCGTCATCAGGGTGCTTGAACGTTTAAAAGCCGAAAGAGGGTTACCGAAACAGATCCGAGTCGATAATGGCCCTGAACTCATTTCAGTTAACTTATTGAATTATTGTGAAGATAACCAAATTTTACTGTGCCATATTCAACCGGGAAAACCGCAGCAAAATGGGTTTATCGAACGTTTTAATGGTTCGTTCCGTCGAGAGTTTTTAAATGCGTATTTATTTGAATCATTAAGCCAAGTGCGAGAATTAGCGTGGTTTTGGCTGCAAGATTATAACCAAAATCGAACCCATGAAAGTTTAAATCACCTCCCACCGGAGGCCTATCGTCAACAGTTAGAAAACTCTAATTTAACGTGTCTCAATTAAAGGGGAGTGGACAGACTCTTTCTGCTATATGGAAGGAATACATAGGATTATAGTTAGTTAATTTTAGTGATTTTAGTCTATATCTAGTAAGAAAAAGAGAGGACTTATCACCCCAAGCGGCCTTATTATTTACGCTTTCTACTATCAAAAATAACAATTAATACACCAAAAAAAGCAACCAACAAACTACCAATAATATAATTTTGCCTATCAAATGCTAAGCCTGTGTCTTTAATCGACTCTCCATAAACAATAGGGATACTAACATCCATATTATAAGAAATAATCGCTGTAATTAACCCAATAATTGTGAGCACAACACCAAACGTTTTCATTCCAGACCCTCAAATCACTTCTGTTAAAATAGGGTAGCGAACTATCTTTATAAAAGCAAAGCAAGGAGCCGCTAGTTGTGCGGCTGTTATTATAAATAGGCTTTTTTTTGCGTAACTACAATAATAAATGTGTTCTAAGGCACAGTTTAATTGGAAATTACAGCTTAATAAATGGAGTGTTTTTAATAAGCTAAAACAATCGAGTGATATTAATAAATAATTTTTTATCGTTAAAGTCAACATATGAAATAATATTTATGCTTAAAACTGACATTATTTCAAAATAGTTCTTTCGATATTATTGATTCTATTTAACTCAATAATGTCTAAAATGTATAAAGCATCATCTCTGCATACTGACAGAATTTTTCGATAAAAACCCCAAGAGCAGGCAATAAAGATGCATTGATGAGAATAGATAAAGCTGCGGTTAGTAAAGAGATACCCATTAAAATTACCTTACCAATGAGGGGGAATATTACCCCCTACCCATAGGCCGGTTCATAATGTGTTCTTCCCAATCCACCACATCAATTTCTTTTACAGCAATATGGCGAACCGAAATACCCTCACTATGCATCGCAGCTTTTGAACCTGTTTTCAATGGATGCCAAGCAGGGAGCGACTTACCTTCAAGTAACAAACGATAAGCACACGTATTGGGTAACCACTCAAACGTTTCTAAATTATAACGATTAAGTTTAATACAGTCCGCTTCATAACTAAACCTGTCTTCATAATGCTTACATTGACATGTTTTTAAATTTAGCTGATTGCAAGCTACATTAGTAAAATAGATTTCATCAGTGTCTTCATCCATTAATTTGTGTAAGCAACATTGCCCACACCCATCACAGAGAGACTCCCATTCCTCATCCGTCATTTCATCCAATGTTTTAACTTGCCAAAACTGCGACATAATACTAATTAATCCTATAATTAAATAATTCGAGTAGTCAACGAATGATCATTTATCGATAACTTCAGCATATCACCAGAAGCCAATGGGCCTACACCTTCAGGAGTCCCAGTCAAAATGACATCCCCTGCACGTAGAGTAAAGAAACGGGACATGTAGCTAATCAGTGGTAAAATTGGGGTGATCATATCACGCGTCGAGCCGCTTTGGCGAACTTCACCATTAATTTCCAAAGAAAGCTCAATATTTTGTAGGTCATTCGGGTTACTAACAGGAATAAAACCAGAAATTGGGCAAGAACCGTCAAAAGCTTTGCTTTTTTCCCATGGCTGCCCTGCTTGCTTAAATTTAGCTTGTAGATCACGTAATGTTAAATCCAGAGCAACTGCATAACCGACAATAGAACGCGAAACTCGGTCTTCATCGGCATTTTTTAACGGCATACCAATTAAAATTGCCATTTCAATTTCATGGTGAACCTCACCAAAATCTTTTGGAATAACAATTGATTGTGTAATATCGCATAAAGCTGTTTCTGGCTTAATAAAAACCACAGGCTCTTCAGGAACCGCTGACCCCATCTCTTTAATATGCTTTGCATAGTTACTACCCACACAAACTACTTTGTTTGCTGGGAAATCAAGTAACGCACCTTGCCAATCACGATGTTGATACATAAGGGGACTCCTATCTACTATCATTATTTTATTTTGTTAGCGATGCCATCTGCCATCATACAAACACTCAGTGCAAAATAATATGAGCGGTTCCAATGCATAATGGTGCGAAAGTTTTCAGTCACTAAAAATGTTCTCCCTTCTGGATCATCAGGGATAACTACCCATGTTTTCACGTCTGGAGATAATTGCGCACTTGTAGGCAATTTAACACCTAATTGTTGCCATTCGCTCACTGTTTTCCCTTGTTCAGTTTTTACGCCTTCCAGAGTTCGATTGAAATCAGCAGGTAAAGTGACTTGATAACCCCAAGGTAATTGTGATTGCCAGCCCTCAGTTGATAGGTAATTGGCAATAGAGGCAAAAACATCGGCCTTATTAGCCCATATATCCATTTTCCCATCGCCATCGCCATCTGCGGCATAGGATAAGTATGAGGTTGGCATAAATTGGCTCTGCCCCATCGCCCCGGCCCATGAACCTTTCAATTGCTGGTCTTCTGGAATGAAGCCTTTATCCATTATTTCAAGTGCGGCTAATAATTGTTTACTAAAAAGCGCCTCTCTACGCCCTTCGAACGACAGTGTCGCAAGAGCAGAAATGACATCCTCTTTCCCTTGAGAGCGCCCAAATCCACTTTCTAATCCCCATAACGATACAATAAATTGGGGTGGCACCCCATATTTTTGGCTAGTGGAATCCAACAAGTTTTTATTTTCTAAGTATTTATTATACCCTGCGTTAACCCGTGATTGTGGCAAGACATTTTTTAAATAGCTGGCTAATGTAACGGTCGCTCTTTTTTCTGGCTGACCTTTATCTGCTTTTACCACTCGCTCTATAAAATGTATATTAGCAAAGGCTCGCTCAATCGTTGCGGGTTTAATCCCTTGTGCAACAGCATGTTCTTTTAGTAATTCCACATAGGCAGGAAATTGCTCTGGTTCACGTTGTTCAATTGGAAATGCTTTATCTAGCGCGGCAACTTCTTGAATTATTGCCTCGTTTTGTTTTGCAGTAATCGGTTGAGTTACCACGGATTCAGGTTGTGTCGCAGAACAACTTGCTAAAAGCAAACCAGCGACTAATGTATATAATAATGTTGGTTTCATTCGTATCCTCCAGACAGAATTACTTTTCAGGATTTTCTTAATTTGCTTCAGTTATTCAGTTCTTTGTGTTCTGAAAGCAAATTTTCCACCGGAGGTGGGAATTGTAGGTAATAACCAACATCGATAAGATCGGCCTTAACACGTGCTAAGTCAGCATTGGCAAGCCTGTCGCGTTTATCCAACGCAATAAGCATAGCAAATTGTGGTGTTCCAAATTGGGCTAATAAGTCCTCAGGAACCCGTGAAAAATCATCTTTCTTTTCAATATAAAGATAAGTTTGCTCACGCTTAGGGCTTCTATAAATTGCACAAATCATTATATTTAACTCTTTTTCTTAGTTCATTAGCTTGCTTGAAGAATACAGTAACTATAACATGCTATTGTTTTACAGAATATCTTCACCCGAGGATTGTTTCGGAAATTTTAATTTGCTGAGTCTAGATAGATGCCACAATCGCCAATAGAACTTAAAGGCAGCAGTTTTACTCTTTCAGTAATTCACTTATACAGTGAAGAGCCTAAACTCATCAAAAAAGCGCTGCAAGATAAAGTAAGTCAAGCTCCTGACTTCTTTAAAAATGCCCCTGTCGTAATTAATATTGCTGAACTATCACCAAATGTAGACTTATCGAGTATTCACAAGTCCGTTATTTCAGCTGGTTTACGAATTGTCGGTGTCAGCGGATGTACTGACCCACAGTTACGACAAAAAGCAAATGATGTTGGTTTACCGGTATTGAATGAAGGTAAAAGCCAAAAACCTGTTGAAGTGCAAGCTGAAACTCAGGTTACGACGGTTCAAACTGAGCCGCTGTATCGTAAAACTCGAATTATAAATACCCCTGTTCGTTCTGGGCAACGCATTTACGCACCAAATAGTGATCTAATCGTCACAAGTAATGTGAGCGCAGGTGCAGAACTGTTAGCAGATGGTAATATTCATATATATGGCATGATGAGAGGTCGCGCATTAGCAGGTGCCTCTGGTGATGTTGAAAGCCAGATTTACTGTACTCACTTGCAAGCTGAATTAGTTTCAATTGCAGGTGAATATTGGTTGAGCGATCAAATCCCTGCTGATTATCTTGCCAAAGCAACTAAACTTCGTTTAGTTGATAATAAACTTAACATCGAATATTTAATTTAGACCTTATTTACAAGGAATTATTCATGGCACGCATAATTGTAGTGACTTCTGGTAAAGGTGGCGTTGGTAAAACCACTTCAAGCGCGGCCATAGCTACTGGCCTGGCACAAAAAGGAAACAAAACGGTAGTGATCGATTTTGATATCGGCCTACGTAACCTTGACCTTATTATGGGGTGTGAACGTCGAGTAGTGTATGACTTCGTGAACGTCATCCAAGGTGACGCTACCCTAAATCAGGCACTGATTAAAGATAAACGCACCGAAAACCTATTTATTTTACCCGCTTCACAAACTCGCGACAAAGATGCATTAACTCGTGAGGGGGTCGCTAAAGTCCTTGATGAATTAAGTGATAACTTGGGCTTTGACTTTATCGTTTGTGACTCACCAGCTGGTATTGAAAGTGGCGCATTAATGGCGCTCTACTTTGCTGATGAAGCTATTATTACTACAAACCCAGAAGTTTCTTCCGTCCGTGACTCTGACCGTATTTTAGGTATTTTAGCCTCTAAATCACGTCGTGCTGAAAGAGGTGAAGAGCCAATTAAAGAACATTTACTACTGACTCGTTATAACCCAGGCCGTGTTACCCGCGGTGATATGCTAAGTATGGAAGATGTACTTGAAATCCTTTGCATTCCTTTAATTGGTGTTATTCCTGAAGATCAATCGGTACTGCGCTCATCTAACCAAGGTGAACCCGTTATTTTAGATACTGAGTCCGAAGCGGGCCAAGCGTATGATGATTGTGTTGCACGTATTTTAGGCGAAGAACGCCCTATCCGTTTCATTGAAGAAGAGAAAAAAGGTTTCTTAAAACGCCTATTTGGGGGATAAATAATGGCTTTATTGGATTTCTTTCTGTCGAGAAAAAAACCGACAGCGAATATCGCAAAAGAGCGATTGCAAATCATCGTTGCAGAACGTCGCCGTGGTGATAGTGAACCCCCATATCTGGCCGATATGAAACGCGATATTCTGCAAGTTATTTGTAAATATGTTCAGGTTGACCCTGATATGTTATCAGTGCAGTTTGAACAAAAAGGCGATGATATCTCTGTTCTAGAGCTCAATGTTACGTTACCTGAAGGTGACGAAATAAAAAGTTCAACAGCTGAAAAATAATTTGCAAAGAAGCCGCTATTTACTATGGCGGCTTGCTTTTCAACCCAAGCATTACATCGCTGTGATGCCAGTCTTTCTATCTTATTATTTCTCTAATGAGAAATAATAAGATAGGCTGTTCAATTTATTCTCACTCTATGAGCTTTTCTTGGGCTTATTCAAATTAATTTTTGTTTTTGATGACCTGTCTTTGCTATACGTTTCACTGTTTTTTTGCGACCTCAATTAGTGCGCTTTCCAATTCAACTGGCGAACTCATTAATCCACTCGAACCAACAAGGGGGTCTTCAGTTTTAGCGATTTGTTTTTCAACCAGTAATTGAGATAAAGCAACCGTTATGACATCTGAATTAATCGGTACCAATATTTTTGCAGATACTGAACTGCTCCGTAGACTGTAATAAGTTAGCCCACCATGTAGCAATAATGAGACAATAACTGCATACAAAAAACGTGAAATAGTGGTTTTATTTCCAGTTTATTAAAAAATAACCTTATAGTAATTAATTATATTATCCCCCTTTACTCTTTTTTGTTTGTTTATTTTTAAGAGTAAATTTAATTAAAAACCAATTTTAATTTAAATATAGCAGACGATTAACTAGAATTTATTTGTTAGAGTAATTAAATGAAATGATAATATAACTGAAAAGGATGTTTTTAGTAGGTACAAGGGAAAACCCCCTGTACCTTAAACGATTATACGTTTGTTAGTAACTTTGAAATAGGTTTTGCAAGCAACTTTCCACGCCAACCATCGAGAAGCTCAGGGGGCGTTGCCGAAGTTTTTAGCCCCCAATGTAAAGAAAGTAACTGGTTAATCTGCCTTCTTGAGGCTAATAATTCTGCATTAAATTTTTCATTTTCAGCGATATCTTTGACGATAGCTTTAATTTCTTTAAAGAGATTTTTATATTCACTTTGTTCAGTAATATTTGCCACAGGTGCAGGATATTGGCTTGCATCAAGTTTTTTAGCTTGATCCACAATAGCTAACAAACGCTTACCGTGACAACGGATTTCTTGCCCCGTCAAACCTAAGCTATCAAGTTCGCCGAGAGAACCCGGTAAAAAACGAGCCACTTTCCACAAGTGCTCTTCTTTTACAACAAAGTTAATTGCCATATCACGAGCTTTTGCCTGATTTAATCGCCATGCCGCGAGTAACTGTAAACACGCGAGTTGTTCATCACGTAATTGCCAAGCATTATGAATATTTAGGTATGCTTTTTCCGGTTTGAGTGTTTTTTGACGACGAGCGACAACACGTTGGCACTCATCTTTAACATCTTCTAAATACCCAGCCTCCATCACTTTAGCCATCAGGATTTCAGCTAATGGTAGTAAATACAGCACATCCGCTGTTGCGTAATCACACTGTTTTTCACTCAATGGGCGCGCTAACCAATCAGTACGAGACTCACTTTTATCCAACTCAATTCCCAGATGTTCTGATACCAACGACGCAAAACCACACGAAATAGGATACCCTAAAAAAGCCGCTATAATTTGCGTGTCAATCATGGGTTCAGGAACGCAGCCGAAATCATGCATAAAGACTTCGAGATCTTCACTGCCCGCATGTAAGAACTTAATTTGATTTGGGTTAGTCAAAAGTGCTTTGAACGGGCTAAAATCCGTTATTGATAACGGGTCAATCAACGAAACTTGCTTTCCATCATACAGCTGTAGCAAACCTAATTGAGGATAATACGTTCTGGTACGAACAAACTCGGTATCCAACGCAAGCCATGGCGCATGGCTCGCTTCTTGACATATTTGGGCTAGTTCACTATCTGTAGTTACTAAACGATAATTCAAAACAAGTTTCTCTTTTTATATTTTCATCACAGTAACGCCGGTATAAACCGGCGTTACTTATTATCTTTATGAGACTAAACCATCATCATACTGGTGTTTTATCTCTTTGCAATTTTTCTTCATCACGCAGATCTTTACGTAAAATTTTACCTACGTTAGATTTTGGTAATTCATCACGAAATTCAAATAACTTAGGCACTTTATACGCGGTTAACGAACGACGGCAAAAGGTTTTAAGTTCATCAGCAGTTAAATTCGTATTTTTCGTCACAACAAACACTTTAACGGCTTCCCCTGTACTTTCGCTAGGAACACCAATTGCAGCGCATTCAATCACATCAGGGTGTGCCGAAATGACATCTTCAATTTCATTTGGATAAACATTAAAACCAGAAACAATAATCATGTCCTTTTTGCGATCAACAATGCGAATATAGCCTTCAGTATCTATTTCAGCGATATCCCCTGTCGCTAACCAGCCATCAACGATGGCCTCCGCGGTTGAGTCAGGGCGATTCCAATACCCTTTCATAACCTGAGGGCCTTTTACCCACATTTCACCGGGTTCACCAATGGCAACTTCATGACCATCATCATCAAGGAATTTAACATCAGTTGATGGAACAGGTAAACCAATACTTCCACTATAAGACGTTAAGGTATAGGGGTTCCCCGTCACTAATGGTGAACATTCTGTCAAACCATACCCTTCAAGCAAATGTTTCCCGGTGAGCTGCTGCCATTTTTCAGCCACTGCTTTTTGTACTGGCATCCCCCCACCAACCGAAAGACGTAAACGTGAAAAATCTAACTTCTTAAATTCATCATTATGAAGCCATGCATTAAATAATGTATTCACCCCAGTAATGGATGTAACAGGATAACGCCCTAATTGCTTCACCGTGTCTGGTACATCACGCGGGTTAGTTATAAGTAAATTGACTCCCCCAACATTGATGAATAACAAACAGTTCACCATCAGCGCAAATACATGGTAAAGAGGTAATGCAGTCACAACAAACTCTTCCCCAAACTTCAACACAGGGCCGTAAGCTGCTCTCGCTTGTTCTAAATTCGCTAACATATTGCGATGGGTTAACATCGCGCCTTTGGCAACCCCTGTTGTTCCCCCCGTGTATTGCAAGAAAGCCAAATCACTACCTGCAATGTTTGGTTTAATATATTGCATACGATAGCCATAATGCATTGCACGACGAAATGATATGGCATCGGGTAAATTGTATTTAGGAACTAAGCGTTTCACATACTTAACAACAAAATCCACAATGGTCGCTTTTGGTCGTGAGAGTTGATCGCCCATTCGCGTCAAAATGACATGCTTAACTTTGGTGTTATAAACAATTTTTTCTAGCGTATGAGCAAAATTCGACACAATCACAATCGCTGCGGCACCGCTATCGTTTAGTTGATGTTCTAGTTCTCGCGGTGTATACAGTGGATTAACATTCACCACTACCATACCTGCCCGCAATATCCCAAACAAAGCAATAGGGTACTGCAAGAGGTTCGGCATCATTAATGCAACACGATCCCCTTTTTTTAGACCAAGCCCATTTTGCAAATAAGCAGCGAAAGCACGGCTTCTTTCCTCCAGCTTCCGATAAGTCATGACTGCGCCCATATTGATAAATGCAGGCTGATCAGCATATTGAGAAACCGCGTTTTCAAGTAACTCAGCCAAAGAGGCAAAGCGATCAGGATTGATTTCTTCCGGCACATCAGTAGGGTAATTTTTTAGCCAGATTTTTTCCAAAATGTTACTCCTGAATTTAGTGAATTTATTATACTCAACACATGTTTTAACAAATTATTAACTCAGCGTACCAGTTTGAAAAACAGACAATGTCAAGGTTGAGACCTCTATCACTAAATAAATTTTATTCTTCTAAGAAAAAACAAGGCGGTCTATGCCGCCTTGTTTGTCTTAAGATTAATTAAATAGATGTAAATCTATACAAGATAACGTAATTATACACCGAACTACACTAAGTTTGGAGAGCTTATCGATGCTTAATAACTTGCCATATCAAAAAAAGATAGTTTTAGTGGTATAAAAGACTGCCGAAGAACGCCATTATTTATCTTCAAGCACAAAAAAAGGCCATTACTTTAAAGGTAACAGCCTTTTCCTTTTTACTTAGTGAGTCTTAAGTTCAAAAACAGAGATAAAATATTACTCAGTTAAGTAAGTGTGAACCTGAGCCGGGCCGCCTGGATAGCCATATCCCCACCCCCAAGGATGGTTATAATAGTAAGGGTCCCCGTAGTAGCCATAATTCCACGGCCCACTCGGTGGTATCATAACACTTTGTGCAATATTCCAACGTTGAAAACCTGTCACATCTAAAGTGACATATTTGTAAGGAACTTGCCCGACTTTACCTGGTTGTTCACCAGTGATTTTACCGACTACCGTAACGTAACGATTAGTGAAATCACTCGGCTCACGGAAACCATTCAAATAAGCATATATACGACCAATAGATGGAGCATTGAGTTCAGGTGCAGCATCGTATTTACTCAATGCCATCACCGCAATTTCTAAGCGAGTCCTTGTCGGCTCATTTGCCACAGCAAGGACTTTTCCACCAAAGCGTGCCTCTTGACCAATATACATTTCAGGTGCATTTTGTACGGATGTTAAGTTATCCGTAGGGTTTTGTACCGACCCTTGAATTGATGCGGGTATCGAGACGCACCCTGTTAGTGCTAATACGCTTGCGACAAAAAGACCTTTAAGTGCAGTGCGGCAGTTTAATTCAATATTCATAGACCACCTCCGATTAGCAATAGTATAATTTTATATTGTGTTGTTTAAAATAGTCTTAATTTGAGACAACACAATATGTTAAACAGGCATACATTACCTTTTAATAATAACCTATCTTTTTAAACAATTCGATTTGTATTTTAATTTATCAAGATATTATGTATTACCTAAATTAGATAATAAATTGGCTATATATTTAGTGATAAGATACAGCCAATTCAATTTTTGATGACTTCTGCTGAACTTATTCTCTACCGGGCAATTTTTTCCAAGTCACTTCATTACGCAAATAAGTTGGTTCTACATTTTCAACTGCAATCGCTTTACCTTGTTGCCATAACTGTGCAGCAATTGGCAGCATGTCTTGCGCATCAGGTAACGTCACCTGACTATCACTCAATGCCTTATCACTGGCTAATAATGTTGGATAAGCTGCCCAACCTGTACCGGCATAGCACCATTGCCCAGTCAATGAGGTGAATTGGGCTTTAAAGTCATCAGGTTGTAGAACAGCTTCTGTGCCTTCACCTAACCATTGCCTATCTACAACATATTGATATTGAGCACAATAGATTTCAGACATACGTGCATCAATGGCAACTAGGACTTGCGTTTGCCCCGTGAGACGTAATGCACCTTGAGCGAGTGTCATTAATGAAGAAACACCAATCATTGGCAAATCAGCACCTAATGCTAACCCTTGTGCTATCCCTACACCAATGCGCACTCCCGTGAAACTACCCGGGCCACGACCACATGCTAATGCATCTAACTGGTTTAGCCCCATACCTGCTTCGGCCAAAACCTCTTCAACCATGGGTAAAACTTTTTGTGTATGTTCACGAGGGGAAATAGCAAAGCGTGAAATGATTTCACCATCACACCAAAGTGCAACTGAACATGCTTCGGTTGCTGTATCAACAGCAAGAATACGGGTCGACATGCCTAAACTCCGGCAAATTAATAATTTTTGATTAAAAGATGTTATGCATATTAACACAAACAACTTCCGTAACAGCAGAAAAACGCCAAGGAATTGACTCTTTTTAGGGAGACTGTCGCCTTTTTTCTTCAAGAAATTCGATAGCCTTGGTTACGCTTCTCGTCCGTGGAGATGGAGGAAGGCTGCGTAAAAATACCTCACCATAAGGACGAGTCACTAGGCGATTATCACAAATCACTATCACACCATAATCACTTGTATCACGAATTAACCGACCAACACCTTGTTTTAAGGTAATAACAGCATCAGGTAGCTGTACATCGGCAAAAGGGTCGCCACCGCGTAATTCACAGTCTTCAATTCGCGCCCTCAATAAGGGGTCATCTGGTGCCGTAAATGGCAGTTTATCAATAATCACACAAGTAAGTTCATCGCCACGTACATCTACCCCTTCCCAGAAACTACTTGTTGCGACTAACACAGCGTTTCCTGCCGCAATAAACTGAGATAACAGTTTGTTCTTACTGCTCTCCCCTTGCATTAATACGGGTAACGTTAATGAGGCTTTAAATTCTTCGGCTAATTCACGCATCATCACATGAGATGTACACAAAAAGAAGCACCGCCCTTGGTTTTTCTCGATTAAAGGCCGTAACATCGTTGCCAGTTTTTGCGCAACTCCGCGTTGATTCGGTTCCGGTAAAAAACGCGGCACACACAACAACGTTTGACGTTGATAATCAAATGGGCTCGCCAGTAATAATGTTTTGGCTTTAACCAAACCTAAGCGGTCTGTAAAATGACTTAGCTTTTCATTGACAGATAACGTTGCTGATGTGAAAACCCAACTCGCAGGTGTGCTATTAATCATCTCACTAAATTTTTCTGCGACCGTTAATGGGGTCAAAGCGAGTAAAAAATGACGTCCATAGCTTTCAAACCAATAACTGTAGCCAGCAATAGAAACATCTTTAAGCCGGTTTAGCCGGTTGCGATACATAGTCACTCGCTCGAAAATAGAATCTAAGCTTTGAGAGCGCCCTAAAGAGGTTTTAATTACCTCATAGCATAATTCTAATGAATCATCGAGTAATGTCAGCGCCCTTTGCACAGCAGGTAGCTTAAGTAAGTCACGTAAGTTCCCACGGAAGCTGTTTTCCCCCAAATTCAACCTAAAATCTAACGTGCTTTGCGTTAGCCTATCCGCACTTTTTTGCAGTTGTACTTGGTCTTTCAACTCCGTTCGATACGTCATGACCATGTCCCGGGCAAGGTCAAGTAATTGACGACTACTTAACTGTTGGCCAAAATATTGGCTGGCAATATCTGGAATTTGGTGTGCTTCATCAAAAATCATCACCTCTGCTTGGGGGATTAGTTCCCCAAACCCCGTATCTTTGACGACTCTATCCGCCATGAATAAATGATGATTGACGACGACAATATCCGCTTCTAAAGCTTTACGGCGAGCTTTGAGAACAAAACACTCTTTATAACGAGGGCAATCACTTCCCAGACAATTATCATTGGTACTAGTGACTAGTGGCCAAACCGGGCTATCCTCAGCAATATCATGGCAAGTACTGGTGTCGCCTAACTCAGACTCTATTGACCAACTACGTAACCTAACAACGGCAGATAAAATTTCTGGTTCGAGGCTTCCGCCACCTAATGATTGCTGATCTAACCTTTCTAAACACAAGTAATTGGAGCGCCCTTTCAATAAAGCTGTGCGCCCAGTATAGTTCATCGCTTCGATTATTGAGGGTAAATCCCGATGATATAATTGATCCTGTAGTGCTTTTGACCCTGTTGAAACAATAACTTTTTTCCCACTACGCAATGCTGGCACTAAATAAGCATAGGTTTTTCCTGTTCCCGTTCCCGCTTCAGCCACCAGCACCTGTTGCTGTTCAATCGACTCAGCTACGGCTTTGGACATAGTAACCTGAGCTTCACGAGGTTGAAAACCAGGAATTGTTCTGGCTAAAAAGCCATCCGCAGAAAAATCATCGTGCACAACAAAAACCTATTTATCAAAAAAATGAGTAGCACACTTTACCATGAGTTGGCTTACCCTGCTGAGCTAATTAATACTTGGTTGAACAACTGATTTTCATCCGGCTATCAAGCTGCTATTCTTGAGTTACATGTATAATAAGGAATGATTATGTCCATTAAACGTATTGACCCAGATAATCGTTGGTCTGAAGCTGTTATTCATAATAATGTTGTTTACTACACCAGCGTGCCAGAAAACCTCGATGCCGATATCGTGGCGCAAACCGCCAATACACTTGCTGCAATTGATGTCATGTTAGAGCGTATAGGTTCGGATAAAAGCAAAATCCTCGATGCAACAATTTTCTTGGCTGATAAAGCTGATTTTGCTGGGATGAACCAAGCATGGGATGCATGGGTCGTTGCGGGAAGTGCACCTGTACGTTGTACTGTACAGGCATTATTGATGAAGCCTGAATATAAAGTTGAAATAAAGATAATTGCTGCAATTGATTGATTTTATATTTAAAAATAAGTGATTGTAGGGTTAGCTTAGGAGTCCTAGTAACGAAACTGGGGCTCTAAACTAAAAATATACCCTTTAAATTTAAAACTGCCTCCTGTCTGCAATCGCCCGCGAATAAAATAGCTCAAGCAGCATCCCAATTTTCTCAATCCAGCTTCCCTTATTAACAATTTATTGCCACTAAAATCTGCGTTTTGTTACATAAAACACATTTAGAAACCTTTTTTAGGCAAATATCCCTCATTAAAATAAACGACTATAAATTTTAGATAGTTCTATCTTCTATCGCGCACCAAAAGAAACTTATGTGTTTATTTAAATTAATAGATCATAACTGGGATAGTAATATGAGCAAAAAAGAAAACGTACCTCCTAGGCGAATTTTTTTACAAAAAACATTAGCTATCATTCCGCTTACCGCGCTAGGCAGCAATCTAATAACCATGGACAGTTTAGCTGCTACATCTCACTCACCCAATAATTTATCAACGCTATATTCCCCGCTTTTTTTTAATGAAATTGAGTGGCAATTCGTTCTTGCTGCCACCAATAGGCTTATTCCTGCCGACCAATATGGCCCAGGTGCCGTCGATGAAGGCATCCCTATTTTTATTGATAAACAAATGGAACAACCTTATGGATATGGGCATCTTTGGTATATGCATGGCCCCTTTGCAACTAGTGTTCCAGAATTAGGTTATCAATCTCCGTTAACCCCTCGTGATTTATGGCGCAATGGGATTCAGGATGTCAATGTATGGTGTCAACGACACCACAATAAAATGTTCGCTGAACTAGAAACGGCAGAGCAAGATGAAATACTCACTCAGCTTGAAAATGGCGCGCTTGAACTTTCCTCCGTTCCAAGCGAACTGTTCTTCACTCAAATGCTTGAAAATACAAAAGAGGGCTATTTTTCTGACCCGATTCATGGCGGAAATCAAACGATGGCTTCGTGGAAATTAATTGGGTTCCCTGGTGCTAGAGCTGATTATCAACAAGTTATGGATAATCCTGGTCAACCGTACCCATTAGGGCCCGTGAGTATTTCAGGTAAGAAAAGAGGAATATAGCCATGGAAATTAAAAAAGATCCTGTTGATATTGTCATTGTGGGTTTTGGTTGGACTGGGTCATTAATGGCCATGGAGCTCGCCAATACAGGTCTAAAAATAGTCGCTCTTGAACGAGGTGAAAAACGGGATACTTATCCTGATTTTGCTTATCCTCGAATTGCAGATGAATTGACTTATGGTATTCGACTGAAATTATTCCAAAATATATCTGGAGAAACCATAACGGTAAGGCATAAACAATCAGACACTGCGCTGCCTTATCGGCGTTTAGGCTCTTTCTTGCCCGGAAATGGGGTTGGTGGTGCGGGTGTTCACTGGAATGGCATGCTTTGGCGACCGTTACATGCAGATATCAAAATGCGCAGTACTGTTATTGAAAAGTATGGGGCTGACTTTATTCCATCGGACATGACTGTACAGGATTATCCTTTTAGTTATGAAGAAATGGAGCCCTATTTTGACAAATTTGAAAAAATTTGTGGAACTTCAGCCCAAGCCGGTAATATTAATGGCAAAATTTTGGATGGAGGAAACCCTTTCGAGTCTGAACGGAAAAACCCTTATCCAACTAAACCATTAAAAATGCAATATTCATCCATATTATTTAATGAAGCAGCAAAATCCCTTGGTTACCACCCTTTCCCAACACCAAGTGCTAACTGTACAGAGCCTTACGTCAACCCTTATGGCGTTCAACTTGGGGTTTGTAATTATTGTGGTTATTGTGAACGTTTTGGCTGTTTTAACTATTCTAAAGCATCCCCTCAAGCCTGTGTGCTCCCAGCATTAAGGCAACATAAGAACATTGAATTACGAACAAACTCACATGTTGTTCAAGTCAATATGGATTCGACGGGGAAAAAAGCAACGGGAGTCACTTATATAGATAGCCATGGGCAGCGTGTTGTACAGCCAGCAGACCTTGTTATCTTAAGTGCATTCCAATTACATAATGTCCGGCTACTTTTGTTATCGAATATAGGAAAGCCTTATAACCCTACTACAGGAGAAGGGGTTGTCGGTCGTAACTTTGCTTATCAAATGAACGGTGGAGTCACTTTATTTTACGATCAAAACCAATTCATGAATCCATTCGCCGCCGCGGGCTGCACAGGTAGTTTTATTGATAACTATAACGCTGAAAATTTTGACCATAGCCAACTAGGCTTTATCGGCGGTTCAACAATATCGACGACAACTTCAGGTGGACGCCCTATTCAGCAAATGACGATACCAAAAGATTCGCCAACATGGGGAACAGGTTGGAAAAAAGCTATTAAAGAAAATTATTTACACTCAATGCATATTGGGGCCTCAGGGTCTGTCATGCCTTATAAACAATGTTACCTAGACCTTGATCCAACTTACCAAGATAAGCATGGCCTACCACTGTTAAGAATGACATTCGATTGGCAACCCAACGAATTGAAAATGACTAACTTTGTCGGTTCTAAAGCTGAAGAAATAACAAAAAGAATGAACCCTAAACATTATGAAATGGGGTTTATGTCAATGGATGCACATTATGATGTACGCCCATACCAATCAACCCATACCACCGGTGGTGCAGTGATGGGTGACTCCCCACAAAATAGTGTCGTAAATAAGTACATGCAAACTTGGGATGTTCCCAATGTATTTGTATTAGGGGCTTGTTGTTTTCCACAAAACCTTGCTTATAACCCAACCGGGATAGTGGGTGCGACAGCACTGTTTGCTGCAAACGCTATACGTGAACTTTATTTACCAAACCCAGGTCCTTTGGTTCAAGCCTAAATAAAGGGGAATATGATGGGTAAGCTAAAAATAAACTCTCTATTATTGATTATTGGCCTTTGTAGCATTGCAGCCAAAGCAGACAATAATTTCACTAATGGTCAACAGTTGGTCGCAGCTGGAGATTGTATTTCTTGTCATACCGCTAAAGACGGAGCTCCTTTCGCGGGAGGATTGAAGATGATCACCCCAATTGGGGCCGTTTATTCTTCAAATATCACACCAGATAAAACGTTTGGTATCGGTAATTATAGTTATGATGACTTCGTTAAGGCAGTACGTGAGGGGGTTGCCAAAGACGGCCGTAACCTCTACCCCGCGATGCCTTATACTTCATATGCAAAAGTGACTGACCAAGATATGCGCATGATTTATGATTATTTCATGACGCAAGTTAAACCCGTAAAGCAAGCCAACTTAGAAAGTGATATCCCTTGGCTAATCAGTATGCGCTGGCCGCTGGCTGTCTGGAATGAAATCTACTTAGACAATAATATTTATCAAGCAGACAATTCAAAAAGCGAACAATGGAACCGAGGTGCTTATTTAGTTCAAGGGTTAGCGCATTGTGGGGCCTGCCATACCTCTAGGGGGATTGGATTCGCAGAAAAAGCACTAGACCAATCTGATCAGACTTATTTAACAGGGGCACTAATCGATAACTGGTATGCACCTGACTTAACTGAAAATGCGATAAGTGGATTAGGTAATTGGTCTAAGCAAGATATCATTCAATTTTTAAAAACTGGCCATAATGATAAAAATGCCGCATTTGGCTCAATGTCTGATGTGATTAAAAATAGTACACAATATTTGTCAGATGAAGACCTAACGTCAATAGCCGTGTATTTAAAATCATTAACATCAACGAGTAAACACTCAGCGTCTTCAACAACTAACAACACAACCACTTCGTTAGTTGCCGGAGATATGAGCCAACCTGGTGCTCAAGAGTATATGGACAACTGTTCTGCATGCCATCGTATTGATGGTCAGGGTTATACTAAAACCTTCCCATCCCTTGCAGGCAGCCCGGTAGTCTTAAGCGATAAACCCGACTCTTTGATAAGGATAGTATTAAATGGCAGCCAAGTTCCTGTGACTCAAGATGCGCCAACCGGGTTAACTATGCCTGATTTTGCGTGGCGTTTAGATGACCTACAAATGGCTAATTTATTAACGTTCATCCGTAGTAGTTGGGGGAATAATGCAGAGAAAGTGACGGTTAGTAATGTCAAATCAGTGCGAGATGCAACTACGACAAAAGGCAAAAATTAAAAGAATATACTTTTAACGTATTGATAGATAACAATAAGCCCAAGCCGAACTCCTCAGTCCGACTTGGGCTTATATTACTTTTCAATATACCAAATAGGTTAAGACATTTTAATCAGCACCATTCCTAGCAATAGCAGCACTATCCCACCCCAACCTTTATAATTTAGCCGCTGGTTGAAGAGTATCCAGCCTGCAGCTACTGTGGCAATAATACCAAACGCGCCCCATAGAGCATAAGCAATTGATAATTCAATGCCTTTTACTGCTTGGGCTAAGGAACTAAAAGCCCCTAATACCGCCACCAACGATAAAATACCTAACCAATATCGTTTAAAACCATTCGACATCTTTAATAAAATATTGGCGATAATTTCGAGTACTACCGCTAGGATCAAAAAGGCTGCATGCCACCATTCAAAATGACTGGCCATCTTATGCCTCCGACTTAGCTTCGCGTCCAACTAGAGCATTAGTTTTGGCTGCATTGACCGCATTTTGCGTTACTTGTTTTACCTTTTGTGCAGATTGGCGAACAGTGGCTTTTTTGGTCCCTGATTTAATCAAGCCAATACCGGTGATCAGTAATACTAACCCACCGATTTTCATGGGTGATAACGTTTCTCCAAACCACATTACGCTAAATGTCGTAATAAATAAGATCCCGATACCTTCCCACAGTGCGTATGCCACACCTAAAGCCACTTTTTTTACTGCAACGGCCAATAAAATATATGATGTTGCTATCATGACATACATCACCACCATACCGGTGAAATCGCCACTGACACTGGCGTGTTTCATTGATAAGGTACCAATAACCTCTGTTATGATAGCTAATACTAAAAATATCCAATAAATCATTATAATATCTCTCTATATGCAGCCGCGTAATAGACTATTTTTTATACAGGCCAAAGGGTCAAAATACCCATACGCAGTTGTTGAAAATTCAAATAAATAACAACGTGTTGCTGAGTTTATTCAGCAGAATGAATAATCGAGAGAGACGCTATAATGCACCACACCAGTAGTGTTCACTGGAAAGGATAGCTGAAAGGAAAAGCCGATGTGTCGTTCTTTTTTGGGACTTACTGATCTTGCCGCTAGTTGAGCTAAGCATGATATCTCATTCTTTTCATCAGGTAGACATCTACCCAATTTACTCCGAACCCTCATGTTGATAGTTAATTACTGCTTATTTTTAGCATGTCATTTTTATTAAGTCAATGAATATAAACACCTTTTAGTTTTAATAAAAAATCGCATAATTATGCATCGATAAACACGATAAACGTAACTTTGGCATTCTAAAAACGAATAAACAGTCGAAGATAATACGTTTTACACAAATATTTTTTAATAAAAAAATAGATTTTTACCCTTTTTTTCACTTTACAGGCAGCACTAATATGCTATTTGATCTTTAACATTGACAAGCCAGTTGAACAAGCTTCTTATAGTAGCTATATGATTGAAATATACCTAAGAGAGAGTCATGAACACCTTCAGCCTTACCTCCAATAGTTTTCAAAATGCCGCCGATGCGACTCCACTACCCTATGATGTTGTATCAATCCAATCTCAAGTTATTTATGGTAGCGTCGGTAATAGTATTGCGGTACCTGCACTCACCAAGCAAGGCCTGCGTGTTGCTGCCGTTCCCACTGTGGTACTCAGCAATACCCCACATTATTCTACTTGCTATGGTGGTGAATTGCCTGGTGAATGGTTTCGTGGCTACTTAAACGGCTTTATAGAGCGAGGTAGTTTAGACTCAGTAAGAGCTATCCTTACAGGTTACTTAGGTTCCCCTGAGAAAGCACAAGACTTAGCTAACTGGCTAATACGCATTCGGGAGCAACGCCCAACATTGCCAGTTATTGTTGACCCAGTTATGGGGGATGAAGATAGCGGCTTTTATATTCCGCCAGAAATCGCCGAAGTTTACCGTGATAAGGTCATCCCTTTAGCAACGGGTATCATTCCAAATAAATTCGAATTAATGACATTGAGTGGTAAACAGGTCAATAATTTAGATGACGCTGTTAACGCAGCACGCACGCTATTAAAAGGTAATACTCAATGGGTGATTATCACCAGCGCATTTCAGCCTGATGAAGACAATATCGAGGTAGTTTGCGTGACACAACATGAGGTTGCGGTGATCCGTCACAAACGTTACCCCGTGACCCCCAAAGGGACTGGTGACTTATTTGGTGCAGAGTTAACCGCCCAACTTCTTGCGGGGCTTTCAGTACCTGACGCAGCCAAAATGGCCTGTTTACGTATCGAACAAGGCATTATTCATATGGTTGCCACGGGCCGCAGTGAGTTAATTCTCTAAGTGTTTATCTCCCCCTCACGACAAAAAAAGCCAAACAATTGTTTGGCTTTTGCGGGATGAGTTAACTAAATAACATCAGCTGTTACTCAAATTCATTCCAAGAACGCCCATCGCGAGCAATCATGGCAACAGAAGCAATCGGCCCCCATGTACCTGCTTGGTATGGTTTTGGTGCGTCATTATCCATTGCCCATGCATCAATAATGGAATCAACAAACTTCCACGCTTCTTCTACTTCATCACGTCGTACAAACAATGCTTGGATCCCTCTCATCGCTTCGAGTAGTAAGCGTTCGTAGGCATCGGCTAAGTGTGTTTGATTGAAAGTTTCTGAAAAGCTTAAATCCAGTTTTGTAGTTTGTAACCGATGTTTATGATCAAGACCCGGTGCCTTGTTCATAATTTCAATATCAATCCCTTCATCTGGCTGTAGACGAATGGTTAATTTATTTTGCGGCAGGTCTTGGTAGCTTTCAGAGAAAATATTCAATGCCGGTTTTTTAAAGTAAACAACCACCTCAGAACATTTTGCAGGTAAACGTTTACCGGTACGTAAGTAGAAAGGAACGCCAGCCCAACGCCAATCATCAATATCTACGCGCAGGGCAACAAATGACTCAGTCATGCTTTGTTTATTCGCCCCATCTTCTTCTAAATAACCAGGGACTTTTTTGCCTTGCACAAAACCTGCAGTGTATTGCCCACGAACTGCTTTTTCACGCACATTGCTGTGGTCGATTCGGCGCAGTGAACGTAATACTTTCACTTTTTCATCACGAATACGGTCGGTCGTTAAATCTGCTGGGGGTGACATTGCTATCATCGTTAAAATTTGCAACAAGTGGTTCTGTACCATATCACGCATTTGCCCTGCTTGGTCAAAGTAACCCCAGCGACCTTCAATACCAACCTCTTCTGCTACGGTAATTTGCACATGGTCAATAGTGCGATTATCCCAGTTATTAATAAATAACGAGTTAGCAAAACGCAGAGCTAATAAGTTTAAAACCGTTTCTTTACCAAGGTAGTGGTCAATACGATAAACTTGGCTTTCATCGAAATACTTCGCTACTTCATTATTAATTTCTTGTGAGGATGCTAAATTCGTTCCTAATGGTTTCTCCATTACGACACGATTAGGTTTTTTATTTAATTTTGCATGACCCAGTCCTTGGCACATAGCCCCAAATGTGCTTGGCGGCATAGCGAAATAATGGATAGCTGGTTGGGAATCTTGTTTTAACATTTCAGCGAGACGAACAAAACTTTCTGTTTCATTAACGTCCAAGTTACAGAAATCTAAGCGTGCGCTGAGCTTTTCCCACAATGCTGAATCGAGTTCCTCTTTTAAGAACTTATGTAACGCTTCTTCGACGAAGTTAACATAATCATCTTGGCTCCACTCTGCACGGCCAACACCTATGATACGCGTGTCTGGGTGAATGTAGCCTGCCTTTTCTAATTGATAAAGCGACGGCAGCAGTTTGCGACGTGCAAGGTCACCCTTGGTGCCAAAGATAATTAAGTCACAAGCTTGAGCAGCATTATGTACCGCCATATTGGTTCTCCTCAATTTGCGGAATCTAAGACCTAACTAGGATAGGCCTTATTGTAATTTTGTTAAAATTAGCCCTAATTCCGCTAATGTACCCTGTTGCAAGTGTCCAGTAAATGTTCATGATGCCGATCACAGTTTTTATGCTGAAAAAAACAACATAATTTTGTCCTAATCTCATGTTATAACGGGAATATTCTTTATTGTACGAAAAGTGCGCATCAAAACTGAATGGAGCCAGCCCGTGAAACAAAATAACCAAATCTGTAGGATGTTTACTAATCTGAAAATTAGATACGGGTCAAAGTTTCACAAAAAAGCTACCATTTAGCCTCTGCATTCAGATAGTTTACACATCATACATAGTATATTTTCACACACCATAACAGCCTCATGAATAAGAAACTTAAAATCAACACTAGGATAACGTGATGGCTCAAAAATTTCTCCTTTCGATGAAATAGGCGCTTTTGCTATATGAATATTTTAGAACAAATGAAAATGAGTCTCGATTTTTTAAGTAAATCAGAAAAAAAAGTGGCTGAAGTCATTCTAGGCATGCCGCAAAACGCTATTCATCTTAGTATCGCAGCCTTAGCACAATTAGCAGACGTTAGCGAACCAACAGTGAATCGCTTTTGCCGAAAAATGGACACTAAAGGGTTCCCTGATTTTAAATTACGGCTCGCACAAAATTTAGCGAATGGCACCCCCTATATAAACCGCCATGTGGAAGAAACGGATACCGTAAACACTTATACACACAAAATTTTTGAATCAGCTATGGCAGGCCTTGATAACGTAAAACATACCTTAGATATCAGTGCCATCAATCGAGCAGTCGATTTATTAACGCAAGCACGAAAAATAAGCTTTTTTGGTTTTGGTGCTTCTGCGGCTGTCGCTCATGATGCGATGAATAAATTTTTTCGCTTTAATATTCCTGTCATGTACTTTGATGATATTGTTATGCAACGCATGAGCTGCATCAATAGTATTGAAGGAGATGTCATCGTGTTAATTTCCCATACAGGAAGAACCAAAGCACTCGTTGATATGGCTTATTTAGCCCGTGAAAATGATGCCACCGTAATTGCTATCACCTCAGAAAATACCCCTTTAGCACAAGCCGCCTCCCTTGCCATTATTATCGATGTCCCAGAAGATACAGATATGTACATGCCAATGGTTTCCAGAATGGCACAGCTCGCTGTTATTGATGTGTTAACCACTGGCTTTACGTTAAGAAGAGGTGAAAAATTTAGAGATAACTTGAAGCGCGTCAAAGAAGCATTACGTGATTCGCGGTTTGATAATGCCTGAATACAATAAATTGACAGTGTGAATGATTTTCTTTGCTTATCAGACTTTAATAGTTTTGCAGACCTGATAGCATAAAAATATTCGCAGTATATAATAGCTGTGCTCGTGTCAGCATCCCTATTTGCAGTAAACAGGTTTCGAAATGGAGTGAAATGGTTTCACTCTTTTATCAACACCATACAGGTCAACGGAGTAATACATGTCTAGACGGCTTAGAAGAACTAAAATTGTTACAACTCTTGGTCCAGCTACTGATCGTGATAATAACCTTGAAAAAATTATTAACGCTGGTGCCAACGTTGTTCGCCTTAACTTCTCCCACGGAACTCCAGAAGACCATCAAATACGTGCTAATAAAGTACGTGAAATTGCCGCTCGTTTAGGTCGTCATGTTGCGATCCTCGGTGATTTACAAGGTCCAAAAATTCGCGTTTCTACCTTTAAAGATGGCAAAGTTTTCTTAAATGTTGGGGACAAATTTATTCTTGACGCTAACCTAGGTAAAGGGGAAGGCGATCAGCAAAAAGTAGGTATTGACTATAAAGGTTTGCCTGCTGATGTAGTACCTGGCGATATCCTGCTCCTTGATGATGGACGTGTTCAATTAAAAGTACGTGAAGTCCAAGGCCTGCAAGTATTCACTGAAGTTACGGTTGGTGGTCAGCTCTCAAATAATAAAGGCATTAATAAATTAGGCGGTGGCCTTTCTGCTGAAGCATTAACTGATAAAGACAAAGAAGATATTAAAACCGCAGCAAAAATTAACGTAGACTATTTAGCTATTTCTTTCCCTCGTTCAGGTGAAGACTTAGATTATGCACGTCGTTTAGCACGAGATGCAGGCTGTGAATGCCAAATCGTAGCGAAAGTTGAACGTGCCGAAGCCGTTGCTAATGATGAAGTCATGGATGAAGTGATCCTTGCATCTGATGTCGTTATGGTTGCTCGTGGTGACCTCGGTGTTGAAATTGGCGATCCTGAACTGGTCGCGGTTCAGAAAAAATTGATCCGCCGCTCACGTCAATTAAACCGCGTCGTGATCACCGCGACACAAATGATGGAATCGATGATCACCAACCCAATGCCAACTCGTGCAGAAGTTATGGACGTAGCAAACGCGGTGCTTGATGGTACAGATGCGGTTATGCTTTCAGCTGAAACGGCAGCAGGTCAATACCCAGCAGAAACTGTTGCTGCGATGGCGCAAGTGTGTTTTGGCGCAGAAAAAATGCCTGGCTTGAATGTCTCTAAACACCGTTTAGATGCAGAATTTAATAGCCCAGAAGAAGCTATTGCGATGTCAACAATGTACGCAGCTAACCACCTTAAAGGGGTTAAAGCCATTATTGCGATGACAGAATCAGGCCGTACCGCTCGTATGATGTCACGTATTAGTTCTGGCTTGCCTATTTTTGCAATGTCACGCCATGAGAAAACACTCAACCAGTGTTCACTATACCGTGGCGTTACTCCGGTTTTCTGTAGCACCCATACTGATGGAATTGCTGCCGCCAATGAAGCGGTAACTCGCCTACGCGACAACGGCTATTTAATGAGTGGTGATATTGTCCTAGTTACTCAAGGTGACTTGATGGGGACTATCGGTAGTACCAATACTTGCCGTATTTTAGAAGTCGAATAACCTTTTGCCCTCGCCTATTTAGGCGGGGGCTCATTTCATTGTTAACGTATAGTATCCGATAGTTAGCGGTATAAATCTTTACGCTGATAAGGCTCAATTTCCCCTTCTTTGCGGGTTTTTAGTAATTTCAATATCCACGTATATTGCTCAGGGTTCGGTGAAACAAGGTATTCCAATTCCTCATTCATTCTTCGTGCTATATATTCATCATCCTTACCATCAATATCATCCATCGGTTCACGAATATAAATATGTAATTGATGTGTTTTATGGTCATATACAGGAAATAGCGGAACAACTTTTGCTTTGCACACTTTCATCAACCGACCAATTGCAGGTAACGTCGCTTTATAAGTACCAAAAAAATCGACAAACTCACTGTGCTCTTCACCATGGTCTTGGTCTGGAAGATAAAACCCCCAGTATCCTTGCCTGACAGAGGCGATAAACGGTTTGATACCCGCCTCCCTTGAGTGTAAACGCCCACCAAAATGATAGCGGGCTTTATTCCATAAATAATCCGCTACAGGGTTTTTCTGGTGATGAAACATAGCGGCCATAGTCTGACCTCTTGCCGCTAATAACATAGCTGGGACATCAACTGCCCAACCATGAGGCACCATAAAAATCACATTACTTTGTTGTTGTTTTAAGCGTTCAATGATTTCTTCATTATGCCAATGTGTTCTTGCGAGTGTTTTATTTGCTCCGCGAAGACATAATTCAGCTAACATAACAAAAGACTGCGGCGCAGTTTCAAACATGCGGTCAACCAATTGTTCTCTTTGTGATTCCGTTAATTGTGGGAAACAATAAAGTAAATTGATTTTAGCGCGACGACGCGCACTTTTAGCTACCCGTCCTACCCATTTCCCTGCCTTTGCTAGTAATGGGTCCCGAACTTTAACAGGGATGTAAGCTAAGCCTGCTAATACAGCTGCGCCCATCCAAACTCCCCAATATTTAGGTAGTAGATAGGAACGATGAAAGGTTGGCACATACCCTTTTTTACTATCAGTGTCTTGGTCTTTATTCATGCTGCACTCAAGTGAATAACGGCTATCTTTTATAGCCTATAATAATAATTTTCGAAAGCATTACAAAGAAAACTGGCAGATACAAGTACCTGCCAGCTATGAAAAATAAGATCATTAATTATTGCAGTTTAAGTTGGGGTTTTGTTTCTTTAACTAACGCTAAATATTCTTTCCTTTCTTTCCCCGTTAAACCACCAGAACTTGGTAATTTTGCTGTTAGTGGATTCACTGCTTGTTGGTTAACCCACATTTCAAAATGCAAATGAGGCCCCGTTGAACGCCCTGTATTACCAGATAATGCAATACGATCACCACGTTTAACTTTTTGGCCTGGCTTCACTAATAATTGACGTAAGTGCATATAGCGAGTGGTATACTGGCGACCATGGCGGATCGCGATAAAATTCCCCGCCGCACCACTGTATTTCGATACAATCACTTCGCCATCCCCTACTGCAAGGACAGGTGTCCCTACTGGCATAGCAAAGTCGACACCTTTATGAGGTGCTACACGCCCTGTAACCGGGTTTACACGACGTGGGTTAAATTGGGAAGAAACTCTAAATTGTTTTGCCGTTGGGAAACGTAAAAAACCACGTTCTAAACCATTCCCTTCACTGTCATAATAACGGCCATCTTCCGCACGGAATGCATAATAGCTTTTCCCATTAGTTTGCAACCGAACACCTATTAACTGGCTTTGCTCACTACGACCATTAAGCATTTCGCGGCTCATTAGAACACTAAATTTGTCGCCTTTTTTCAATTTACGAAAATCAACTTGCCATTGTAAAGCTTTAATCACGTCACGACCTTCACTACGCGTTAAACCTGCTTTACTCGTGCTTTGTGCAAATGTACCGTCGACTGTCCCTTTTAAGACGCTATTTGTCCATTCGCCAGTGCGAATTTGTTTAGCTTCTTCAAATTTATTCGTTGCTCCAACACGGGTAAACACACGAGTTTCACGGCGAGAAACCTCCCATGTTAAAGACTCTAACTCGCCTTGATCTGTCAAAGACCAATTTAACGATTGACCTATTTTAAGATTTCTTAGTGATTTATGTTGATTTGATAGCGTCGCAACATCACCAGCTTCTATTCCAAATTGGGTTAAAATGGTTGTTAAATTATCACCACTTGCCACAACATACTCATGGGGTAATGGCGCAACCTCTCCACCGGTCTCAGCAGCTTCAACCTCAGTGTCAGCTAACCCTTCATCAGGAAGTTGATCGCTACTATCTTGAATTATATCGTCAGTGGCGTCACGAGGAGAAAGTAAAGAGAGTGGAATAATAGTATCAGGCGTACCATCATTTTCAGAAGTGGCTGGTATATGGACTGGCCGCCAAATTGCGACGGCCATGGTAGCTACTGTGAGCGTACTTAATACAATTTTGTGAGTTCTAGACAGGCTACCATATACCTGAGCCAGACTTTTGGCCATTTGCTGCACTTAAACAATTCCTTCTATTTTTTAATTCAGGCAGCTGGCGTATTGTTCCGACAATTGTGTCAAAAACTGCATGTAGCTATCTGGCCCTATAGCCAGCCCAATTCCAAGTGGGTCGAGAGTTCCCATTTTTACTCCCGTATTACGTGCTACACTTTCAATCACAGCAGGCCTGAATTGTGGCTCAGCAAAAACACATTGCGCTTTATGCTCAACCAATTGAGTTCGTATTTGATGTAATTTCTGCGCACCAGGCTGTATTTCCGGATTTATCGTAAAATGCCCCAATGGAGCTAATTGATAGTGTTTTTCAAAGTAGCCATAAGCGTCGTGAAAAACGAAATAACCCTTGTTTCTAGCTGGCTGCAAAATCTTAGCAATTTTTTCATCATTTTGCGCCATATTTTCTTTGAATTTACGAAGGTTTACGTCTAGCTTATTTTTTTGTTCCGGATAAAGCTCTACTAAATGTTCATAAATGTCCTGTGCAGCAGAATTTGCAATGTCTGGGGATAACCAGATGTGCATATTATACTCACCATGGTGATGATGTTCGTGATCCTTGTCATAGTTAGCCTCATCACCATGTTCATGGGTGTGCTCATCTTCGTGAGGCTCTGCTAAAAGTAATGATTTGATATTTTCCTGCTCGGCCAATGCTAGTCTTTTATTCTGTGGTAACGTATTGATTGGCTTTTGTAAAAACATTTCCATATCCGGTCCAACCCAAACGAATAAGTCAGCCTGTTTAATTTTTTTCAAATCAGAAGGTTTAAGCGCATAATCATGGGGGGATGCGCCATCGGGAAGGAGAACTTGGGTACCGGTTACACCGTCAGCAATTCCCGCTGCGATAAAAGCTAATGGACGAATTGAAGTGACAACATCCGCATAGGATGCAGACACCATAGTTGCACTCAATACGGATGTTGCCACCGCCCCGAAAAGAAATTTACGGGCAATATGTTTCGATTTATGTATCATAGCAGTCTTTTTCCGTGATTTTAATTTTGAAATGTTATAATATAACACAACATGAATTCTGCAAGATGTTTTTCATATGCAACCATTACTCACTTTAAATAAGATTTCTGTTTCATTTGGCGAAAGACAAGTTCTCGAAAACGTCTCCTTTGAGCTAAATAAAGGGGATATCGTCACGCTTTTAGGCCCTAATGGGGCGGGGAAATCGACAATTGTACGTGTCGTGTTAGGGTTACTGGCCCCGACATCGGGTACCGTAACACGCGACTCTTCCCTTGCCATTGGCTATGTTCCACAAAAACTTCATTTGGACACAACCCTTCCTCTTACTGTTAAGCGCTTTATGTTATTAAAACTCGGTGCACGCAAAGAACATTTACTGCCTGCACTGGAACGGGTTAAAGCAGCACATTTACTTGACCAACCAATGCAAAAATTATCAGGTGGTGAAACCCAACGAGTTTTGCTCGCTCGCGCATTACTGAATAAACCTGACCTACTGGTTCTTGATGAACCTGCGCAAGGTATCGATATTACAGGGCAAGTTGCGCTATATGACTTAATTAACCAATTAAGAACTGAGCTCGGTTGCGCGGTATTAATGGTTTCCCATGATTTGCATTTGGTTATGGCTAAAACGGATAAAGTGCTATGTATCAATGGGCATATTTGTTGTTCAGGCGCTCCGGATGTAGTTTCAAATCACCCTGAATTTGTTGCCATGTTCGGCTACCGAGGTGCACAACAATTAGGGGTATACCGTCATCAACATAATCACCAACACGATTTAGAAGGTAATATTATTTCAGGGCATCAGCATAACAAGGACTGTAAACATGATTGAATTGTTATTACCTGGTTGGATTGCAGGCATGCTACTTGCTATTGCGGCTGGCCCTCTTGGTTCTTTTGTTGTATGGCGCCGAATGTCTTATTTTGGCGATACGTTGGCCCATGCCTCTTTATTAGGTGTCGCCTTTGGGTTGCTTTTAAACATAAACCCATTTTATGCGATTATTGCCGTAACTTTGTTATTAGCTTTAATACTGGTATGGTTAGAAAAACGCCCTCAACTTGCTGTTGATACCTTGCTTGGTATTATGGCTCATAGCTCACTGTCATTAGGTTTAGTCGTTGTTAGTTTAATGGCAAATGTCCGTGTAGACCTAATGGCCTATTTATTCGGCGACCTACTCTCTGTAAGTTACGAAGATATTACCATAATACTGGTTGGTGTTATTGTTGTTTGTGGGTTGCTTTTTTATCGTTGGCGGGCACTTTTATCTATTACTGTCAGCCCTGAATTAGCATTTGTGGATGGTATTAATATCCAACGCTTACGTTTATTGCTTATGTTAGTTACTGCATTAACTATTGGTATCGCAATGAAATTTGTTGGTGCGCTAATTATTACCTCCTTATTAATTATACCCGCAGCTACAGCCCGTCGATTTGCTCACACCCCTGAGCAAATGGCATTTATAGCAATTATCATTGGTATGCTTTCAGTTACTGGGGGGCTCACCTTTTCCGCTTTTTACGACACGCCAGCAGGCCCGTCCGTGGTGTTAATTTCAGCGGTCTTATTTATATTTAGCTTATTAGTTAAAGCAAAGAATTAATTCATTATCAAAATATGCATATGCCCTAGTCTTTTTTAACTAGGGCACTTTGTTATGAGTTTACCCTCTTATTTATTATCTTTCCTTTATTTATTACTTTTCTTTTATTTTTTTGTATAGAGTGGCTAACTAATTTGAGTAAGATTAAATAAAAGCTACCTCTACCCTAGTGGGCTTACTTTCAGCATTCATCAAAAAGAATAAAGAGTCGTATTTTTATAGGGCAATTATTATTTAAAATAATAATTAAGTTTAGCCTATATTAACTTCAGATATAAGACAGCAAGGTTATATAATACGATACAATATTATAGTAATAAAAAAGTGACTACTAAGACCTTGCTACTTGCCAAGGTCGTAGAATTGAATAAGGCATAAATTATTAATAATATAACGAATAATTTAAGTTTAAACAGAATATTGATACTCTGTGAACATGCCCGTTTATGCCTTTGTCGTTATTTACAACCGTATATCAAGCTTGCAAACTACCTGTTATTTAGCTTTCCCCAACCGTGAAAAAAGTAATTAAACCTCTTTCGGAGACAAACCAAAGTGATTGTAGGCATGTGTTGTTGCCATGCGACCTCGAGGTGTACGCTGGATAAAGCCTTGTTGGATCAAATAAGGTTCCAGTACATCTTCTATTGTTTCGCGTTCTTCACCAATAGCTGCGGCAAGGTTATCCACGCCAACCGGCCCCCCCATAAATTTATCAATAATTGCGACTAATAATTTACGGTCCAAATAATCAAACCCTGCGGCATCAACATTTAGCATGTCTAGTGCTTGGTTAGCAATCTGTTCATCAATAGACCCATCACCTTTAACCTGTGCGAAATCCCGTACACGACGTAACAAACGGTTTGTTATGCGTGGAGTCCCCCTTGAGCGCATGGCTACCTGATGAGCACCACCTTCGGTGATATCTAACCCCATGTATTGTGCACTTCTTTTAACAATATGCTGTAAGTCGTCCACTTGATAAAACTCTAAGCGTTGCACAATACCGAAGCGATCCCTTAACGGAGAAGTTAATGACCCAGCACGTGTAGTTGCCCCAATTAGAGTGAAAGGTGGTAAATCAATTTTGATTGAACGTGCAGCTGGGCCTTCACCAATCATGATATCTAATTGGTAATCTTCCATGGCAGGATAGAGAATTTCCTCAACAACAGGCGAAAGCCGATGAATTTCATCAATAAATAACACATCATGGGGTTCAAGATTAGTCAACATAGCAGCAAGATCGCCTGCTTTTTCTAAGACCGGACCTGATGTGGTACGTAAATTCACTCCTAATTCATTTGCGACAATCCCTGCAAGCGTTGTTTTACCCAGCCCTGGTGGCCCAAATATTAATAAATGATCGAGTGCGTCCCCCCGCATTTTGGCTGCTTGAATAAAAATTTCCATTTGGTTTTTAACTTGTGGCTGACCAATGTATTCATTCAACAGCTTAGGCCTGATCGCACGGTCAATAGCTTCTTCATCTGACTGCAACACTTCAGCGGTAATTAGGCGATCAGCTTCAATCATATTAATAGTCTCTCAATCAGAGTGCTGCACGTAAGGCATCACGGATCAATGTTTCTGAATCACTACCAGGTTTAGCTACTTTGCTGACCATGCGGCTGGCCTCTTGCGGTTTATAACCTAAAGCAATCAAGGCTGCCGCTGCCTCAGCTTCAATATCCGCAGTGCTTGGCTGTTTACTGTTAACATTAGGAAGATTGATATCACTTGTTTGATTAAACAGATCCCCATTAAGGCCTTTAAAGCGGTCTTTCATTTCAACCACTAAGCGTTCTGCGGTTTTTTTACCAATACCGGGAAGTTTCACTAGTGATGCAATTGCTTCTTGTTCTATTGCTGAAACAAATTGTTGGGCGGACATACCCGATAAAATCGCCAGAGCCAATTTTGGACCAACACCATTGACTTTAATTAATTCCTTAAATAGCGCTCTTTCTTGCTTATCATTAAAACCGTACAATAATTGGGCATCTTCACGAACTACAAAGTGAGTAAAAACAATAGCTTCTTGGCCAATATCTGGTAGTTCATAGAAGCACGTCATTGGCATATGGACTTCATAGCCAACCCCTTGCAACTCTAATAATACTATTGGTGGTTGTTTTTCTAATACAATGCCACGTAAACGACCAATCACATTGAGCCCCTCTGTTATCGTCTAAAATTCGACCAATTTAGCCTGCTATTATTAATACTGCTGTTTATACCATAAAAAATGCTGGATGCATATCCAGCTGAGAAGCTATTTATTATTAAAAAGTTACTTGAAGAGCAGTAAACTACCTCAATCGCCCGCGCGTTAACACCAGTCGTGGGTCTCCAACTTTCAGTAAATTTTGATTAAAATGGCAATGGGTGATCGCAATTGCCAAAGCATCAGCCGCATCAGACTGAGGGTTCGCTGACAACTTGAGTATAGACTTAACCATATGCTGTACTTGGCTTTTTTCAGCAGCACCTGTACCGACAACGGTCTGCTTTACTTGCCGTGCCGCATATTCGAACACAGGGATATTTGCATTGGCTGCAGCAACAATAGCAACTCCCCTCGCCTGACCAAGTTTTAAAGCTGAATCCGCATTTTTTGCCATAAAAACTTGTTCAATTGATAATATATCAGGTTGGTATTGAGTGATAATTTCCGAGACACCCGCGTAAATTCGTTGCAGACGACTTGGTAAATCATCAACTTGAGTCCGAATACAACCACTACCCAAATACAGCAGTTGCCTGCCTTGTTGGCGAATAACACCGTAACCGGTGACTCTTGAACCGGGATCAATCCCTAATATAATCGCCATATAAAATCTATTTATGCCTCTTTATATTAATTACATCATAATTTATTGTTCTGGTTAGCTGCATAATACTATCAATTTCAATTAAATAGCTATTTGAACATCATAATATTAGCCAAGCATATATGTAAAAATAAATTAAGTTATCAGTATTGAAAAGTATAGCGAATAAAAGAAGGGATATCATGGAAGGCGTTAGAGAAAACAGGCTGCAACAGCCCGCTTTCTCTACGCGGATATGTCTTAAATTGTAGCGAGTGTAATAAAACACCTCACTTTTTACAGTGTCGCTGCAACTTCGTCAGAAATATCACCGTTGTGATAAACTTCCTGAACATCGTCAGAATCTTCTAACATATCAATGAGTCGTAACAGTTTTGGCGCTGTTTCTGCATCCAACTCCGCTTTTGTTGATGGGATCATTGAAACTTCAGCGGCTTCGCTAGTAAAACCCGCGGCATCAAGTGCGTCTTTTACTTCACCGAAAGTTTCTGGCGTCGTATACACATCCATCGCACCATCATCGTAAGTTTCTACGTCATCGGCACCCGCTTCTAATGCCGCTTCCATCAAGGCGTCTTCATCAACACCCGGTGCATAAGTGATCACACCACGTTTAGTAAACAGATAGGCTACAGAGCCATCCGTCCCTAAGTTACCACCGGTTTTAGTGAAAGCATGACGCACTTCAGAAACGGTACGATTACGGTTATCGCTTAAACATTCAACCATAACCGCTGTTCCACCAGGGCCATAACCTTCATAAATGATTGTTTCCATATTATCGTTATCATCATTACCCACACCACGTGCAATTGCACGGTTTAAGGTGTCACGAGTCATGTTATTTGATAACGCTTTATCTACAGCTGCACGTAAACGTGGGTTAGTTGCGGGATCACCACCACCTAAACGGGCTGCTGTAACTAATTCACGGATAATTTTTGTAAAAATCTTACCGCGTTTCGCATCCTGGGCTGCTTTACGGTGCTTGGTATTGGCCCATTTACTATGACCTGCCATGAAATATCTCCAAAAACGTCAATACAATAAATTAAATAGCAAATTCTAAAATAGCCTGACTGTTACTCCATGATTTGGTTAATTTGGCGGCTTCTTGCGGCGTCAACCAACGAAAATCAGTATGTTCAGTCAGTAATGGCATTTGTTCTTCATCGAGAACTAGTTTAAACCAGTGCTCTTTGCAATGTGATACATCTGGTGCATAACGATGCCTGAAATGCGCGAAAATTTCAAAAATGATACTATGAAATAAGTCTTGTGGCGGATTTTGTTCGACGTCAAAACCTGTTTCTTCTTTAATTTCACGACACGCCGTTTCAAACGGCGTTTCGTTAGATTCCAGACTTCCCGTTACTGACTGCCAAAAGTCTGGATCATCGTTACGCCTTAACATAAGCACCCGACCACTATTTTTAGCCACGATAATGACTAATACCGATTCTGGGCGCTTATAGATTTTCATTCGGCGTTATCACTCTTCATTTTTTACTTCTAGGTCTTTTGCAACGACGGCAATGGCTAACTCAGTTAAAGCCTCTGGGTTCGCATAGCTTGGTGCATTTGTCATTAAACATGCTGCCGCCGTTGTTTTTGGAAACGCAATAACATCACGGATGTTATCAGTCCCAGTTAGCAACATCACTAAACGGTCAAGACCAAATGCAAGACCTGCATGTGGTGGCGTACCATATTTTAATGCATCTAATAAGAAACCAAACTTCTCTCGCTGATCTTCTTCATTAATACCTAAAATACTAAATACAGTTTGTTGCATCTCATTACGGTGAATACGAACAGAACCGCCACCCACTTCATAACCATTAATTACCATATCATAAGCATTGGCAACTGCTTCTTCTGGCTTGTTAGCGAGATCTTCTGGAGTGAAGTCTTTCGGTGACGTGAATGGGTGGTGCATAGCAGTTAAACCACCTTCACCATCTTCTTCAAACATTGGGAAGTCAATCACCCACAGCGGTTGCCAGCTATTTAAGTTGGTGATTTCAAAGTCGCGACCAACTTTCAAACGCAACGCGCCCATTGAATCTGTGACAATATTTTTCGCGCCAGCACCAAATAGAATGATATCACCATCAGCGGCACCTGTGCGCTCAAGCAATTGGTTAATAACCTCTTCGCTCAGGAATTTAGCCACTGGGCTTTGAATACCTTCAAGGCCTTTTGCACGCTCATTGACTTTCATCCACGCCAAACCTTTCGCGCCGTAGATACCTACAAATTGACCATATTCGTCAATCTGTTTACGTGTCATTGCGGCACCACCAGGGACTTTTAATGCAGCCACTCGGCCTTTAGGATCGTTTGCTGGACCTGAAAATACCGCAAACTCAACATCTTTAACGATGTCAGCAACATCCACCAGCTCCATTGGGTTTCGCAGGTCTGGCTTATCAGAACCATAACGGCGCATTGCTTCCGCAAAAGTCATGATTGGGAAGTTGCCTAAATCAACCCCTTTTACCTCTAACCATAAGTTACGGATCATGCGTTCCATGATTTCACGCACTTGCTCAGCGGTCATAAATGAGGTTTCGACGTCGATTTGGGTAAATTCAGGTTGACGATCTGCACGTAAGTCTTCATCACGGAAACATTTTACGATTTGATAATAACGGTCAAAGCCAGACATCATCAGTAACTGTTTGAACAGTTGAGGTGATTGTGGCAGCGCGTAGAATTTACCTTTATGTACACGGCTTGGGACTAAATAGTCACGAGCGCCTTCAGGGGTCGCTTTGGTTAACATTGGGGTTTCTACATCTAAAAACCCTTCTTTATCCATAAAATTACGCACAAAACTGGTAATTTTTGCACGGGTACGCAAACGCTCAGACATTTCAGGGCGGCGTAAATCCAAATAACGGTATTTTAAACGACGCTCTTCTGTATTCGTTTGATTGCTATCTAATGGTAGCGGCTCAGAGCGGTTAAAAACATCAAGCTCTTCAGCAAAGATTTCAATTTCCCCAGTTGCCATATCTTTATTTTTTTGGCTATCTGGGCGCGCGCGTACTGTCCCTGTGATTTGGATACAGAACTCATTACGCAGCTCTGACGCTTTTTCAAATATGTCTTTGCGATCCGGATCGAAAAAAACTTGTACGATACCTTCACGGTCACGCATATCGATAAAAATCAAACCACCTAAGTCACGACGGCGGTTTACCCATCCACAAAGGGTGACCTTTTGGCCTTCATGAGCAATGTTTAACTGCCCACAATAATTAGTACGCATACAATATCCTTTTACTCAGCTTGTTGTGCATTTGCTTGCTGCGGGAATTTGGCATTTTGCTGAACATTGAGCTGAAAATTCAGAATGTCAAAAAGGCAGACATTATACAGGAAATTCTGTCAGACAAATAGTTACGGATCTAACTTATCGCGTAAACCATTTTGTTTTTAATCATATTTTCATCAATTTTAATGCCACCAATAAATAACATTAAAATTAAATCACTAGGCATGCAGACAGCACACGATGATCTGTTCGATTTTAAGTGACTATGAGCACCATGTACATATTACTACAAAGGTTTATTTTATCTGTTCAAGGGAATATTGAATAAAAAAACAACCTTTTGTTGATTTCATTACCTATCGTCATTCAGCAACACCATTTTTAGTGACAAAATTTTCTATTTAGGAATCGTTACCTTTTTCAGTTTGCTATAATCGAAAACTGTATCAATGCTCAATTAATCATCATCTGCTGTTTAAGGATTGCATATGAAAAAAATGTTACTTGCCTCATCCATAATTATGCTACTTGTAGGATGCCAAACTGTGAAACCCGCAGATACTGATAATACCAAAACATTTTATGTCGATTCTTCACTCGCTGACTGTGTCGGCGTTGCTCCAATGAAATGTATGAAAGTAAAAGAAAACCCTAATGATGACTGGCAATTATTTTATAATTCAATTCAAGGCTTTGAATACCAACCCGGTTTCACTTATACCCTACAAGTGAAACAGTTTGATGTGCCAAACCCACCAGCAGATGCCCCAAGCATTCGCTATGAACTTGTCAAAATCATTGAAAAAAAATAATGTTTAATCATTAAGCTAGGGTTTCTACCCTGCTTAATGATTTTACTCAGTGTAAACTTCAAATTTTTATTATCAAAAAATAAAAGAGTGACGACATTGTGACTGATAAAATTATTGATAAGCTGGGGTTAATCGCCTTATCACAAAGCAAAATTGCCATGGTTCGCTCCCATAACAAACAGCTGTTTTATATCCCTGGCGGCAAAAGAGAGCTTGGTGAAACGGATGAACAAGCATTATGCCGTGAAATTGATGAAGAACTCACACTAAAACTGGACACTAGCTCTATTCGTTTTTACGGTGAATTCATTGGGTTAGCGGATGGCAAGCAAGATGGCACTCAAGTCCGTATTCGTTGTTATTTTGCCGAATATAACGGCAAACCGCAGCCTGCAGCTGAAATTGCTGAACTCGCTTGGTTTGATAGCCATGATTTATCACGCTGTTCCACAACAGCAGTACATATTTTACAACGATTAAAACAAGATGGTTTAATCAAATAAGATTGAATGATTACCCAAAAAAGTTGTGATTTTATTTGTCCTATGGCTTTTTAAGAATTACAATTTACAAAATATCGTTAATACACATTACTATAACTTATATTTTTAGGTGTTTTCATAGTTTGATTCGTTTTATGGTGGAGTAAAAAATGGTCAGCTCTTTGTACGCTGTACTAGGTGCCTTACTGCTACTTAGATTATCTTTAAATGTTGTGAAGCTGCGTAATCAATATCGTATAGCTTATGGTGATGGCGGTTTTTATGAATTACAAACTGCAATCCGTGTTCATGGCAATGCCATCGAATATATCCCTATCTCCCTTATTTTGTTACTTTTTATGGAGATGAACGGCGCACAAGTTTGGATGATCCACGTTTGTGGTCTTATCTTAATTGCGGGTCGCTTACTTCATTCCTATGGCTTAAAAAACCATGACTATACATATCGCCGTTCAGGTATGGTAGCAACCTACCTTGCTATGGCATTGATGGTTATGGCAAACACTTATTATTTGCCATGGATACAAATCGTTTCGTTTAATCTTTAATTTTTATCGTCTATACGGCACTTACTCACGTGCCGCCGCATTATTCCATGGTATATGGATAGATTTTCAGAAAGCAGCCTTTCTGATACAATCCCCCACTACTTTTGTTTTTGATTAATACAGAACTTATGTCAAGTCAGGACCCAACCCAAAAAGACAGCCTTTTTTCTGCACCTATTGCTAACCTTGGTGATTGGCAATTCGATGAAAAAGTTGCCGAAGTTTTTCCCGATATGATCCAGCGTTCAGTACCGGGGTATTCAAATATTATTACCATGATTGGCATGCTTGCTGGTCGTTTTGTTAAGCCACACAGCCGAGTCTATGACTTAGGGTGTTCGCTAGGTGCTGCCACTTTATCTATAAGACGCAACATTACCGTCGAAAATAGCCAAATCATCGCAGTCGATAATTCACCTGCAATGGTCGAGCGATGCCGTCGTCATATTGATGCTTACCGTGCAGATACACCGGTTGAGGTTATTGAAGGCGATATTCGAGATATCAATATCGAAAATGCCTCAATGGTTGTGCTCAATTTTACCTTACAATTCCTCAATCCGAATGACCGCCAGTTATTACTGAATAAAATTTATCAGGGGTTACAACCAGGTGGTATCTTAGTACTTTCTGAAAAATTTAATTTTGAGGATCAAAAAATCGGTGAATTATTGTTCAATATGCACCACGATTTTAAACGTGCAAATGGCTACAGTGAGCTAGAAATTAGCCAAAAACGCAGCATGCTAGAAAATGTGATGCTGACAGATTCTGTTGAAGCTCATAAAGAACGCCTAAAAAATGCAGGTTTTACTCACTGTGAGGTTTGGTTCCAGTGCTTTAATTTCGGTTCACTTCTAGCACTTAAAGAGGCTTGAGTATGATTGATTTTGGTCGTTTTTACCAACAAATCGCTGTTGGCCCTTTAAGTCATTGGCTTGAAACCCTTCCAGCGCAAATTACTGAATGGAAAAAGCAAGGTTTACATGGCGGTTTTTCCTCATGGGAAAAAATGTTAGATAACTTACCTGTCATGACACCAACACATTTAGATTTACTCAACAGTGTCACTGCCACACGTGAGCCCGAACTGACATCCGGTGAGACTCGACGTTTAAATAATATCCTTGAGCAATTAATGCCTTGGCGAAAGGGGCCATTTTCACTGTATGGCGTCAATATTGATACCGAATGGCGTTCTGATTGGAAATGGGATCGCGTTTTGCCTCATATTTCGTCGTTAAAAGACCGCTATGTGTTAGATGTCGGTTGTGGAAGCGGTTATCACATGTGGCGCATGTTAGGACAACAAGCTAAATTTGTCGTCGGCATTGACCCAACAGAGCTGTTTTTATGCCAGTTCGAAGCAGTCAGAAAACTATTAGGGGATGACCAACGTGCCCATTTATTACCTCTAGGGATAGAGCAACTCCCTGCACTTAACGCGTTTGATACCGTATTTTCAATGGGTGTACTATATCACCGTCGTTCACCACTTGATCACTTATGGCAACTGAAAAATCAGTTAGTTAACGAAGGTGAATTGGTCCTTGAAAGCCTTGTCATTGAAGGTGATGAGTTCCAATGTCTAATCCCGGGTGATCGCTATGCTCAAATGCGCAATGTGTACTTTATTCCTTCAGCTAAAATGCTCAAAGTTTGGTTAGAGAAATGTGGTTTTGTGGATGTACGTATTGTTGACCAAGCGGTGACATCTTTGGAAGAACAGCGCCGCACACAATGGATGAGAACAGATTCATTAGCGGAGTTTTTAGACCCTAATGACCAAACTAAAACCATTGAAGGTTATCCTGCACCGTTACGCGCTATCTTAGTTGCTCGCAAACCTTAAAACTAAAAACGCCTAGGGGAAGTTTCCCATAGGCGTTTATTTTAATGGTTATTTATCAGAAAGTTACATTGTTATTTGCCATAAATTATAAAAAGCAATTCGACCCGACAACTCTGCTAAGATCACGGCTATTGCACAAATACCCAGTAGCGCCGTCGAATTCCGTCCCCGGTATAAAAGTGCTGGGAAAACAAACAGCATCAATGCGAGAACAACCAGTTGGAAGCTCCAAAAACCCGCTTGTTCCGCACTAATTTCAGGCCCTGTTTCACCCAAAAATGACACATAAGCGGCTCTTGTAGCAAAAATAATAACTGCCCCAATAAGGAAGGCCAAAGCCCCTAACCGCTGAGCACCCAATAGAATGGCTAATGCCCCTCCACCGACTAGCAACGTCATCCACATTTGTAAGGTTGTGAAGACAGTAAACCAATTAGCAACTGTGGCAATGTTATAAACTTGTGGAATTGACCATACAAATGCCAAACCAAAAATCACCGTGCCGATGTTACATAATTCACTTAATGCTTTATTTTTAATAAATAAAGTAAACAGTAAAGTTGCAGCCCCAAAAGCGACAAAAATACCACTCAATAAAGCTTCATTACTCATTGGTGAGCGGCCAACGCCTAATAGCATATTAAAGAAGCGCAAAGGTTGCCCCACATGCAGTGCCCCCAAAGCTAACGCAATTATCATCGTAATAAAAGCTACTATATTGGCGTTACGCAATTGGTACTCATCAACCATCCCTATCTTTTTACTTAAATAAGCAAGTAAATATAGACCCGCTGCTGACTGACCCAATACGGTAAAAAATACAAGAGGAAGTTCGTGCATGTTATACCTCCGCCGGGTTTTGTAATTTACCGCTCGTATCACCATAAGGCTTCGCGTCTTTATGCGGTTTAATCACAATATTAGGGTTGGTTAGATTAGGATTTGGCATAGGTGCAATACCACTTATATTACCGTGACGTTCACGAAGTATATTGATATCGTCAAAATCTAATGCTCGCTGAGGGCAAGACTCCACACACACAGGTTTCATCCCCTTTTCAACTCGTTCGTAGCAACCATCGCATTTGCTCATCAGATGTTTCTTTTCATCGTACTGTGGCGCACCATAAGGACAACGTAATTCGCAGTAGCGACAGCCAACACAAACACTTTGGTCGACGACTACTAAGCCATCCTGTTCTCGCTTATGCATGGCTCCCGTTGGGCACCCTTCAACACAAGTCGGGTTAGAACAATGGTTACACGAAATGGATAAGTAATAGCTATAGACATTTTGTTGCCAAATACCATCTTGCTGCTGCCAACTTCCACCACCGAACTCATAGACTCGACGAAATTTAGGCCCTAAATCGAGATCTTTTTCATCTTTACAACTGACCTGACAAGTTTTACATCCCGTGCATTTCGTTGAGTCAAAATAAAAACCATACTGTTTCATCAATCACTCCTTATGCACGTTTTACGTCAACTAAGTTAGTATGTTGAGGGTTACCCTTCACTAAGGCCGATGGCTGTTGGGTGGTTAATGTATTAATACATCCACCAATATCAACACCCTCATCATTCACTTCACGCCAAGCACCTTGTGGAACAGCAATAACCCCCGGTAAAACACGCTCAGTGACTTTAGCTTTGATATACATTCGCCCGCGGTCATTAAATATTTCGGTATTATCACCATCCTTGATCCCTCTAGCAGAAGCATCGATTGGGTTAATCCAATATTGATGGGGTACCGCTTCTCGCAATATTGCAATATTAAAATAAGACGAATGCGCATGGCCCTTATCATGGTAGCCGGTCATTTGTAGCGGATATTTTTGTTTAGCTTGTTTGTTTTCAACACCTTCTGTATTTACGCAATATTCAGGTACTGCTGGAATGCGTTGGTCTGACGGGTATTCCCACTCTTTCGCTATCTTCGCTAACCGTTCTGAATAGATCTCAATTTTCCCTGATGGTGTCGGTAGAGGAGCCGTTTCTGGTGAGTCACGGAATGATTTTAATGCAATATAGTCCGCACTATTCGCCAGTTTTCTATCGACAATCCCCATATCATTTGTTTCTTCAAATTTCGGTAAATGCGGGTTTTTCTCGCGCATTTGATTGTAGCAGTACTCAATCCACTGCTCATGGGTACGCCCTTCGGTAAATTGCTCTTTAATACCTAGTTTTTGCGCAATATCAGCCAGTACATCATAAGATTCGCAGCACTCCCATAATGGCGTAATCGCGTTTTGCAGGCGAATTGCATAATGATATGCACCACTTGCATAGGAATTATTGATCAGGTCATTAGACTCTACGCTCGTGACATCAGGTAAGATCAAATCTGCATATTTTGTCGATGGCGTCATATGTGTGTCCCAAACAAGGATAAATTCACACAAAGACTCATCCGTCAAAATGTTGTGAGTTTTATTTAAATCAGAGTGTTGATTGCCAGTAACATTGCTTGCGTAATGCCATAAGAATTTTACATTTGTTTCGAGGCGCTCTTTACCGATAAGCGTCGAATTTGTTGCTGTCATCTCCGTTCCACGGGCAATGGCATCCGTCCACATAAAACAAGGGATTTTAGTCTTGACTGGGTTAGGAATAGCAAACCCTGGCACTGAATAAGCAACATTACCGCCCCATCCTCCAGCGTTGGTACCAGGACGGCCAATATGGCCCGTAACAATGGGCAGCATCATCACTGCGCGAGAAGCCTGCTCGCCTGACGCTGTTCTTTGCAGCCCCCAACCTTGAGAGATCCACGCTGCTTTAGCATTCCCTAATTCACGAGCTAGTTGAACAATACGGGTAGCTGAAACGCCAGTAATTCGGCTCGCCCATTCAGGTGTCTTTTCTATGCCATCATCACCTTTGCCTAAAATATAATCTTTATAAGAGCCATTTTTTGGCGCAGACTCAGGCAATGTTTGGCTATCCCAACCAACACAGTATTGGGCTAAGAATGCCTCATCAGTTAGCTGTTCTTTAATTAAAGTATGGATGATTGCAGCAACCAAAGCCCCATCTGTCCCGGGGTAAATAGGTATCCACTCAGCGCCAAGTGTTGTCACACTATCTGTCCGGCGTGGGTCAATAATAATCACTTTAGCTTTGCTTTTTTCTAATGCATGGAGGGTTTCATAAAATTGCCCACCACCTGACATGCGTGTTTCTGCAATATTATGACCGAACATCACCACTAAATCGCTATTCGCAATTTCAGACAACAGTGAGTCGTCTAATTTCCCATAAACATAGGGAATAACACCGTTTATTTGCGCGGTTGAATAGGTACCATGTTGGTCAAGGAACCCACCCAGTTGGCTTAATAGGCGCTTACAAGCATTACGCCCTTGTAAATTTGCTCCTGTCGAGCCTGAACCATATTGGTAATAAATAGCTTCATTACCATAAGTATCAATAGTAGAACGTAGTTTTTGTGCCACTATTGTTGTTGCTTCATCCCAAGTGATACGTTTAAATTTCCCTTCTCCGCGCTTTCCTGTACGTAATAGCGGGTACTTCAGTCTATCTGGGTTGTAGGTTTTCCAACGAACAGAGCGCCCTCTTAAGCATGGGCGTATTTGATGTAAACCAAATTGCGAGTCATCATACATAGTCTCATTGGAGATTCGGGTAATTACATCATCCTTCACATGCACTTTTAACGGGCACCTGCTCCCACAGTTCACTAAACATGCGCTGTATTTAATCGTTTCATTGATTTCATCAGGTTGAATGGTAACTGGTGGTGTTGCTTGAGCAGAGAAAGGTAAAGTGATGGAACTGACAATGGCCGTTGTGGTCGCGACTGATGCAGAGGCTTGAATAAATTGCCGCCTACTCAGCGCTTTTTTTCTGATATTGTTAATCATTACATTGCTACCTTTTATTATTATAAATTGAATTACATCGTATTTTTATAGTAATTAAATAGTAGCCATATAAAAAACATGGTTAATTGATATGCATCAACACAACCGATAATCACACCATTAATAGCAAATAAATCATATTATTTACGGTATTAAGCGGTATTTATTAATGAATTAACTGCTAAAAAGCGCAAAAGCAATAAGGAAAACCAATTCATTGATTTTCCTTATCTTATACACAACACCTAAATACCGTATTGTTGAATGCCTTAAATTATCAGCTACGCAGAGGCTTTTTCTGTAATAGAAATAAAGTCTTTCATCGCTTCTACCGTTGGCCCATCAACACAATAATGAGTAAATTCATCACTTTCACTATTTGATGCCATTGTGACACCGACTTTACGATAATTCATCGTTGAAGGGACGGTTTTACCCGCTGAGCTATGAACTTCGGTCAAACCTATTTCGATAAACTTACTTAAATTAGCTAAACGAACGCCAGCCCCGGCCATGATTTTCGGCCCATCCATCTGGCGGCTTTTTTCATGCAGTTCTTTCAGGAGAGGTAAGCCCAATTCTGCACCTTGTTGTTGGCCAGAAGTTAATATCCGTGCAACACCTAGCTCTTTTAACTGTTCTAGTCCAAGCATTGGGTTGATACACATATCAAATGCGCGGTGGAATGTGATATTCATTCCCTGTGCTATTTCCATTAGTACCTGCATTCGGTTAATGTCAATACGTCCCTCTGTATCAAGGACTCCCACGACTGCCCCAGGAAACCCCATTTCTTTAATCATGACTAAATCTTCACAAATAACATCAAACTCACTAACGTTATAACAAAAATCACCACCCCGAGGACGAATAATAGGATGAACTGGAATATAAAGTTTTTCCCTTGCTAATTTCAGATAACCATAACTTGGTGTCAGCCCACCATCTGCGGCGCCAGAGCACAATTCGATACGATCCGCACCATATTCTTGCGCCACTTGGGCACATTCGATCCCGAAACAGCAAATTTCCAGTTTTGCCATGATGACCTCCAAAAAGTGGCAATAAAGCTAATGCTTTAAATACCCTACAATAACAGTAGGGTTATAATGTTAAACGTTAACACTTGAATTAATAATGCCATTAATCAGTGAATGTTATCGGATGGATATCACACCCCGAAAAGTTAACGGGGACTATTGATCAATAACGTTACTTGTATCACTTATTTTTCACTTTCAATTATCTTTTTTAGCGAAAATGGATGGTATTTAACCGTTATCTCACCATTTGACACTGCTAATGTTGGATTAGGCAACCTTTCTTGCTGGCCTTTGGGTTGACTTACTTTGATCCTGTAGCCATAAGGTAGCGGGTCTGGCAGTAGAGCACGTGCTGCCATTTCTAATTGTGAAGGCTCAACATCAATGACCATCTCAATATGTTCCCAGCTTTCTTTTGGGTAGATTTTATCTTTAGGGAATGGAAGCTCAATAATATAAACATCCTGCTGTGCAATACTAATCGGCTCTGCTAGCTCATATAAACGTATTGGGCGGCCATTGATAAGGTTATCTGACACCAGTTGCGCGCACTGCATTAAACCTTGGTGCCAACGTTCTGCGGTGTTAATCTGATGGCAACGTACTGAGATATGGTCAATAAGATATGATGACAAGGATAAATTTAATTCCTCAGCCATCTGCTGTAATTTATCCCTAAATACAGGTAAATCGTCCCATAAATCTTGTAATTGTGAAACTTCACTCAATTTCATGACGCCAAAAGCCCCTTTCAATAAAACTAATCCCCTAAACAATGGCGCAGACTGTAGCATGAGAGCCCTAAAATGTGGTATAAAACCTGCCGATTTTTCTCTTCCACCTTTTAGTTCTGCGCATGTGATGGCACAATGCGGTAACTATGTTCGTAATTTAAGGTATTTCGGTGAATATTCAGGCGATTCTTTCAGATAAAATTGGTGCTGCAATGCTAGCAGCAGGTGCTCCAGAAGGCAGTGACGCGCTGGTACGTCAGTCCGCGAAGGCTCAGTTTGGCGATTATCAAGCCAACGGGGTAATGGGCGCTGCTAAAAAAATGGGGATGGCTCCGAGACAACTTGCTGAGCAGGTTGTTAATCACCTTGATTTGGACGGGGTTGCAAGCAAAATCGAAATTGCAGGTCCTGGGTTTATTAATATTTTCCTTGAACCGACTTGGATAGAGAAACATATCGAAGACGCTTTAACTTCACAACGGTTAGGCATCGCACCCGTTAAACCTGAAACGATTGTTATTGACTACTCCGCACCAAATGTTGCAAAACAAATGCACGTTGGTCATTTACGTTCAACTATCATTGGTGACGCTGCCGCGCGTACTCAAGAATATCTTGGTCATAAAGTGATCCGTGCCAACCACGTAGGTGATTGGGGTACGCAATTTGGTATGTTAATTGCCTACCTTGAAAAAGTACAAAACGAAGATGCAAGTGATATGGCCCTTGCTGACCTCGAAGCGTTTTACCGTGAAGCGAAAAAGCATTACGACGAAGATGAAGAGTTTGCCGTGCGTGCCCGTGGCTACGTAGTAAAACTTCAGTCAGGTGATGAATACTGCCGCCAAATGTGGCGTAAATTGGTTGATATCACCATGCAACAAAATCAACAAACTTACCGCCGTTTAAACGTCACATTAACTGAAGATGACGTGATGGGTGAAAGCTTATATAACAGCATGTTACCCAATATTGTCGCGGACTTAAAAGCAAAAGGCCTTGCGGTTGAAAGCGAAGGTGCGACGGTTGTCTTTCTTGACGAGTTTAAAAACAAGGAAGGCGAGCCTATGGGGGTAATAGTTCAGAAGAAAGACGGCGGCTTCTTATACACCACCACAGATATTGCTTGTGCCAAATACCGCTATGAAACCCTACATGCTGACCGTTCGCTGTATTATATTGACTCACGCCAACATCAACATTTAATGCAAGCATGGACTATCGTGCGCAAAGCCGGTTACATCCCTGAATCCATGTCTTTGGAACATCATATGTTTGGTATGATGTTGGGTAAAGATGGTAAACCATTTAAGACTCGCACAGGCGGAACGGTACGTTTATCTGACTTACTTGATGAGGCTATTGAACGCGCACAAAACCTGATCCGCGAGAAAAACCCTGAAATGCCAGAGGACGAGCTGGTCAATGTTGCAAATGTTGTGGGCATTGGTGCGGTTAAGTATGCTGACCTGTCAAAAAATAGAACGACAGATTACATTTTTGATTGGGATAACATGCTAGCCTTCGAAGGAAATACAGCTCCTTACATGCAATATGCTTATACGCGTGTGGCCTCTATCTTCAAAAAGGCTAACTTAAGCCACACTGACCTCACTTTACCGATTTCATTACAAGATCCACGTGAAATTGCACTAGCAACACGGTTATTACAGTTTGAAGAAACCATCCTGACAGTAGCAAGGGAAGGAACTCCTCATGTTATGTGTGCCTATTTATACGAATTGGCTGGGTTATTCTCAAGTTTCTACGAGCATTGCCCTATTCTGTCAGCGGAAAATGAAAATCAACGTCAAAGCCGCCTGAAACTTGCAGCATTAACACAAAAAACACTGAAAACTGGTTTAGATACACTTGGTATAGAAACCGTTGAAAGAATGTAATTGTAGCTATCAAGCCCAAAAAACAGCCCACTATGTGGGCTGTTTTTTTATGCTTAGAGACTAAACTCTTTGTCACTTTTCTAGATTTCATTGATGGAATTACCAACCTCATCATAAAAACAAATGATAAGGCTCGCGAAAAAAACAACAAAAAAGCCCAATACATTGATTGGGCCTTTCAACATTAGTCCGATATACAGCTTAAGCGATACTGCGTTTCATAAAATCACGTGGCCGAAAACCGAGGGCGAACAAGGCAATAAAATAACTAGCCGCACCAATAACCACCACCATAATTAAACGTAGCATGCGCATTAGCATATTCCCTTCTTGCCATGATGGCATAAAGTGCAATACACCAAATAACACAAGCCCCATTACCACTAAAGCAACTAATAATTTAAATAGAAAACCTTTCCAGCCAGCTAGAGGTTGGAAAATATCTTGTTTACGTAATTGCCAATACAGAACACCGGCATTGAAGCACGCTGCTAAGCCAATAGACAAGGCTAAGCCAGCATGCTGGAGTGGCCCAATAAAAGCCAAGTTCATCAATTGAGTTAATATTAAAGTCACGATAGCAATTTTAACTGGTGTGCGAATATCTTGGCGTGAATAAAACCCCGGCGCTAAAATTTTTACTAAAATCATCCCTGTCAAACCCACACAATAAGCCACTAAAGCATATTGTGTCATCAAAGAATCATGAGCCGTAAAATTGCCATATTGGAAAAGAGAAACCGTTAACGCTTCAGATAATATTGCTAACCCAAGAGCACAAGGTAGCGCCAATAGTAGACAAAGACGCAACCCCCAATCCATTAACTGACGATATTCATTCTGGTTACCGCTTGTAAAACTTTTCGCCAACGACGGCAGCAGAATAGTCCCTAAGGCGACCCCGAGTACACCAGACGGTAACTCCATCAGGCGGTCTGCATAGTACATCCAAGAAACCGAGCCTGACTGCAAAAATGAAGCAAAAATAGTATTAATAATTAATGAGATTTGCGCGACAGATACCCCAATAATAGCGGGCCCCATCATTTTCATTACACGCCAAACGCCGCTATCTCGAAATGAAAGACGTGGCAGAACTAACATACCAACCTTTTTTAAATAAGGTAGCTGATAGACTAACTGTAAAACCCCACCCACAAGTACTGCCCATGCAAGTGACATAATCGGTGGATCAAAATAAGGGGCAGCAAAAGCAGCAAAAATGATCATGCTGACATTGAGCAAGGTTGGGGCAAAGGCTGGAACAGAAAAACGGTTCCAAGTATTCAGGATTGCTCCCGCTAATGAGGCGAGTGAAATCAAAAAGATATACGGAAAAGTGACACGAAGTAAATCCGTTGTTAGGGCAAATTTACCCGCATCATCGGTAAACCCTGGAGCAGTTACATAAATAATCCAAGGTGCTGCCACCATACCAGCCACCGTCACAATTGCCAGTGCCAGTGTTAGCATCCCTGCAATATAAGCAACAAATGTACGAGTTGCCTCTTCGCCTTGCTGATTTTTATATTCAGCTAATATAGGAACGAAAGCTTGAGAAAACGCGCCTTCTGCAAAAATCCGACGCAATAAATTTGGTAATTTAAACGCGACAAAAAAGGCGTCAGCTGCAGCCCCAGCGCCAAAAACCCGAGCAATGATAGCATCACGAATAAACCCAAGCACACGAGACATCATGGTCATTGAGCTTACAGCTGCTAGCGATTTTAATAAATTCATGATTGATAAACTAAAAGAATACAATCGTATCAGTTTAACAGCGCCCGCTGCTACTGACTACGATTGAAAGGTAAATTAGGAGTTTAGGTATTTAAACTTTATGGCGTCCCCACGCATCATCGGTTAATGCCGTCAAGACATGATCTCGCCATTCACCATTGATTTGTAAGTACTGCCTTGCATAACCTTCACGTTCAAAGCCCAACCTCGCCAGAAGGTTACCACTACGCATATTATGAGGCATATAATTAGCCATAATACGGTGCATTTTTTGATGCTTTTGCATATAACGCGTCACTTGCGTTAATGCCTCATACATCAAGCCATGACCTTGCCATTTCTCACCTAAGGAATACCCTAAATAACATGCATGAAATGAACCTCGTAGGACATTACTAAAGTTAGCAACCCCCATCACTTCATTTTCTTCTTTATCTAGTAAAAGAAAATGATAAGCACTTCCTTCACGGTGCATTTCATTCATCACTTGTAACCGGTTTTGCCAACCTGCGGGTTGATAATGTGAATTATCCCGCGTTGGTTCCCACGGCATCAAAAAATCTTTATTCAAACTATAATAATCAGCAAGTCGATAATTATCACGTTCATAAGTCAAACGAATAATCATTCTATCAGTAATAAGACGTACTTTAGGTACATTTGAACGATAACCAAACATCGTTAACCCTTAATTAATAATAAACCCTGACAACTGTTCTAGATTGTAATTTAAAGAACTAGGAGCATACATAAATATGTGACTAGACTTGTTTAACGCAACCAATAACACTGCGATGCAAAATATGGCGGCTATTTATCGATAAAAATAAATCATCAATAACCACCTTTACCCACGATAAAAAAATATCATCTATTGCCTCATATTATACTGATATTATTGACAAGTAACATTAAGGTTCCATCCCTCTTGGCTATTTTTCTAATGGTGTGTCATGGCGCAGGTGTCACGGGCAAGAAGCCTTGGTAAGTATTTCCTTTTATTCGACAACATGTTAGTTGTTCTCGGGTTTTTTGTCGTTTTTCCCCTTATTTCAATTCGATTTGTTGACCAGCTAGGTTGGGCAGCCGTAATCGTTGGTTTTGCCTTAGGCCTTAGGCAATTTGTACAGCAAGGTTTAGGTATTTTTGGGGGAGCTATCGCTGACCGTTTTGGCGCCAAGCCCATGATTGTAATTGGAATGCTGTTGCGTGCTAGCGGGTTCGCCGTCATGGCAGTTGCCCATGACCCGTGGGTTTTATGGCTATCCTGTGTACTTTCAGCTCTTGGCGGCACCCTGTTTGACCCACCCAGAACTGCGCTTGTGATCAAATTAACTCGTCCTTACGAACGTGGGCGCTTCTATTCTTTGCTGTTAATGCAAGACAGCGCTGGGGCAGTAATTGGTGCCTTAATTGGGAGCTGGCTTTTACAATACGACTTCCACTATGTTTGCTGGGTAGGAGCCGCTGTCTTTGTTATTGCGGCTATTTGTAACGCTTGGTTATTACCTGCTTACCGCATTTCAACCGTTAGAACCCCAATAAAAGAAGGTATGGCTCGGGTATTAAAAGATAAACGTTTTGTCACTTATGTTGTAACTCTAGCGGGTTACTTCATGTTATCTGTGCAAGTTATGTTAATGTTTCCTATCGTTGTTAATGAATTGGCAGGGACACCAACCGCGGTCAAATGGATGTACGCTATCGAAGCCGCGATATCTTTAACATTGCTCTACCCGATTGCGCGCTGGAGTGAAAAACATTTCCGCCTTGAACAACGCCTGATGGCCGGTTTATTTTTGATGAGCATCAGCATGTTCCCAATTGGAATGACAACTTCGCTCAATACATTATTTGCACTTATTTGCCTGTTTTATCTTGGAACCGTTACCGCTGACCCCGCTAGAGAAACTCTCAGTGCTTCTCTCGCAGATCCTCGTGCTCGTGGCAGCTATATGGGGTTTAGCCGCTTAGGCTTAGCATTAGGAGGAGCCGTCGGTTATACCGGAGGCGGCTGGATGTATGATATTGGCCATCAATGGAATATGCCGCAACTACCGTGGTTTTTATTAGGCATTATCGGCTTTATTACTTTATGGGCACTCCACAAGCAATTTAATCGTAAAAAAATAGAAACAGTCATGTTGAGTGGGCAGTAATACGCTAAACTAGCAGTATTATTGTAAAAGGAGTCATTATGAAAAAATTTTTATTGGCGACAATGATTGGCTTTCTCACTTTGTTGACTGGCTGTAGTCAATTATCTGAATTCAGTATTAGTGAATCACAAATTAATAACTATCTGGCGAACAAAGTAAAATACGACCACAAGGTTGGGGTAACCGGCTTTGCAGATGCGGATATTCAACTGGCGAATTTAAAATCAGAAATTGGCCGCAGTGAACCGGGGAAGATAGCACTAACTGGGGATGCAACCGTTAAATTAGACTCCCTGATTGGTAAAGCGGAAGCGCAAATTAACCTCACGCTGACCGCCCGCCCATACTTTGACGCACAAACAGGCTCTATTTACCTAAAAGAATTAAATATTAGCCAATATACGGTGATGCCAGAAAAAATGGACACCGCAATGTCAGCCGTTATCCCTTATTTGAATAGCTCCCTTGAAACATTTTTCGAAACTCAGCCTGTTTATGTATTAAACCCAGATAACGGTGCAGCTGAGGCAACCGCTAAAAAATTAGCGAAAGGCTTAGAAATAAAACCCGGTAAACTGGTCATTCCATTAGTTGATTAGTTATCACCATAAATTATTTCGATTGAGAAACGCATTTAAGGCAACAGAGAAATCTGTTGCCTTTCTAGTTCAATCAAAAATATTAATCAATGCATGAGAATACTAGGCTAAAACCGGCCTCTCCTGATGTGACCCTGTCACAATCACTCTATTTCTGAATCCAACTCATCACGTAAAGCAATAACAGCGTCACGAGTAATTTGTGCCAGCGTACGATAAAATGCCGTTTTGGCGTGAGCTTCAACTTTACCTAAAAAAGTACCATACCAACTTAGGATATAACTATCGAATAGCTCTTCTTGTGCGGCTATTTCATCTTCCGCTGCTTGGTCTTCCAACCACGATGCTGCCAGTAATAAAGCCCCAAATGCGTCTGTTGGTGCATCGGTTAAAGACATGCCTCTCACCGTTAAAAACTCACGGACCTCTGCCTCAGTGATTTCGGAGTCGTAATCATTCGCTAGCATTGATACTGCCGGCACTTCACCCGTAAATAACGCATGATAATCCGCACTAATGGCTTTGACATCTAACCCTGTTGACATACGAGACCAAAGTTCATCTTGCTCTAATGGCCATGATGCTTTCAGTTTATCTTGTGCGATCAGGTCAATCAGCGGTTTAACTAGGCTGTCATCAGGGCTACGTTGAAATAGTGTGCCTAAAATACGGCAAACGATTGAAAATTCGTTCATATACATTTTCCTATTTTACAAATCAATAGCCACATCGTCGTGACCAACGCAATGATCTTTTAGTATATCGAAAAAATAGGAAATATATTAGGTAAGAAAAAGAGGAATAACCTCGACAGGTGAATAAATAGAAACAAGATAATAGCGAGTGGCTCTTGGTATACACCGCCCCACTCGCAATAACAGAACAGTAATTAATAACCGCGCTGCATATCAACAACACCAACTGGGGCTTCACCCGCTTCGATACGCTGAATATTACTGGTAATCATATCCATCGCTTCATTAGGTAGCGTAAACGCCGCGACATGTGGCGTAATGGCAATCCGTGGATGTGTCCAAAATGGGTGCATTTGCGATAATGGCTCGCTAGCAAACACATCTAGCGCCGCACCAGCAATTTGCCCTGAATCAAGCGCTGAGAGTAAATCTTGTTCAATTAAATGTGCGCCACGTGCTAAGTTAATCACATATGCGCCTTTTTGTAGCTGGCTAAATAATTGCTGGTTGAGAATGCCAACCGTTTCAGGAGTACTTGGTAATAGGTTGATCACCACACGAGTTCCTGCAAGGAAGCTTGCAAGCTGGTCATGGCCATAATAACTCTTCACTTTATCAAGGTGTTTTTCAGAGCGGCTCCATGTTTTGACGTGGAAACCAAAGCTAACTAGGCGCTTAGCCACCGCTTGCCCTAGAGCACCAGCCCCCATCACACCAATAACAAATTCGTCATGTTGATACGCTGGCAATTGTTTCCATTGGCGCTGTGATTGTAACTGCCGGTATTCATCCATACGACGGAAGTAAGATAAGACTTTCGCACAGGCATATTCTTCCATTTGAATCGCCATCCCCGTATCTTCTAACCGCATAACAGGCACCCCAGCCGGTAATGTCCCAGGGTTATCGTGCTCCTGTTTTAAAATAGCGTCGACACCTGCACCTAATGCAAAAATCCCTTTTAAATCACTGCGCCCAGCTAAACACTCATAAGGGGGTAACCAAACCATGGCATAATCAGCTGCTTGATTATCCCCTTTTTCCCATTGACGAATATTAGCTTGTGGTAATCTAGCACGCATGCCTTCAATCCACTGTTTTGAATCAAAAAATGGATGGTAAAATAAAATATTCATGGCGACTCCTCTTCGGTTTCTAACAGAGTGTGCCGAATGGCTTTTCTTTTCAAGTTAATCAACCTTATACAGCTCACTCTATAAGAATTTTGTTAACTAGCTAACGGTTTTCACTCTCCCTTCTTGCAGTTCAAAATTAACATAACAAATATCAGTCACCCTAAAATATAACAATTAAGATTAGATAATAATCAAATTGATTTTTATTTAGCTAAACAACCATAAATGTGGGAAAAAGAATAAATAGATAGTTGACGCAAGACGCTATTTTCCCTATAGTAGCGCCCCGTTGCAGAGCAGGTTTTTATTACCTACTCCACAACGGATATAGCAGTACAGATTTAGAAAAACGGTGAGGTGTCCGAGAGGCTGAAGGAGCACGCCTGGAAAGTGTGTATACGGCAACGTATCGAGGGTTCGAATCCCTCCCTCACCGCCATTTTTCTTCTAGTTTTCCCTTTCTTCTTTATACAAGACTTCCTTTTCTTGCCCATTTTTAGGGCCAATACCGATACCTCTTTCATGGTACTCGCGGCTAATGTCTTCCCAAAGTTCAGCATTTTCCACCCCTGCTACTTTTGGGTCGAAAACAGGGTCAATTCCCAGTTTTTCTTGTCGTTCATAATCCCGTAAAGCACGCAATGCAGGTTTCGAAAGAAAGACTATCGCGATTAAATTGAGATAACTCATACTACCAAAGCCAATATCGCCTAAACTCCACATTAGGCTAACTGACTCCACACTTCCCATAAAGACGATAATTAAAAATACAAACTTAAGGATCAATTTGAGTACTGGATAAGACAGCTTCCTATCAAGGTAAACGATGGTTGTTTCTGCAATATAATAGTAAGCCATCAGTGTTGTGAAAGCGAAAAGGAATACGGCAATTGAAACAAACCCTGACCCGGCTGAAGTAAATACTGTGGATACCGCCATTTGTGTCCACGCCGTTCCTGCGGCCACTCCTGGGACATATTCAACTAATGCTGTTGCAGAACCGTCAGGGAACACATTGTACATATTGGTCACGAGGATCATCAACCCTGAAGCCGTGCATACCACAACTGTATCAATATAGATTGAAAAGGCTTGGATCAAACCTTGTTTAACCGGATGGCTCACTTCAGCCGCCGCAGAACTGAATGTTGCCTCACCTGCACCAGCAACATTAGAAAAAACAGCTCGGCGTACCCCCCATGAAACCGCAGTACCGATAATTCCACCAAAAACAGCATCCATCCCCATTGCACTACGGAATATCAAGCTAAACATTGCTGGGACTTTCTCATAATGGCTACCTAAAATAATCACCATCATCACGATATAAGCAAGAGCCATAATCGGCACAATTTTATCCGCAGCACTCGCAATACGCTTGACGCCACCAAAGATTAACCACGCCATTAGCACAGTGACGATTACACCTGTCACAATCGGAGGGAGATTGAAAGATGTTTGGAAAGCATCTGCGATGGTATTGGCTTGAATACCAGGAACTAATATCCCATAAGATAAACAAATGACAGCAGCCACCACGATTGCAAACGGTTTTAACTTTAAACCTTTTTCAATGTAGTAAGGGGAGCCGCCTCGATATTGGCCATCAGAACGTTGCTTATAAATCTGAGCTAATGTTGACTCAATAAAAGCACTAGCCCCTCCTAATAGCCCCATGACTACCATCCAAAAAATAGCACCGGGACCACCCGCGGCAACGGCGGTTGCGACCCCAGCAATATTACCAACACCAACGCGACCAGATAAAGCTAAGCAAAATGCTTGGAATGAAGAAATCCCATCCTTTGATGCTTTATTTTCCTTTAATAAACAAACCATTTTGATGATATAGCGAAACTGTACTCCACGTGTCGCTAAAGTAAAGTAAAGCCCCACACCTAGCGATAATATGACTAATGCATTACCCCAGATGTAACCAACGATTGTATTAACGATGGCTTCCATTTTGTACTCCTTCGTTATTGTAATTGTTTATTGTGTGTTTGCAGGGGAAAAAAAACCTGAGCCCTTAGAGCTCAGGTCAACGTTATTTATTGGTGAATAAACCAGATAACTTTCTTTTGTGTATATTGTTCGAAAGCCTCTAACCCATTATCTTTACCGCCAAAGCCTGATTGCCGGAAACCTCCAAACGGCGTAGCGATACTACCCTCACTGAATCCGTTTACCGAAACCGTTCCTGCATTAATACGACGGGCAACATGCATAACTCGATGAATATTCTGACTATAAAACGAGGCCGCTAAGCCGTAGTGCGTATCATTCGCTAAAGCAATTGCTTCATCATCATTTTTAAATGAAGTGACTGCTAAAATGGGCCCGAACACCTCATGTTTAAACAGTGACATTTGGGGAGTAACTTCATCAAAAATTGTCGGCTCGAGATACCAGCCTGAACCTATCTCATGATGGACTTTTCCACCTGTAACGAGTTGACCTCCTTCTTTTATTGTTATGTCTAAAAACGATTGAACCTTCTCAAAATGCGCTTGTTCAATCATAGGCCCTATTGACACCTCAGCCTGTCGTGGATCACCCAATTTCCATTCTTTCAGTGCCATCGTTAGCTTTGCTAATAGTGGCTGTTTAATACTTTCATGTACTATCAGACGAGAACCACAGCTACAGTTTTCACTCATATTCCAAAATGCAGCGGCCAAGATATGCGGAATTGCAGCCTCTATATCTGCATCTTCGAACACAAGTTGCGGGCTTTTACCACCACACTCAAGAATAATTTCTTTTAAGTTACTTTCAGCCGAATACTTTAGAAACAGGCGCCCTACCTCAGTTGAACCAGTAAAGGAAACAACATCAACATCATTGTGCCGCCCAAGTGCCTCACCGACTTTTTCCCCTAAGCCGCATACAAGGCTTAGTGCCCCTTTAGGAACACCCGCTTCATAGGCAAGCTCGACCAAACGATAAGCACTTAACGATGTTAGCTCCGCCGGTTTGACCACCACAGAATTACCCACAGCAAGAGCTGGCGCAACCTTCCATGCAAACATTTGTGCTGGGAAATTCCACGGAAGTACTGCCCCAACCACGCCAATAGGCTCATTAACAATCAGCCCTAGCTCTTGCTGACTAGTTGGTGCAATTTTACCAAACAGCTTGTCGAGAGTTTCAGCATACCAATAGAAAGTTTCAATGGTGGCGGGTAAATCCGTATTTAAACATTCAGTTATTGGTTTACCTGCATCAACACAATCCAACGCAGCTAACTCCTCGCTGTGCAGGCTAATAAGATCAGCCCATTTAAGCATTACAGCTTTACGTTCTTGAGGGGATAGGTCACGCCAAATTCCCTTTTCAAACGTGTTGCGAGCCACTCTTACCGCAGCTTCAATATCTTGGGCATCCCCATCTGCGATATACCCAATGAGGCTATTATCAATCGGCGTACGGTTTTCTAACTTATTATTATGATTTGCATACCCTTCAATCAAATTGCCCGCCCATAATTTCCCTTGATTAGCGCGTTCGAATACCTGTTCTTGAGTGATTTTCATTCTGTGATCCCCCAGCTACGATTTGACTAATTTGATAAATTCATTACGTGCTGCAGTTGCTAAATTTGATAATGGCAAGCGAACAGGCCCCGCATTAAATGAGCCATTTAAGCAGCCAGCTTTAGCTTTTTGGTTATAATCACCTGATTCCATAGAATAAATTGCTGGGTATATGGTCTTCATAATTTGCTTGGCTTTATCCCAATCCCCTAATTGAGCAGCCTCATAAATTGCCACCTGTTCAGATGGGAATACATTACCTGCTCCAGCAATCCAACTTTTAGAGCCCCAGAAGAAAAAGTCCACAGGCTGGTCATCACAACCGCAGATCACTTCAAAGTTTTTAAATGGCGTTTGGAGTAAATGAAGTGCGCGGCTAAAACTACCGCTGCTCTCTTTGATAGCGACAATGTTGTCAATTTCTGCCAACTTCATCACCGTATCAATTTCAATTTCTATACCAATACGAGCAGGGAAATTGTACATAATAATGGGTAATGAGGTTGATTTTGCTACTTTTTCATAGTGGGCATATACCCCTTGTTGATCGGGTAGACTATACGGAGGCGGTGATAACATTAAACCTTCATAACCGAGGTTTTTCGCTTGTTCAGCACGTGCGATTGCTCCCTCGGTTGACAAATCGTTAATGCCAGCAATTAATGTCACACGCCCTTTGGCGATTTTGCTGACCGTTGATAATACGGTTTGGCGTTCATCTTCATTTAATGCGTAATATTCACCCGTTGTTCCGCACACGACTAAACCAGTGACGCCCTTTGCAATTAACTGCTCCGTTAGTTCTGCTAATCCACTAATATTTAATGATAAATCATCGTGAAATGGAGTGACTAATGGTACAAGAATGCCATGAAAGTTCATTTGAATTATCCTCAAAATTTAAAGAAAACGCTCAATAGAAAACGGACTACAATCGACGGCTGTCGGCTGTTCATGAATAAAACAATTAACTATATCTGCGGTGATAGCCGCTTGGGTTAACCCTAGGTGTTGGTGCCCAAAGGCAAAGATATACGGGCCTTTGTGGTCAATTACGGGTAAAGAATCTGATGTGGAAGGGCGAAACCCCATCCACGGCGTTGATTCTTGGCTATTAAGCGGGGTGGTTAGCATCGGCTCTGCTAAGGGAAGAAAATGATGAGCACGTTGCATATTCGGCGGTCGTTTTAACCCTGCATATTCAACAGTACCCGCAAGGCGTAATCCCCCAGCCATTGGGGTCATAATAAAACGCCTATCCATACTTGAAACAGGAATATTCAGCCGCCGCCCCTCCTGCGGCAACATTAAATGATAACCCCGCTCAGTTTCTAGCGGCACATTAATGCGACTGACCATTCTGACTAATGATTTAGAAAATGCGCCGCCTGCGATCACGACTTTTCGTCCTGAAAATACGCCTTGCGTTGTTGTTACTGTCGCTTCCAAATTTGAAGTTGAAGTAATTTGCGTTACTTCACAGTGGGTTAACACTCGGCCACCCAAATTGATAAACGACTGAGTGAGCCTTGAGTGCAATTCTGCTAAATCAATAACATGCCCAGTATCAGGGTAGAAAATCCCTCCCAACTGGCTTGTTGATAGAGCTGGCTCACGCTGCAATAGTTCAGCTTGTTGAATTAATTGGTTTTTAACACCAATTTTTGTAAGGTATTCACTATGTTCACCCAGCTTATCAAGGGTTTCATTTTTTTCTGCAACCAATAACGACCCTTCCATTTTAACAAGGTCACTAAGTTGCCATTTTTGAATAAAAGTTTGCCATGAATCAAAAGCAGCACGATTCAACGTGGTCAATGTACGGTGGATGTGTGTAAAAGGCTTGTGACGCATATTACCCACCAGCTTACATAACCATGGTGTTAACGGTAATAAATAGCGCCAATCTAAACGTAAGGGCCCAAGCGGGTCGAGAAGCATTTTCGGAATGGATTTTAACACTGCAGGGTCGGCAATAGGAAATACCTGTTCAGTTGCAATATGCCCTGCATTACCAAACGAAGCTCCAGAGCCAATTTCATGTTTATCAATGAGCAACACATCCGTACCATTAGCTTGCACACTTAGTGCAATACTTAAGCCAATAATACCACCACCAATCACGACTACAGGATATTGATAAGCCATACCATTCCCCTACGAAACCGAAATGCCAAAACGGAATGGGTCTTGCTCATCAATAAGCAAGGTATTTTGACCACTAATGTAAGCGTTGCCTCTAATCGTAGGGATAATCCCATTCGCATCAGCATGCTGAAAACTAGCTTGAAATTGGCTTCCGATAACACTGGCTTGATGCCACACTTCACCAGCCACTAATTTTTTATCCGCAGCAAGGCAAGCTAGTTTTGCACTTGTTCCCGTACCACAAGGTGAACGGTCATAAGCGCCCCCAGGGCAAAGAACAAAACTTTGACTGTTCGCTGTTGGGTGTGAACTAAATAACTCAATATGGTCAATTTCTTGGTTATCTTTACCAAAAACTTTTTGGTCTAATAAGGCTTGTTTTATTTTTAAACAGATTTCTGTCAGTAGGTTTACTTGTTGAAAATTGACTGCAACAGGCGAATTTTCAACTAAGAAAAACCAATTCCCTCCCCAAGCGATATCTCCAGTGATGGTGCCAACTTCAGGGACATCAATCTGTACACCTTTACGATAACGATATGAATAAACATTTTGAATACTCACACTGCCATCCTGATGTAACTCGGCGGTGACTTCGCCTACGGGGGTTTCAATTAAGTGTTTTCCATATGAAATCTGCCCTAAAAAATGCAATGACGCGACTAAGCCAATTGTGCCGTGACCGCACATGCCTAAGTAACCTTCATTGTTGAAGAAAATAACACCAGCTGCAGCAGCTGGGTTTTGCGGCTTACATAGGAGTGCGCCGACAAGAATATCGTTACCTCGAGGCTCTAAAATGGTTGTACGACGCCAATCATCATGATGCTCACGCAGTAACTCTAATCGTGCAGCTATACTTTCATTTCCCAACTCAGGGAAACCGCCGATCACTAAACGCGTTGGTTCTCCGGCGGTATGAGAATCTATAACTTCAATTTTTTTATATTGAGATTGCATTTGTTAGCACCCTATCCATTTTAATTGTTAATAGAATGCTTGTTTTTGTTAACAACTCTTGATATCTTTCCAATCAACTTATGCGTTTTTCTGCACAATCTCAAAATATTTAAGAAAATTAGTTAAATTAATTTAAGAACCGGAGAACAGCATGATCAATTTAAATAAATTATTATTGATTAGTCAGGAAAATATGCTTTTTCCCGTTGATAATATTGATACTTTGCTAAATCACCTAGGTTTAGTGATGCCTCTTATAAATACATTGCCTAATGTGACTTTCTTTGTGAAAGACCATAATGCAAAGTATTTACTTGCGAATGATAATTTAGCCACTCGCTGTAAAATTGAGCATGTTAACCACGTAGTAGGTAAAAGCGCTGAAGATATTTTCCATTCTGAGTTAGGCCAAAGTTATAGTTCACAAGATTATTTAGTGATGGAAAAGAAAATTAGTGTCATCAATAAACTTGAACTTCATCTCTATAAAGTAGGTTTACTGGGTTGGTGTTTAACCACTAAAGTTCCTATTTTTAATACGAATAACCAAGTCATTGGGGTTGCTGGTATTTCAGTTGACCTTCAAGACGCGAAATCAGTGAGTCCAAAACTAAACAACCAACTTAGTCGAGTTGAACGCTACATTAGCGATAACTTTGATACTGCGATTAAAATGACAACGCTTGCGGAAATTTCCGGCTTATCTCTATCCCAATTGAATCGCCAATTTAAAGCTATTTTCTTGATCACTCCTCAGCAATATATTCAAAAAAAGCGTCTTGAACATGCTATTGAATTATTGGAGGATAATTATTCAATCACTGAGATTTCCAGTAAATGTGCCTATGCTGATCACAGTGCGTTTTGCCGTAAATTCAAAGAAATGACAACCATGACGCCTAGCCAATTTAAACGGATGCGAGCAGCCATAGACAGACAAAAAATAATTGCCTAATTAATACTGAACTACTCAGTAAAGATTAGATAATGAAAGTTATTTAACATTCATTGATAATGTTTATTTTATATTTTAATTCAATGAGTTAGCCAACACTCAATCTCAATTTCTACTCTATTCTCCCTTTTCTATAATATTAACTTAAGATAGCTCTTATTGTGGCTTAAGATGGATCGCGTATTGATATGTCACAAACCTGCATACTATTCGCAGTGATAGGAAAGGATAAACCAATGACAATTTATGATCTGAAACCTAAATTTCAAGATCTACTCCGCCCGCTAGTGCGTTACTTATTTAAAGCCGGTGTGACAGCAAACCAAGTGACTATAGCCGCGTTACTTTTATCCGTAATGGTCGGTGCTGTTTTATTTTTCTTCCCCAATCCTCACTTGTTTGCTTTATTACCTTTTATTTTGTTTATTCGGATGGCATTGAATGCGATTGATGGCATGCTAGCCAGAGAACATCAGCAAAAAAGCAACCTTGGTGCATTTTTAAATGAGCTCTGTGATGTCATTTCTGATATCGCTTTATACCTACCATTTATTGTTATTTTTCACTCGTCCTTCTGGTTGATATTATTGATTTTAGTACTGTCAGTATTAACCGAGTTCATCGGTGTCATTGCCCAAGCCATTGGTGCATCACGACGCTATGATGGCCCTATTGGTAAAAGTGACCGTGCGTTTATTTTTGGGGCTCTAGGGTTATTGGTGAGCATATTCCCACACATAGCCTTATCAAACTGGGTTATTTACCTGTTGGTTATTATGTCATTGTTGCTGTTTTATACCTGCTATAACCGTATCCAGCGAGCACTTGCTCAGTTAAATACACCACTGGATAATAAATAATTAAGGAATAATTATGAACGTTCAGACAGATTATCTGACGCAACGCTCCGTTACCGAATCACACTTTACAACTAGCGACCATGCCTCTATTTTTTATCGCTATTGGCCAACTGAAACCCCCACTCAGAAAGCTATTGTCTTATTCCATCGCGGTCACGAGCATTCAGGGAGAGTGGCTCATTTAGTTGATGAATTAAATTTACCTGACTTTGCAATGTTCGCATGGGATGCTCGTGGGCATGGTCGAAATGACGGCCCGAGAGGTTATAGCCCCTCATTAAGTACATCTATTAGTGATGTAGATGAATTTATTCGCTATATATCTAGGCAGTATCAGATACCATTAGAAAATATCATTGTTATCGGCCAAAGCGTTGGCGCAGTGCTCGTCTCCTCTTGGGTACATGATTACGCCCCCAAAATCCGCGCAATGGTATTAGCTTCCCCCGCATTTAAAGTTAAATTATATGTCCCATTTGCACGTACTGGCTTAGCTTTAATGCAAAAAGCTCGTGGTTTGTTTTATGTTAATTCGTATGTAAAGGCAAAATTTCTCACCCATGACCAACAAAGAATTGATTCGTTTAATCGTGACCCTTTAATCACTCGCCCTATCGCTGTTAATATTTTACTCGAACTGTACAAAACGGCCGATAGAATCGTCGCAGATGCAGGTGCGATTACATTACCAACCCAATTATTTATTTCAGGTAGTGATCACGTGGTTCACCATCGCCCTCAACACCAATTCTTTGAAAAACTGAATACACCAATTAAAGAAAAACATGTGTTACCCGGTTTTTATCACGATACGTTAGGCGAAAAAGAGCGCCATATTCCTATTGAAAAAATTCGGGATTTTGTCGAAAAACTGTTTAGTTTTCCCCTTTATCAACATAATTACCAATATGAAGACACCTGGAGTGTTAGCGCAGAAAAATACCGCACTCTAATGACCCCGCTCCCTAAATGGTGCCCTAAAAACCTTATGTATAAAACCATGAGCAAATCCATGAGTACGCTTGGAAAAGCCTCTGAAGGGATACGTATTGGTTATGACAAAGGCTTTGATTCTGGTTCAACACTGGATTATGTATATCGTGATAAAGCCCAAGGAAAAGGCTTATTTGGCCGTATTATTGATAGACAATATCTCAATAGCATTGGCTGGCAAGGAATACGCCAACGAAAAGTAAACATTGAAAACATTTTACGCCAAGCTATTCGTGAGCTAAGCGAAAATGGCATACCTGTTCGGATCATGGATATTGCTGCTGGCCAAGGCCGTTATATCTTTGACGCTATTAATGATTATGGCAAAGTCGAATCTGTTTTGTTACGCGATTATAGCTCAGTCAATGTTGAACAAGGCCGTTTACATATTAAGCAACGTTACCTTGAGGATAAGATCCAGTTTATAGAAGGTAATGCATTTGATGCTGACTCCTTAGCTGCGGTAACACCATCACCAACGATAGGTGTAGTCAGTGGTTTATATGAGCTTTTCCCCAGTAATGAGTTAATTAAGCAATCATTAAATGGGCTTTCTCGTGCCATACCTTCAGGCGGTTTACTTATTTATACTTGCCAGCCTTGGCACCCCCAAGTCGAAATGATCGCGCGCGTACTACCAAGCCACCAAGGCGGCCAAGCATGGGTAATGCGTTGCCGAAGCCAAGGCGAAATGGATACATTAGTTGAAGAAGCAGGTTTTGAAAAATTAAACCAATCTATCGATAACTGGGGTATATTCAGTGTATCTATAGCTAGACGCCGCTAATTTACTTTCATAGTAAGTGATTGATAGTATGATTAATTTCGCCATCAATCACTTACCTTTAGCGGCCGTCATTATTGGTTAACATCAACGCTGTTATGTCATGAAAGCTGATTTGAACCGACCTTATACAACATATATACCTATTTATATGGCTATTGTTTATCATTAACCTATTCGTACTTTAAGGAAGATAGCAAAGGACTATGACTGTAATTTCTATTCCTAAACAAGCACCATCACGACGTCAAATTATATTATATGGCTTGTTATGGCTCGCGTTCTTAGCCCCTTTTTTCTTTCTAACTTATGGCCAAGTTAATGCTTATACCGCAACATTAAACCATGTCCCTTCCGTTGTTTTTTCTTGGGAGCCAGAGATCCCTTTTATCCCTTGGACGATCATTCCTTATTGGAGCATCGACCTTCTATATGGGCTATCGCTATTTATTTGCACAACTCGTAAGGAACAAACGATACACGGGTTACGACTCGCCATTGCTTCGGTTGTCGCTTGTATTGGTTTTTTATTATTTCCCCTTAAATTTAGTTTCTCTCGCCCAACGACAGATGGCCTTTTTGGCTGGATGTTTGATAGCTTAGAGTTATTTGACCTACCCTTTAACCAAGCCCCATCATTGCATATTATTTTATTATGGATCTTATGGTTACGATTTCGTGCTCATACACCTAACAAATGGCGTTGGTTGCTCCATAGTTGGTCTGTATTAATTTTAATTTCAGTTCTCACTACTTGGCAGCACCATTTTATTGATGTAATAACTGGCTTTGCTGTTGGCATCATAATTAGTTATTTGTTACCTATGCATACCCGCTGGCAATGGCATTACACGGGTTCTCCTCGTAGCTTCAAAATGAGTAAAAATTATGGTTTAGGGTCAATATTTTGTTTTGCTTTAGCTTTTTTTATTCAAGGTACAGCATGGTTATTACTCTGGCCTGCAATAGCATTATTTTTTATCACTGTAGGCTATTTGGGAGCCGGCGCTAGTGTCTTCCAAAAAACCCCCGACGGCAAAATTTCCCTTTCAGCCGCTATCCTCTTACTGCCTTATCGGCTCATTGCTTGGGGAACCTATCATTACTTTGCTAAACATTGTGCACAACCGAGTATTATCAATGCGTATATTGTTTTGGGAGGGCGCCCGCTTTATCCTTTGCAAACACAAGCCGTTTTAGATATGACTTGCGAATGGCCTCGCAATACTTATAGCGAAGGGCAAGCTTACTGTAGCCAACCACAAATTGATTTGTTACCACTAAGCGCAGAAGATATCGAAAAATCAGTACGTAGCATGGACCAGCTAGCAAAATTTGGTACTGTTTACATTCACTGTAAGCTAGGCTATTCACGTAGTGCTACAGTTGCTGTTGCATGGTTAGTCCACCATGGTGATGCAACAAACATAGAAGAAGCAATCGCGTTAGTTGAACAAGCACGGCCACAAGTTATTTTGAATGCGGCAACGAAAGAACAACTAAACTATTGGTATACACAATATCATTTAAATAGAGTGGCATAATGAATACTTTGATGGATAAAAATCATGGCGATATAATTATTGCTTTCACTAATAGCTGGCGCTATTTAGCAACGGGCTCCATTTTATCCTTTATTTGTCAGTTTAGCCTATTCCTCTGTTTAAATTATAATAAATACTATTTATTTATTGCCATAATTATATTTATTATTAGTCATTATTATATTTATCGACTTTGGTTAGATAACCATTTCTTTAAAATTATCTATCACCAAGAAAACACCAAAGCCTTTGATAATACTTTAACTTCTTTATTTCCTAGGAAAACCAAAGACAGAAGTATGGAGCAACGCTGGTACGGCACCAAACAGCTATTTACCCGGGCATTACTGTCAGTACTATTACTTTGGTTATGGTTATTAATTACTGTAGTTACATTATAAGTAAATTAATTAGTGGTGATTAATATATTATTTACTATTAATCCCCACTAAAAAACACTAATTAAATATAATTTAAACCGGCAAAATTAAATAGGCGAATAAAATAAAACTGGCTATTTAACATTATAATATAATGGCTTTTTTTACTTTCACCACTGAAAACGTTATGATAATTGCAGATTCATTGATACATAACAGTTTTTTTCAGGTTGCTAAGCGTATCATTATAGATACATTTTCGTTTATTTTTCACCCTGTTATTTGGTAGGGTATAATGAGTACAAAAAAAATTAATAGTTTGCGTCCTTTTAGTGCGCTGATAGATTCTTGTTGGAAAGAAAAATATACCGTTGCCCGCTTAGTTAAAGACTTAATCGCGGGGATTACCGTTGGGATTATCGCAATCCCTTTAGCTATGGCATTAGCGATTGCAAGTGGCGTTCCACCGCAGTATGGGTTATATACTGCAGCAATTGCTGGGGTTATTATTGCCATAACTGGTGGGTCGCGCTACAGCGTTTCAGGGCCAACGGCTGCTTTTGTTGTAATTTTATACCCAGTATCGCAACAGTTTGGGCTAAGTGGGCTACTCGTGGCAACACTGATGTCAGGTATCATACTCCTTGCCATGGGCTTTGCTCGTTTTGGTAAATTTATTGAGTATATCCCTGTTTCCGTTACTTTAGGGTTTACCTCAGGTATCGCAATTACCATAGCAACCATGCAAATAAAAGATTTCTTTGGCTTGCAAATGGAACATGTGCCTGAAAACTATGTTGATAAGCTAATTGCGATTGGGAACACATTTCCAACGCTCCAATACAGTGACACACTCATTGGTTTATCAACCTTATTAGTTCTTATTTTTTGGCCAAAATTAAAATTAGCCTTTCCGGGGCATTTACCCGCTCTGGTTGTTGGTACTATCGTGATGTGGGTACTTTCATTATTTGGTCAAGAAGTGGCGACTATAGGTTCTGAATTTAGCTATTTACTTCCGGATGGCACCGAAGGTAATGGTATTCCGCCTATTCTTCCACAATTTATTTTACCGTGGGAACTCCCAGGAAGCTCACCAATTAGCTGGGGGATGATCACCGCATTAATGCCAGCCGCCTTTTCTATGGCTATTTTAGGTGCAATTGAGTCCCTACTTTGTGCTGTTGTATTAGACAATATGACAGGTAAAAAGCACCATTCAAATAGTGAACTCATTGGCCAAGGTATCGGGAATATTGCAGCGCCATTTTTTGGCGGTATCACAGCAACAGCAGCCATTGCACGCTCTGCGGCTAACGTACGTGCTGGAGCGACATCGCCAATATCTGCCGTGATCCACTCAATATTAGTCATACTCACCTTGCTCGTATTGGCTCCAATGCTTTCTTACCTACCACTCGCAGCAATGTCGGCTTTACTATTAATCGTTGCATGGAACATGAGTGCGGCTGGTAAAGTGATGTACCTAATTAAGCGCGCTCCAAAAGATGACATTATTGTATTAGTTCTTTGTATGTCTTTAACCGTGCTATTTGATATGGTTATTGCTATTACCGTTGGTATCGTTCTTGCTTCATTGCTGTTTATGCGTCGTATCGCCAACATGACTCGCTCAACACAACTTGCTGAAACCGATGAAGAAAAAAGCCGCTTAGTCGTTCGTATTAATGGCCCATTGTTCTTTGCCGCTGCCGAACGCATTTTCGATGAGCTACGGGTAAAAAGTGAAGGCTATGAAAGCATTATCATGCAGTGGGATGCTGTACCAGTTCTTGATGCGGGTGGTTTAGAAGCCTTTGAGAAATTCATAGAAGCGGTACAAAAAGATACACATATTTTAGTCTGTGATATCCCGTTCCAACCATTAAAAACATTAGCTCGCGCTAAAGTTATACCTATTGAAGGTGTATTGAGTTTCCATAACTCAATAGATAATGCATTGGAAGCAGTTAAAGAAATAGAGCAGAGTAAGGCGCCCACCCCAAAGTGACCCTGTAACAATTTAATTCTTTACTCTCGAAACCGCCACGTTAAATCACGTGGCGGTTTTCACATTAATATTCTAAACAAAACATTTCGTTTCCTGCTTTTTTACCTTTCTCACAAGCAAGTTCCCTAAGTTTTTTAGCTTTTTTCGGATCAATTCTTACCGTGCCTGTATTATCTTCAGAAAATTTAAATGCAGCCATCCATTCCGCATAGCCGGGATACGTCATATCATCAGCCTTATCAAACCATTGCTGCGCTTGTTTTTCATCTTTAGGGACACCTTGACCATCTAAATAGATAACCCCTAACCAAATTGGGGCAGTAAAATAATCAGGATTATTAAGAGCAACCACTTCATTAAGTAAATTCACTGACTGTGCGTAGTCTGTTTTACCAGCAGTTGGGTTAATTAAAGACTCTGCTAGGCTAATTTTCCCTCTAATACTGCCCAACTCAACCGCTTTTTTTGCATTTTTCCTTGCTTCAATAAACTCATCTTTAAAATAACTATCATTTAATAAGCTAATATCAGCCAATAATGCATATCCATCCGCATTACCATTCTTAGCTGCTTCATTGGCCCACAAGCGAGCACTATTGAGGTTTTGTAAAACACCTAAACCAGAAAAATACATCTCGGCTAATTGATATTGTGCTAATGCATCATTATTAATTGCTTTTTGCTGTGTCTGGGTAAAAACCTGCTTATCTTCGGGTGTAATATCTAGTTGAGCAACAGAATGAAAAGAAATAAAAAAAACAGAGGATACTATAATAGCGGTGTGATTTATCCGTAACATAAAATACTCTCATTAAAATAAATTAAAGTGCAGAACCTTGCCCGCCATTTTTTAAAAAATACTGATATAAATTATTCATTCCAACCCAATGATTTTCACACCACAAAGGTGCCAATAAGGTAGGTTTCCTTGCGCTAGCACTAATGCGGTGATAAACAATTTCAGGTGGTGTATAACGGATCATTTCCCCTGCAATTTGAGTATATTCATCAAGAGAAAGTGTTGCTAAGCGCCCTGCTCTCCAGCCTTTAGCCATCACACTGCCTTCGACGATATGTAATGGATGAAGTTTAATGCCATCAGTACCACAATTGAGTACTTTTTCGAGTGTCTGCATGTTCATTTGCATATTCTCACCCGGTAAACCACAAATTAAATGGGTACAGACTTTTAGCCCTAATCGGCGGGCTTTTTGTGTAGTCTGCTGATAAACAGCAAACCCATGACCACGGTTAATGCGATGCAATGTTTTATCATGGCCGCTTTGTAGTCCTAGTTCGAGCCAAATTTCATAGCCTTGTTCTTTATATTCGCTCAATAAAGATAATACAGAGTCGGGAACGCAGTCTGGACGAGTACCAACACACAGGCCAATAATATCCGCTTGCTGTAATGCCTCTTCATATAACTTCTTGAGTAGGCTCACTTCTGCATAAGTACTTGTATAAGCTTGAAAATAAGCAAGATAGCGCTTTGCTCGAGAAATGCGGGAGACTTGATGATTAATTTGCTCGCTAATTGTTTGCGAAGATTGGCTTTCATCTGAAAAGGAAGCGACATTACAAAACGTACAACCGCCTCGGCCGAGAGTACCATCACGGTTTGGGCAACTAAAACCACCATGTAACGTGATTTTATAAATTTTTTCACCATATCGACGCTGTAAATCAGCGCCGAACATGGAAACAACTTCAGTTAGTTGCATGTCACGTCTGATTTAGCGACTTGTATCTAACTCAGGGAAGCTTTTAACAACTTCATCAATTGCTTTCATTTGCTTCAGGAATGGTTCTAATTTATCTAAAGGCAGTGCTGATGGGCCATCACAACGTGCATTGTCTGGGTCTGGATGCGCTTCAAGGAATAACCCGGCGATCCCCACCGCCATACCCGCTCTAGCTAACTCTGCAACTTGCCCACGACGACCACCCGATGCCGCTCCAAATGGGTCACGACACTGTAAGGCATGCGTCACATCGAAAATGACAGGGCAACCTTTAGAAGATTGAACCATCACGTTAAAACCTAGCATATCAACGACTAAGTTATCATAACCAAAGTTTGCACCACGATCGCAAAGAATAATTTTATCGTTACCGCCTTCAATAAATTTCTCAACGATATTACCCATTTGCCCTGGGCTAATAAATTGTGGTTTCTTAATATTAATGACTGCATCCGTTTTTGCCATAGCAGCGACAAGGTCGGTCTGACGCGCCAAAAAAGCAGGTAATTGGATAACATCGACCACTTCAGCTACAGGTGCAGCCTGTGCCGGTTCATGGACATCCGTAATGATTTTAACGCCAAAGGTTTGTTTCAGTTCTTGGAAGATTTTCATCCCTTCTTCAAGACCTGGTCCACGATATGAATGTATTGATGAACGATTAGCCTTGTCAAATGAGGCTTTAAATACGTAAGGGACCCCCAGTTTTTGCGTCACAGTGACATAATGCTCACACACTTTCATCGCCATATCACGAGATTCAAGCACATTCATTCCGCCAAATAACACAAACGGCAAGTCGTTCGCGACATTGATATCACCAATATTGACTACTTTCTGTTGCATACTCTTACCTTTAATATTTAGACAGGCTATCTGTCTGTACGTTAATTAATGTAATATGACTGGATGGTTATCCAATGAGTAAATTTGTATTTTAATCATTTCAGATACGGGGTCTTCTGGGCAATGTTCAATAAAGTAATTGAGATCACTTAATGCCACATGGTTGCAATCTAAATGTGCAAGTATTAGCCCACGATCACGAATTTCATAAGGGTCTTCAGGGTCGAGTGTCAGTAGCGTTTCGCAAACTTTAAGCGCTAACTCCATCTTTTTCTCTTCCATTAGCGCTGCTTTTAATGTGTCAAAGATTTTACGGATAACAACACTATTTTCTGCGGTCTCAAGTTGGTCATAAAAAAACTCAGAAAAAGGGTCAACGGTGCCCTTTAACCACATATTAAGAGTATGCAATGATAATGAATCGCCATTTACAGGGTTAATAACCCACTGTGAACCATCATTTTTTTCTGCAATGAACAATAATTGTGTCGGGAAAATCGCTGGCGCTATCTCTATACCTAAACGCTCTGCAATATATAAAAAAAGCGAACCGAGGGATACGGGCGTCCCTTGCTTGGAAGATAATACTTTATCAAGCCACAACATATCAGACAGTGAATAAATCCCTTCTGCCGGGCCAAATGACCAATCCCGATAGAACAAAGTAATAAGTTGTTCAATTTTTGACTCATTATCAGCTTGTAAATCAATAGCTGTTTGTGCCGCTGAAACTAAACTATCTAACTGAGCTTGCACTTTCATTAGTGGAAAATCATGGCGGATACATTGTGAAACGGCCATGATCCCTTCACTTAAGGGGAGTTGGTTAAATTCTATATTCGCTATGGTTTTCATTACATTTCCACTGCTGTGCCCACTTAACCATTCCATTGACCAAGTGAAATTCTTTCTCGTCCACCATAATCAAGGCATGTCTCAATTTTGGTGTACCCATGTTCTTTAAATAAACCACGCACCGCGGGACCTTGTGTCCAACCGTGTTCAAGTAGTAACCACCCTTGATTCTTAATATATTTTTTAGACTCTTGAATAATATGTGCTAAATCGGCTAACCCTTCATTTTCAGCGACTAAAGCCGTTAAAGGTTCAAAACGCACATCCCCTTCACTTAGGTGATTATCATTTTCGTCAATGTAAGGTGGATTACTAATAATCATATCAAATTGTTGAAGAGATAGTGAAGCGAACCAATCACTTTGTATAAATTGCACATTTGAAATATTTAATCGCTGTTGATTTCGTTGAGCAAGTTTAACCGCATCAGGGTTAAAATCTACACCGATAACCTTGCTTTTAGGCATCTCAGATGCCAAAGCTAGTGCAATTGCCCCAGTTCCAGTACCTAAATCCAATAATTGGCTGGATTGTTCTGTTAAACGAGATAAAGCCTGCTCAACGATACATTCTGTATCAGGCCTAGGGATTAATGTGGCGGGAGAAACATACAGCGGAAGTGACCAGAACTCACGTTCGCCAACGATATAGGCAATCGGCTCACCTTTTTCTCTTCGTTGCAAAAGTGATTCTGCATGTTGAAACTCTTCTGCTTTTAATGTTGTTTCACCAAAAGCAAATAGATAGGTACGACTACGGCCTGTCACATGTTCCAGCAAAATCTCTGCGTCACGCTTTGCACTGTCACTTGCAGACAGCCGGTTAGCTGCCTGCTTTAGCCATTCTGTGTACTGCATTATTCCTGCTCAGACAACGCTGAAAGTTGGTCTGCTTGGTATTCGTTAATAATTGGTTGGATTAACGAATCTAATTTCCCTTCCATTACTTCATCTAAACGATACAAAGTTAGGTTGATGCGGTGATCTGTCACACGCCCTTGAGGGAAGTTATATGTGCGAATGCGGTCAGAACGGTCACCTGTTCCTAATAGATTTCGGCGCTCAGAAGCCTCTGCTGCATGGCGTTTATCCATTTCAGCTTGGCGAATACGAGCACCTAGCACAGACATTGCTTTCGCTTTATTTTTATGCTGAGAACGCTCATCTTGGCATTCAACCACGATCCCTGTTGGGATGTGCGTAATACGAATCGCTGAGTCAGTTGTGTTTACGTGCTGACCACCCGCTCCCGATGAACGGAATGTATCGATACGCAGGTCTGCTGGGCTGATTTCAGGCAATTCCGCTTCAGGGAGTTCTGGCAAAATAGCGACGGTACACGCTGATGTGTGAATACGGCCTTGTGATTCAGTTTCAGGGACACGCTGAACTCGGTGACCTCCTGATTCGAACTTCAAACGCCCGTATACGCTGTCCCCTGAAATTTTGGCAATGACTTCTTTAAAACCACCATGCTCACCATCACTGGTGCTCATTAATTCCACTCGCCAACGATTATTTTCTGCATAACGACTATACATACGGAATAAGTCACCTGCGAAAATAGCGGCTTCATCGCCCCCAGCTCCAGCACGGATTTCAACAAAACAGTTATATTCATCATCAGGATCTTTTGGAAGTAACAATAATTGTAACTGCTGTTCTAGCTCTTCATTGCGCGCTTTCGCTTCTTTTAGCTCTTCTTGAGCCATCTCTTTCATTTCAGGATCATCCAGCAGTAATTCTGCTGTTTCAATATCATCCTGTACTGTACGCCATGCGGTGAAGCATTTAGCCACATCAGATAATTGAGAATATTCTTTAGATAAAGCACGAAAACGGTCTTGATCGGCAATCACACCCGCATCGGCAAGGTGCGCTTCAATTTCTTCGTAGCGTTCTTGTAATGCTTCTAGTTTTGCGACAATAGAAGGCTTCATTCGTTATATCAGACCTATGATTAAAAAGTGGTTATTGATGGTCCAGCCCTAAGCTGTCCCTAAGTAGATTTAGACGCTCAATATCACCATTTCCTGCTGCTTGTTGCAAGGATTTGGTTGGGGCGTGAATAAGACGATTGGTTAATTGTTGCGATAATTGCGTGATCACTTGCTCAGGGTCTGCGCCTTGGCGAATTGCCATTAACGCTTTTTCAGCCATATTAGCCCGAATGACCTCAGCTTGTGCTCTATAATCGCGAATTGTAGACACTGCCGCTTGTGAGCGTAACCAATCCATAAAGTGACTACTTTCTTGCTCAACAATAAATTCAGCTTCAACGGCGGCTGCTTTTCTCTGAGCAAGGTTCTGTGCAATGATAGATTCAAGATCATCCACAGTATAGAGATACACATCCCTTAATTTTTCAACATCTTGTTCTATATCACGGGGAACTGCAATGTCAATCAACAACATTGGTTTACTGCGGCGCACTTTCATTGCGCGTTCAACCATCCCTTTACCGATAATAGGTAGTGGGCTTGCTGTAGAACTAATGACAATATCTGCTTCCGCTAAGCGGTTATCAATATCTGATAACGAAATCACCTGAGCATTCACTTCATTGGCTAATAGTTCTGCCCGTTCACGAGTCCGGTTCGCTATCATCATTTTTTGCACACCATGTTCACGTAAATGGCGAGCAACAAGCTCGATAGTTTCACCTGCGCCGACTAACAAAATATTTAAGTGCTTGAGTGATTCAAAAATTTGCCGAGCAAGTGTACAAGCTGCAAATGCGACTGAAACGGCATTCGCCCCAATTTCGGTTTCTGTACGTACACGCTTAGCAACCGAAAAAGATTTTTGAAAAAGACGCTCCAGCTCACTTGATAACGAATGGTTGCCTTGTGAAAGTGCAAACGCTTTTTTCACTTGCCCTAAGATTTGTGGTTCCCCTAGTACCAAGGAATCCAAACCACTTGCTACACGCATTAGGTGACTAACTGCTCTATCATCTTGATGCCAATACAAACTAGGTTGTAAATCTTTTGGGGTAATACCGTGAAAATCACACAACCATTTCACTAGCTGTTCTTGAGCCCGATCTTGCGATTCAAGGCTCAGGTATAGCTCTGTTCTATTACAGGTAGACAGCACAACGCCACCACTCACTTGGGGCTGCTTAAGTAGGTCCTCAAGTGCGTAGTCTATTTTTTCAGGACCAAACGTTACCCGCTCACGCAGGGCAACAGGTGCTGTTTTATGGTTGATGCCTAAGGCTAATAAGGTCATTGTGCTTTACGACTTACTCACATTGCTTACATTGCTAATTATTTTCAGTAGCGCCTATCAATTAAGTTAACCATTGGCAGTACTGTTATTTATATTTTTCTATTGTAAATGATCCGCGCCCCTCTTTCTACGGTTTGCAAAGCGCTAACCCTCAGAAAGATGACCAACACCAAAAAATAAACCAAAAAAATGGCTTTCAATGGCTGTTTTTACAGGTTAAAGCAGATATCGGTTTTATAATTTATTAATATATCGTTACCAATTATCAGCCACATCATTATTAACTACAATAAGATGCATAAAGAATGCAATTATTTCGCACAGAAAGCAAACGCTGGCTGTTTGCCGTTACTTTTCCTACATAGTAAATTAAATAATAGGAATCTGATTGATTGGTTAGCAATTTTAGCGCACTATTTTTCTTATTATTACACTATGTTATCTGCATGTAATGGAGAATGTTCTATTGATATTAGCTCGCTATCCTATTTATCATCTAGACCATTAAGTGACTCCGACAACACAAAACCGCTAAACTAGCTCAATGCCAGTAACTCAATGGATGCTGCTATCGGCACCGAATACAACTTTGAGATTTGATATGCAATTAACCCAAATGTTACCCTTTATTCGTCCCAATGTCCGTTTGCTACGCATGCTCCCGCTGTCTTGCCTGCTCCTTACTGCTTGCGTGACAACGTCACAAAACACCACTAAAGGGACTAGCTCTGCTACAGATAGCCAGTGGAAAGCCCATCAACAAGAATTAAGCCAATTACGTGATTACCAAACACGCGGGTCATTCGCTTATAACGGTGGCGAAACCAAAACTTACGCTAAGTTTTTCTGGCAACAATATACCCCTGAAAAGTACCGTCTTTTACTCACTAACCCATTGGGGAGTCGTGAACTTGAGCTAACTGTTGAACCTGATTTAGCACGTTTAACGACCAAAGACGGGCAAACACATATGAGTGATGTCCCTAACGAGTTAATTTATCAGTTGACTGGGATGGAAATCCCCATCGATGACTTAACAGCTTGGCTGACTGGCTCTCCAGGCCGTGCCACAGATTTTACCTTAGATGAAAACCACCTCTTAAAAAGTGTCATTTTTGAAAATAATGGTGAAAAATGGCAACTTAATTATATCTCTTATGACAGCAAAACATCCCCGATGCTGCCAAATTACCTTGAACTACGCCAAGGTGATAGGTTAATTAAATTGAAAATGGATAGCTGGACACTGAAAAAATGACATTAACATGGCCCTCTCCTGCAAAATTGAATCTTTTTTTATATATTACTGGCCAGCGCTCTGATGGCTACCATGAGTTGCAAACTTTATTTCAATTTGTGGATTACGGCGATGAAATCACCGTCACAACTCGTCAAGATGACCAGCTAAATTTATTGACAGAGATGGCGGGCGTCCCTGCCGATAAAAATTTAATTTTACGTGCGGCAAAACTGCTACAAACATACTGTCGACAAGTATTACAGTATTCTGGCCCGTTAGGCGCAGACCTTTCTATCCATAAAATATTACCAATGGGCGGTGGTATTGGTGGCGGCTCATCTAACGCTGCTACCACCTTAATTGCACTTAATGAGCACTGGGGGACTCAAGTTACTGATGAAACTCTGGCTGAACTTGGGGCAACATTGGGTGCAGATGTCCCTGTATTTGTTCGTGGTCATGCTGCTTTCGCTGAAGGTATAGGTGAAATTTTAACCAAAGCTTCCCCCAAAGAGAAATGGTATTTAGTCGCCCACCCCGGAATTGAAATATCAACCCCGATGATCTTCACAGATCCGCAATTAAATCGAAATTCTCCAAAACGCTCCCTAGCCGCATTATTACTGGCTCCGTACGCTAATGACTGCGAACCAATTGCAAGAAAACGTTTTCGTGAGGTTGAACAGCTTGTTTCTTGGCTGTTAGAATATGCTCCGTCTCGCCTGACAGGAACAGGCGCATGTGTTTTTTCTGAATTTGAAACACAAGCGGATGCCCTACAGGTGTTAAATCAAGCCCCATCGTGGGTGCAAGGGTTCGTAGCTCAAGGAGTTAATGTTTCCCCTCTGCACAAATTCCGCGCTGGGATAACCCGTGTATTGCACCAATAAGCACTGTCGCTATTGGTCAACAATATCTCTCTGGACGCAAGCCTGAGGTTTTTCTCGTGCCCGATATGAAGCTTTTTGCTGGTAACGCTACACCGGAACTAGCACAACGTGTTGCTAACCGCCTTTACACTAATCTTGGAGACGCGGCTGTTGGTCGTTTTAGCGACGGCGAAGTCAGTGTTCAAATTAATGAAAATGTTCGCGGTGGTGATATTTTTATCATCCAGTCAACTTGTGCACCAACCAATGATAACCTGATGGAACTGGTTGTTATGGTCGATGCCCTACGCCGTGCTTCTGCTGGTCGTATTACCGCTGTTATCCCTTACTTCGGTTATGCAAGACAGGATCGTCGCGTACGTTCTGCCCGTGTACCAATCACCGCTAAAGTTGTTGCCGATTTTCTGTCAAGTGTAGGTGTAGACCGTGTTCTCACTGTCGATTTACACGCAGAGCAGATCCAGGGCTTCTTTGATGTTCCTGTTGATAACGTATTTGGTAGTCCTATCCTTCTGGAAGATATGCTACAGAAAGATTTGGAAAACCCAATCGTTGTATCCCCAGACATCGGCGGCGTGGTACGTGCTAGGGCTATCGCAAAACTCCTGAATGACACTGATATGGCAATTATTGACAAACGTCGTCCTCGTGCAAACGTTTCTCAAGTTATGCATATCATTGGTGATGTTTCAGGTCGTGACTGCATCTTAGTTGACGATATGATTGATACCGGTGGAACTCTGTGTAAAGCAGCTGAAGCACTGAAAGAACGTGGTGCAAAACGTGTGTTCGCATACGCTACTCACCCAATTTTCTCAGGTAATGCTGTAGACAACATCAAAAATTCAGTCATTGATGAAGTCATTGTTTGTGACACTATCCCTCTTTCACCTGAAATTAAAGCGCTGAGCAATGTTCGTACTTTAACACTTTCAGGTATGTTGGCTGAAGCAATTCGTCGTATTAGCAACGAAGAATCAATTTCAGCGATGTTTGAGCACTAATTCCCGTTAGCTGGTTTTTAGCGTTCTGACAACGATTAAATGTCACCACAAAAATACAAGCCCCTACAGAAATAACTGTAGGGGCTTTATGATTTTAGAAAGAAAATAAACTATAGATACCTATTTCTATGACGCCTTAAGCCATAAAAATAACCAACTTACTCAAAAAATAAAAAGTTTTTGTAACATTACACTTGCAAGAGTGAAACTCACCTGACTTCCACTCTCACCTAGCCGTTAATAACATCAGCACGCCCTATAAACTAGTCACTATTTATGGATAACGGTGATTATCCCTACGTGAATGATAATGGCGTTTTAACAACCAATAACGGTCTGCAACTTTTTCTCGGCCACCGACTCTCGCACCCGTAAGCCAAACAATAGCACCGATGAAAATACCAAACAGGGAACCATTAGTAACAAGCTCAGAAAGATTGAGATTAACAATATGAGAGAATAAGTTGATGCCTATGCTCCCTATCATTAAAACCATCCCTATTCCCATAAGAACATTACCAAGAAGATGAGCGCTTTTCCGTTTCATATATACCTCCAGTACCAGTAAACTGATAAGCAAGCATGTGTAAAAAAATTCGGTAATACTTTATATTTATGTAATGATTATAGTGCATTAAGTAAAATTTTTTGCGATGAGCATCACATGGAAGGAAGTTAGCTAGGATTTCTACACAAAAAATGCTCTTTATCAAAAAAATAGAAAATCCGAATAATTTACAGCGTAACTATACTTAGGGTAATTTTACCCATGACAATTTTGTACATCTCCCATTTCTCAAGGTAAACTAGCGTATTACTTCCATAAACTGACAGTGAAATAGTCGCCGTGAGCAAAATTAAATTAATTGTTGGACTTGCAAATCCAGGTGCGGAATATGCACAAACACGTCACAACGCAGGGGCATGGTATGTCGATTTACTGGCCGAGCGCCATAATCAACCGTTAAAAGAAGAAGCTAAGTTTTTCGGTTATACCGCACGTATAAACATGGCTGGCAATGATATTCGCTTATTAGTTCCAACCACATTTATGAATCTTAGCGGTAAATCCGTTGCGGCCATCGCTAATTTTTATCGTATTAACCTTGATGAAATTTTAGTCGCCCATGATGAACTCGACTTGCCACCCGGCGTAGCGAAAATGAAATTAGGCGGCAGTAATGGCGGCCATAACGGTTTAAAGGATATTCAAAGTAAATTTGCCAATAACCCTAACTTTTACCGTTTACGTATTGGTATTGGGCACCCCGGTGATAAAAACAAAGTTGTTGGCTTTGTGCTCGGTAAGCCCCCGCTTTCTGAACAAAAGCTCATTGATGACGCTATTGATGAAGCAACAAGATGCACTGATATTCTACTTACAGATGGAATGGATAAAGCAATAAATAGGCTCCATAGCTTTAAAGCCTCCGCATAAGAGTTCATTTCATCAAAATCAACTTTTTGTGTATAATCAGCGCCAATTTCTAAACATTAGGTGCAGCATACGTCTGCCCCTTGCTATTAAGGTGAGAAACATATGGGTTTTAAATGCGGTATCGTTGGTCTACCTAACGTGGGTAAATCCACCCTATTCAATGCATTGACCAAAGCCGGCATCGAAGCAGCCAACTTTCCTTTCTGTACAATTGAACCCAATACGGGTGTTGTACCAATGCCAGACCCACGTCTTGAGCAATTAGCTGAGATTGTAAAGCCACAACGTATTTTACCAACCACTATGGAATTTGTGGATATTGCGGGCTTAGTGAAAGGCGCATCCAAAGGTGAAGGCCTAGGTAACCAGTTTTTAACTAATATTCGTGAAACTGAAGCTATCGGTCATGTCGTCCGTTGTTTTGAAAATGACAATATTATTCACGTTGCAGGTCAAGTTAACCCAGCAGAAGATATTGAAGTCATTAATACAGAGCTAGCATTAGCCGATCTCGATACCTGCGAGCGTGCTATTCACCGTGTACAAAAACGGGCTAAAGGTGGCGATAAAGACGCAAAAGCAGAATTAGAAGCTTTAGAAAAATGCTTGCCACATCTTGAGCAAGCCGGCATGTTACGCACTTTAGACTTATCAGCGGAAGATAAAGCCGCAATCCGTTATTTAAGCTTTTTAACATTAAAACCAACCATGTACATTGCTAACGTCAATGAAGATGGCTTTGAGAATAACCCTTTCTTAGATGTCGTTTATAAAATTGCTGAAGCGGAAGGTTCTGTCGTTGTTCCAGTTTGTGCGGCGATTGAGTCTGATATTGCCGAACTGGAAGATGAAGAACGTGATGAGTTTATGGCAGATTTAGGCATCGAAGAACCCGGTCTTAACCGCGTTATTCGCGCAGGATATGAATTGTTAAACTTGCAAACTTATTTCACGGCGGGTGTCAAAGAAGTACGTGCATGGACTATTCCTGTCGGAGCAACAGCCCCACAAGCAGCAGGTAAAATTCATACTGACTTCGAAAAAGGCTTTATCCGCGCACAAACTATCGCTTTTGATGATTTTATTCAATATCGCGGCGAACAAGGTGCTAAAGAAGCAGGTAAAATGCGCGCTGAAGGTAAAGATTATATCGTTAAAGACGGCGATGTACTTAACTTCCTGTTTAATGTGTAAACTACCACTTAAGTTCTCACATTAATGCATTTTATTATCTAATAGTGTAAAGCGCATAAAACCTATGGGCTTTACACTTTTTATTTCACTTGAACATCAATATTTCTATAAAACCAAATGCCTCAATGCATTTAAACCCGCCCCTACTTGCTTCGTCTTGCATCGTATTTTTTAGTAATAAACACCAGGAATCTAGTGACTCTGGTCTTTAAGCATCTCTACCGCCAAATCATGCCATAGTTTTACACGGCGGTTTTGGTGACTGCTTTTTAATGTTGCTAAGGCTAAGTCATAAGACAGTACAGGCTCAATCACCGAAATGGCTGATAACCCTTTCGAATTGCTTTTATTCCACATGCTATCAGGAAGCAATGTCACCCCAACCCCAGCTTTAACCATTGCAGTAACCAAATCTAGGTGGTGACTACGTCCTGCAATTATTGGTTGCTTCCCATAAATACCACATGCACTAATAACTAGTTCATTAATTAAAAAATCATCTGAAAAGAAAATGAAAGGCTCATTCACTAATTCACTAAACTTGACCGTTTCTTTCTCAAACAATGCATGCTGTTCATTCACTAAAAGCACCAAGCGGTCAGTAGCAAAAATATGTAAATCATAGTCCTCATTGTCAAATGGCAGCATAACGGCGGCAGTTTCCACTTCTCCATTTAATAGTGCATCCATCATTTTACGTGTGCCTAACTCATGAATTTTCAACTCAATATCAGGGTAACTCTGGCTAAATTTCATGATTATGTCAGCAAAATATGTAGAAGCAATAACTGGGGGTAAACCCACATGTAAGATACCTGCTAATGGTCCTGACCTCTCTTTCAGTGATTTTTTCATATTGTTAAAAAGTTCAAGTAATTGCACCCCGTAACGGTACAGAATTTCGCCTTCATCGGTCAGCTTAACCCCATCAGGTGCCCTCACTAATAAAATATAACCAAGCTCCTGCTCCAACTTTTGAATACTTCGACTGATTGCCGGTTGTGTAATAAATAAGCTTTTCGCCGCTCGGCTGAACCCATTAAGTTGTACAACCTCTACAAAATATCGTATTGCGCGTACGTCCATTTCTTCACCTATTACTTTTAGTTATAGCTACGATGATTATATGTGATTTCCAAATAAGAGAATTATGCACTAGAAATAATATAAAGCAGAAGATTTGTCTAATATAATTACTAGGAGCAATATAATGAGTAAGACAGTCATTGAACATGTTCTGAGCCGCTTAAACGAAATTGGAATTTGTGACATTTTTGGTGTTGCTGGTGACTACGCCTTCCCAATTGAAGATGCAGTTTGTGAAAGTAAAAATATGCGTTGGATAGGCAATTGCAACGAATTAAACGCCTCATATGCAGCAGACGGCTATGCGCGGACAAAGGGTGCCGCCGCACTGTCTACAACCTTTGGTGTGGGCGAACTGAGCGCATTAAATGGTATTGCCGGTTCTTATGCTGAAAACCTTGCTATTTTCCACCTTGTAGGGATGCCAGCAAGCGGCGTGCAGAAAAAACATCGCTTAGTTCACCATTCTCTTGGTAATGGTGATTTTGATGTTTTTTATCAAATGAGCCAACATTTAAGCTGTGCTCATGCCATTTTAACACCTGAAAACTGCATAGCAGAAACCGAACGTTTAATCACGACAGCCTTACATGAGCGGCGCCCTGTTTACCTAGGTTTTCCCTCTGACTACGCAGTCATGCCTGTCATCGCAGATGAAAACACTGAAACAATCACTATACATAAAAGTAATGATGAGTCACTATCAGCTGCAGTAACCGCTATCATAGAAAAACTCAATTCAAGCTCACAAGCCTGCGTTATTCCCGGTATTTTAACGGCTCGACTCGGCTTAGCTGACGATGTTCAAACTATTATCAATAAAACAGGGCTTCCTTATGCAACCATGTTTATGGATAAAGCTATTTTAAGTGAGTCTAATCCGAGCTATATGGGGATTTATAATGGCCAATTAATGAACCATGCTGTCGCTGAATTTGTTGAAAATTGTGACTGTATTTTGGGTATAGGGGCTGTATTAACTGATTTTAATTCAGGGAGTTTTACCGCAACTGTTAAAGTGGAAAACTGGATTAATATTCTAGCAGACCATGTCAAAATAGGCTCTGCCGTTTATCCACAAGTTTATATGAAAGACGTGCTTAGCGAACTGAAAAGGCTAGCCCCATCATTAAACCATCGAGGCATCACAGCACAAGGGCTCGGAGAACCAATTCAAAATCAACAAGGGAAAATTACCGCCGCCTACCTCTATCCACGCCTAGAAAAAATGTTTAAAAAGGATGATATTATTATTACGGAAACAGGCACCGCTTCCATGGGCTTAGGTTTCGCCTTATTACCTGAAAATGCTCAGGTCTATAACCAGACTCTATGGGGTTCGATTGGCTGGGCGACCCCCGCTGCCTTTGGCGCTGCCATCGCTGCACCACAGCGACGTGTTATTCTAGTCACAGGGGAAGGTTCACACCAATTGACAGTACAAGAAATTAGTCAGTTTGCCCGTTTTGGTTTAAAACCCATTATTTTTGTACTCAATAATGATGGTTACCTAATTGAGCGCTTACTCTGTAAAAACCCTGAAGCTTATTACAATGATATAGCTCAATGGAATTATGCACAATTACCCGCAGCACTGGGGTGTACAAATTGGTATTGCCAGAGAGTCACTGATTGTAACGAGCTAGATGCCGCAATAAAAGCAGCAGAGTTATCAGATAATGCTGCTTATATAGAGATCGTTATGGATAGGTATGCCGCATCTGAACTCGCACAAAAACTCGGTGATTCTATTGCTTCATTATATTCGTTTTAAACCAGAGTGTTCGGTACCCTCGGTGTTTTCATACACCGAGGTATAAAAAGCAACCTAAAAGTAGGTTACTCAAATACTAAGCCTACATCATGTTTTGATTGACTCAGTATCTTCGAGACGGTTAATGCCAATTCTAGCAGTTCTTGGCAAGTCGTTAATTTATTGGAGGCAATCTGATCACGAAAGAACGCAAATTCGTAAACCATATGATTAATTGCCCTATCCCGAGAAACCGTTGTGATGTCCCCATCAATACACACCTCAACTGATTCACAAAGACTCGGTGCGCCAATAACACGAATATAGCCTTTCGTCCCTTGAATAATAAAATAACCTGGACTTGCTGAATCTTTAGCGCCAACACAAGTAGCTACCGCAGTAGAAAAATAGGCCGTTAATACACCTGAAGTATCAATCCCATTATACCCTTTGTTGCAAATATATTGGCTTTTCTCTGGAGCCCCCAATAATGCGGATAACAGATAAATATTATAAAGGTTGATATCATACAGTGCTCCACCTGCTTGTTTGGGGTCAAATGCAGCATGAATATGGCCTTGTAAATAATCATTATATCGGCTTGAATATTGTGAATAATTACCTTGAATTATTTTTATTTCGCCTATTTTATCAATATATTGCTTAATAAAATGAAATTCAGGTGTGTGTATTGATGTAATAGCTTCGAATAGATATAAACCTTTTTGACGTGATAAAGAAATTAACTCCTGCAACTGTTCCCAATCTGGCGTGAAAGGTTTCTCACAAATAACATGCTTATTTGCCATCAACGCATCATAGGTATATTTGTAATGCAGATGATTTGGAAGCCCAATATATACAACATCAATATCCGGCTGTTGTAAGAGTTTTTCGTAATCCGTATACAAGCTAGCTATATCAAATTGTTGACAGATTGACTCCCCTTTTTCAATACTTTCAGCCCTAACACATAATGCGGCCAATTCTACCCCTTGCACCTGCGTTAGCGCATCAAGAGCCATCATGATTATTTTACCTGAACCAATCAGCGCTATTTTCATCTACGTTACCTATATAAGAAGAGTAAATTTTATTCTGCCACAGAGCATCACAATTAAGAAATCCCTTCGATTAATTTTTGATACTGACTCCCCGTTCCAAACTGTTCAATTAAAAACTCGGTAAATGCTGAGACTTTTCGTGGTAAGTATTCTTTTGCAGGATATACCGCATAGATATTGTGCTCAGGTAATTGATAATTCCCCAATAAAGGAACTAATTGATGGTTACTGTCAGCTATAGCCGTAATGAAATAAGGTAACAATGCGATACCTATATCCGCTAATACGGCTTGGATTAGTGCCTGACTATTATTGGCACGAAAAGACCCTTTTGGTATATGGCTATATTTTTTCCCTTTTTGGTAAAATACCCACTCTTGCCCTGCTTGGTAAAATGAATAGCACAAACAATTATACCCTTTAAGATCGGCGACTTTTTGGGGAGAACCATATTTCGCCAGATAAGATTTCGATGCATACAGCCGACTATGGCAAGGGGATAATTTACGCGCAATTAAGGACGAATCAGGCAACGCACCAATACGAATAGCTAGGTCATATCCCTCACTAATTAAATCTACTACTTTATCATTAAAAGATAACTCAACATTAAGCTCAGGGTATCTTTGCATAAACTGGGGGAGAACTTTAGCTAAGTGTAAAGTGCCAAAAGACATTGGAGCTGAAACCCTCAGAGTTCCTGTTATTTTATCACTAAATTTAGCGGCAATATCATCTGCCATAACCGCGAATTGATAAGATTGTCGAATATAACGAATATATACAGCCCCCGCTTCCGTCAAACTTACCGTTCGAGTAGTACGATGAAAAAGTTTTATTCCCAGTTTGTCTTCGACGATTTGAATTGTTTTACTTACCGCCGATTTAGTCATATTTAATGAATTTGCCGCTTTAGTCAGACTTAAACTATCAGCCACTGCAATCAAAACTGGAAATGCATTCATATCCATAGATACTCCATTGTCAACCAAAATGAAACAGTGTGTTTTCTTGATACCAAAGAAAAAACAGCATACCTTATCGCTACAGAAATACAATGTTTACGCTATAAGACATATCATTATGAAAAATAAATATATTCTATCTTTTCTTGCCTTAGCCTCTGGGGTTTTACTGTCAATGATGATCATGGCAAATAGTTACCTAGCCCGCTTTACAACACCATTGACAGCATCATGGCTTACTCATGGCATCGGAACATTATTTTCACTCGTTATTTATTTTTTTTACTTACAAAAAAGGAAACAACAAGTAAGAAAACAACAAGTTCAGCCACAAGTCATAAAAAAAGGGAAAATGATTTGGTATTTAGGTGGTATTCCTGGGGGCTTTACCGTTTTATTGGCATCAATAACCGTTAATAGCCCACTATCACTTGCGGGAAGCATTATTTTAATGATCACCGGCCAAATTATATTCGGTTTGTTAGTAGACGCTATGGGCTGGTTTGGTGTGATAAAACGTAAAATTACAGTTAGTGACTTTCTGATGTGTACATTATTAATAACAGGCTGCAGCTTGTTAATTATAGGAAAATAATAAAATGAGTATATATATTTTTATCGCATTACTAAATGGTATTTGTATTGTCATTAGCCGCACATTAAATGGCAAATTAGCTCAACAACATAATGCGTTCTACAGTTCACTAATCAACCACTTTGTTGGTTTTTTGTTTCTCACTATCATGGTGCTCATTTTTAAAACATACCTGTTTAATTTCAATGAGATCCCGTTAGTTGCATTCATTGGCGGTATCATTGGTGCGTTTTTTGTTATCATTAATAGCTATGTTCTACCATTGCTTGGTGTCATGCTCACCTCAATACTGGCTATTTGCGGCCAAATGATTTCAAGCTTAGTGATTGACCTTGTAAATGGCGCACATAGTCAAAATGTCTACTTACAATTAATAGGCGTTGTATTAATTATTGGTGGTGTATCCATTCATTTTATCAGGCGAACCAATTAAATTACTTTTTAAGGTTTTTTATCTCTGTTTATTTTGTTTTTTACTTGAACAGCCATCCGCTTTCTTTATTTGCCAAATAGAAATTAACCAATTGTTTTATATAAAAAATCAATTATTAAATACGCTTTCTAACACACTAAATTCATTTTCAAAAACCTAATCCACCTCACAATTTATTAACAACTCTCTTGAATCATTTTTAGTTATTCCCCATGCTAATTTTATTATATAAACCAGTGGTTTACTGTACAAACCAAGTGAGGCAATCATGAAAGACAATATTGTGACGGCTGTTGATGATGCTTTATTACTGATGATGTTATTAGGTGAGAAAAATAACCTTGGATTAAGTGAGCTAGCTCGCTTATCTGGAATGAATAAATCTAAAGTATACAGGCTATTATGCACATTGGAGCATCGTGATTTTGTACAAAAAAATGATAACCCTGTTACCTATCATTTGGGTCATCAATTATTAAGCTTAGGAAATTGTGCTCGCCAGCAAATCAACTATATCCAAGTAGCTGATATTGAAGCTGAACATCTACGCCAACTTTTTGATGAAAACATTCAACTGCGTATACGTGATCACCATGAAATTTTGCAAGTTCTTCATAAAGCTTCAGGGCAGTCACTACAAGTTCGCAGTGAAGCTGGTAACCGCCGCCCACTCGGTTCAGGTGCCTCAGGAAGAGTATTACTCGCCTATGCTCCTACCACTGTGCAGGCGCCCTTTGTTGAAAAAAATGCCTCCCTGACCAAATCCCTTGACGAAATACGGGCACGGGGTTTCGCCATTACACGCGGGGAATTAACGGCGGGAATAGGTGCTATTGCCGCCCCTATTTTTTCTCAACAGGGCGAATGCATTGCAGCACTCAGTATCAGCCTTCCTCTTAGCCGCTTTTCTGATGAAAAAGAACACAATATGACGGAGCAATTACTCCAAGCGACTCAACGTATTTCGAGGCAACTCGGTTACCACTTATAATTAATACAATAAAAGAGATAACACCCATGCAACCAACACAAACCACAATACACAGCCCATCACCATCTCCTGGCTGGCAAATGAACCCCGTTTTAGTGATGTTAACCATTGTTGTTATTGCTTTTTTAATGACTTACTTTGTTAATTCAGGGCAGTATGAACGCGAGGGTAAAAAGGTCATTCCAGGTTCCTACCAAACCATCACAAAACAAGTAACTGTTGACCAAGTATTGGGAATAGAAAAACCGGCTGAAAATGAAGCGGCTCCTGTCAGCCTACTTCAGCTATTCAAAGCCATTCCTGAAGGAATTATTAAACAATCCCCACTTATTTATATGGTTCTATTTATTGGTGGCATGTTTGGTATTCTCAATAAAACAGGCGCGATTGAGTCAGGTTTAGAAAGGTTGCTGCATGTCACTCGTGGCAATATTTACCTCTTAATCCCTTTTTTAATGATTGTTTTTTCTATGGGTAGTACCTTTATGGGGTTAGCTAAAGAGTATCTTTTAGTGATCCCGATGGTTATTGCCTTAATGAAGCGTGTCGGGCTTAATGAGCTCATCGGTCTTGCTATTGTCGCTATCGCTGTCAAAGTGGGTTATTTGGCATCAATTACTAACCCATATGCCTTATCTATTGCACAACCGCTCGTTGGCTTACCTGTGTTTAGCGGCCTCAGTATGCGGGTTGCAGCCTACTTTGTGTTTATTACTTTAGGGATCTTATTTGTTTTCTATAGCATTCGTAAGACAACATTAACTTCTTATGTTGTCGAAGAACATGTCCAATCAAGTCAGTTAACCCGCCGCCATAAACTCATGCTCATTGTTTTAGCGATTGGCGTGGCATTTTTAGTTTATGCGTCTAATCGCTGGCATTGGAAAAATAATGATTTATCTGCTTATTATTTATTTTTAAGTGTCGTTCTCACTTTTTGTAGCGGCTTAACCGCCAGTGCAGCGGCGGATGCCTTTGTCAGCGGGATGAAAAAAGTGCTGATTGCTGGTGTCTTAATTGGCCTAGCTACCGCCGTTGAAATTATTCTTTCACAAGGGAAAATTCTCGATACCATTATTCATCAACTAGTTGGTTTAGTTGGCGACCATGGTGCTTATATCTCGTCATATAGCATGTTCCTTTCGCAGTTATTACTGGATGTCGCCATCCCTTCCACATCAGGTCAAGCCGCCGTTACTATGCCAATTTTAGGTCCAGTTGGGGAAATTTCAGGCGTTTCGCCACAAACAACCGTCTTTGCGTTTTTAATGGGCAATGGATTAACCAATATGATCACACCAACATCCAGTGGGCTACTCATCTTCTTAGCTACCGCAGGGGTAAGTTGGACGACATGGGCAAAATACATTTTTCCTCTATTTTTAATTTTTATGGCAGTCGGAATTGGCTTATTAACCATAGCAGTAACCATAGGGTATTAGCAGGATGGATATGAAGAATTACCGCGTAACAATGCGCGATGGGATCACGCTTTCTACTGATGTTTATTTTCCTCAGGGAAAATTATCAGCAGCTTACCCAGTTATTATTGAGCGTACACCTTACGATAAAACTGCACCTTCACGCTCAGAAAAAACGGCTTCTGGACATCAAATTACACGCCAAGAGATGGCCCAGTATTTCGTTAACCACGGGTTTATTGTGATATTTCAAGATTGCCGTGGGCGCTATGACTCTGAAGGAGTATTCACTAAATACATTAATGAAGCCGAGGATGGTTTCGACACATTACAATGGATCATGGAACAACCTTGGAGCAATAAGAGAATAGGTTCAATGGGCCTCTCATATGCCGCACACACGCAATTGGCAATGGCTTGTTTGAACCCTCCAGGTTTGCTAACTATGGTGTTAGATTCCGGCGGTTTTGCCAATGCCTTTCAGTGTGGGATCCGCCAAGGAGGCGCATTTGAACTTAAACAAGCTACTTGGGCATTTAAGCAAGCAAAATTAAGTCCATTAGCGCAACAATCGGCTAAAATAGCAGCAGCACTTGAGCAAGAAAATATTCATGATTGGTTTGCTGCAATGCCATGGCATCAAGGACATACCTTACTAAAACATGTCCCTGAATATGAATCCTACTTGTTTGAGCAGTGGGAAGAAGAGTGTTTTACAGATTATTGGCAGAAAATAGGCATTTATGCGGAAGGATATTATGACCAAATACCTGATATCCCAGTACTATTCATGTCCAGCTGGTATGATGCCTATGTCAGTTCCACATTAGATAATTACCGTGCATTTGTCACCAAGAAACAATCCCCGCAAAAATTAATCATGGGGCCTTGGTTACATGGGGATCGTAATATCACCCACAGTGGTGATGTCGAGTTTGGTGATATCGCAACATTTGACCGCAATGTAAGCGAAGATTGGTTATCTTGCCGTTTATCTTGGTTCCAAGAACACTTACAAGGTAATACAACTGACTGCCCCCATGAGGATGTAACTATTTTTATGATGGGGGGAGGTTCGGGTAAACGTAATACTAACGGGCGTTTAGAGCATGGTGGCCAGTGGCTAACCCATCACCAATGGCCGCTGCCCAATATTAAGCCTACAGCTTTCTATTTATGGCCCGACAATTCATTACGCCATGAAAAACACTCTGAAACAGTGTCTTTATCCTATTGTTATGACCCTAAACACCCCGTCCCGACAATTGGGGGGGCTTTAACATCTGGGCAACCCATATTTTGGGGCGGTGCATTTGATCAGCGTGAATTACCGCAGTTTTTTGGTAGCAAAGGAAATAACCTCCCCCTTGCATCTCGTTCTGATGTACTGGTATTTGAAACGGAAGAATTACAAGAAGAGGTATGCTTAGCTGGGGATATTGAAGTTTCATTATGGATCAGTAGTGATGCCCTGGATACCGACTTTACAGCAAAGCTGATCGATGTTTACCCACCAAGTGATGATTACCCACAAGGGTATGCAATGAATATCACCGATGGCATCATACGTTGCCGCTTTCGTAATGGCTATGAACAAAAACAGTTACTCATACCGGAGCAAATTGTTGAAGTGAAGATAAAACCATTTGCTTGTGCTAACCGCTTTACCAAGGGCCACCGTATCCGGTTAGATATCTCAAGCAGTAATTTCCCCAAATATGATTTCAATACCAATACGGGGGAAATGATTGCAGGTGATAGGAAATTACAAGTAGCCCGCAATAGCATACATATTTCGAGCGAACACCCATCAAAAATTGTATTACCTGTTATTAAACCACGTTAATCGTTTTCAATAATAGTTAATGTATTCCGTTACCTGCTTTAGTTATTTGATAACACTAAAGCAGGTAAAACATGGTCATCGCCTATTGTGCTTGTACCCAAAATACACCGTCACCATCTAGCGCGGTAAAAGTTTGGTGTAAATAGTCGCTATCGGCTTGGGGATCAAGATCCGCAAATAGCTCCGGATGGATAAACTTCGCAATCGCCTCCACTGCAATAATATTAAATGGAGTATCATAATATTGTTGATATAGTGCTAATACTTGTTTGTTTTGAAATGCCGCTAACGAACGAAACTTAGGGCGTTCCATCAGCTTGTTCAGTCGCGCTAGAGACTTTTGTTTATCCCCTGTATAACCCAATGGTACTGAAGCGCTGCCTTTACGGGTACTATCCCAATCAGCGGCTGTCATCAAATAGTAATCTGGGTTGCTGTGGATTAATTGCTCCTCACTAATTTCCCCACCCATGCCAATGCTAAACCATTGTGAACCGAGGTTGTTTCCCCCTGCTGTTTCAACAAACTCACCAAAATTACCATTACCAAAGGTTTTACAACAGTAATCAACCCCTGAAATACCAGCGGCCCTTTCAATAAACACACTTGGACGTTTATCTTTATCAATCGAGGAGACCCTTGAACGAATTAACCCCAATTTTTGTTGATAAAACTGGTTAAATTCCTTCACCTGCTGCTCCTCACCAAATACTTGCCCGAGTATCGTCATACTCGGCATAGTATTTTTAAGTGGGTATTGTCTAAAATCGATAAAAATGACAGGTAAACCGCTTTTTTCCAATAATGATAACGTCCCGCTTTCTGTTAGCTTGCTTTTCAAGCCAATATCAAAAATCAATAAATCGGGTTGAGCAACTAGCGCTTTTTCTACGCTGAAATCAGTAGTGTATGGGTTAGGAAACACAGGGATCTTTTTGAGTTCTGGAAATTTTTTGCTATATGCAACACTTAGGTCAGGTGCTTTTTTTATTAACGCGTCATCCCAAGCAATAACCCCTTTTAATGGCGTTTTTGGGTGTAGTATATTCAGTGCTACCAAGACACGGCTATCCGCTAACATTACACGGGATACTGGCACATTCACCGTGACTTCCCGACCTGCAATATCCGTGACCACAGTAGGTGCAGCCATGCTTGTAGCCGCAAAAAATATGCTAACGACGCTAAGAATTACACCCAATTTTTTGATAGTTTGTCTACCAGTCATTGTTTTGCCTTATATTCATTAAAATTTCACAGACGCTTGAACGTAGTAAGTTCTCGGCTGCCCAACATAAATGCCATAATTGTTATCCGTAGAGCGTGTGAAATAGGTTTGATCAAATAAATTTTTAATACCAGCGGATAGCGTTAAATCAGACAAACTTCTCCCAAAATGGTATTCACCGCGAGCGTCCCATACCATATAACCTGGGATAGTCCCATAACGGCCATCCACGCTTGGTTTAGTAACATATTGGTCTGTTGTGCCTGGTGACTCTTGGGTTGATTGCGCATAAGTATTCAAGTTCCAAACCCAATTCCCCGTTTCGTAACGGCCACCTGCGGTGAATACTTGGCGTGAATAAAAAGGTAAATCTTTATGAGCAAAGTTCCCTTTCTTACTCACCGCCTTAGTGTAGGTATAGGTACTGTAAACACTCGCGCCTTCAAGTGCATCAGTAAGGTCAGATAAGTTGTACCTCGCGGCTAACTCGACACCTTGGTGTGTTGTTGCACCTAGGTTCGTCCAACCCGTTGTATTTTCAACGTATAATAATTGGTCATCAAAATCGATATAAAATAATGTTGCTTCAAGGGACAAGGCGGTATTGTCGTATTTAGTACCTACTTCATAATTATGCGCTTTTTCTGCACTTAACCCATTCGCAGGTGAGTTACCAACCCCTTTAGTATTCAATTGGAAATATTGCAAACTCCCAAATGATGTGCTGGCATTGGCAAACAACTTCCATTCATCATCAATATGGTAGATCACTGCTAGTGCAGGAAGTGGTTCACTATAACGTTTACTGCGATGTTGTTCTTTAAAGCTATCGTCTAAATGAATGTTAATATTTTCGTATCTAATTCCGGGAATAAGCGTCCAATTACCAACATCGATAGTGTCATCCAAATAAATCGCATGGGCTTCTGTTCCCCCAGACGTGTGCTGATAATAATTATTGGTATCAGGGCGAGTGCTTTGGCTCCCCGCTTGGTACCAATTTGAGCGGTACGCTTTTTCATCTGCCGTTTCATTTAAATAACGATAACCAATGGTAACCTCATGGGAAATATCATTAAAACGGAATAATTGCGAGTAACTTGGTTCAATCGCATAAGCAGTATAATGACGAGGGTAAGACACTAAGCGCCTTTCATTCACTTTTTCTTTATGGTCACTTTCTATATAACTCCCCCGGTAACTTTTGCTAAACCAAGTCATCAATTCAAATTGTTTGTCATCTACTTCGTGCTTGTATTTCAATGACAGATCCTGCCGATTACCTTCAAAACGGTCATAAGGCCGTGTTGATTGGAATGGGTCAGCATTATATTCAGCTTGGGTCAAGCCTCCGGGCATACCCGACATTGCACGGTAATAATGAAAATTAGCTAATAATTCATCGTTATCTGTTAAGGCATAACGCGTTTTCAGCATGAGGTCATCAATATCCGTGTTATCATTGCTTTTACGGTAACCTTGCCCGTGTAAACCCGAATAAAGCAAAATTGCCCCAGCAGAATCATCCGCTTTAGAGCCCCCTAGCGAGGCATCCACTAATGTTTTTAACCCGCCTGTTTTGGCACCCTGCGTCTGTACTGATACACCGCCACCAAAATCTTTAGGGATAGGCTTAGTCACAAAATTAATCACTCCCCCTACATTTTGTGGCCCATAACGTACCGAAGCCCCTCCGCGTATGACATCAATAGATTCAATACTTCCCAAAGATAATGGGGACATAGAAAGCTGCGGCTGGCCATAAGGTGCTGCGGCTAATGGCATCCCATCAAGCAAAATAGTTGAGCGCGGTGAAAGACGCGAAGTTAACCCACGGACTCCCACATTCAAAGAAACATCACTGCCACCGGTTCCATTACTTTCACGAACTTGTACACCTGGGATCCCTTTTAATGCATCTGCGATTGTTTCACTGCCAGTTTCTTTTATTTGTTGTTGTGTTTTTACCGTTCTAGCGCCGGGATGATTAAATACCACTTCACTGTCTTGTGTATTTTCGAGCCAATTGCCCGTAACTGTGATTTGGTCACTCTTTGTATTATCAGCCGCAACAGCGTAATGAGATATCAGAGCAGTAGAAATTGCGAGGGGGGTAAGTAATTTGCGAGTTTTTAATTTCATAACCGATGAGCTAAAAGAGAATTAAGAGCGATAATGATAATTATAATCATTAATAACAATCAACATAATTTACTCACTTTTGGTAATTAATTTGTCAATAACCCACTTTTACAATCATAATTTAGTTTTTGCTGTACTAAAATGCACATAAGCATATAAAAAAATCCGAAGGAGCTCACCTTCGGATTTTAGATTAATATGATGATAAATTAACCACCAAGTGAGAAAAATACCACTCGTCCAACACCCTCACCGGCAAAAATACACAGCGTGGCCAAAGACATCACAACCGTAGCGTTGGTATTTTGCCCCGTCTTTTGGCACAGCAAGCGGCCAACAAATAGTATGCCTAATGCGATTAACACTACACGAACAAGGCTTAAACTCAGTAGCCCTTCTGGCATTTCACGCTGGGTCATACCGAGGTAAATCGGCTCACCTATATTACCAAGCAGCGATAAAGCCCCTAATAACATAAGTAGTATCCCCATAATACCTAGCCCTAAGGTAATTTTAACCACTCGTTGTACCTGCTCTTCTTTCGCACTTCGGCGCAAAGACCCCACCAGCAAAAGTGCAGCAACAACACCGCCTACCAGTAATACCGCGCCGAAGAAACTCGCGTAAGTGAATAAACCATTCCATAAGTTAAATAATGTATTGGCATATAACGCTGACATCGCATACATATACATCAAGCCAGCAATCGCACTCAGTACCAGTAATGCAGCATTCGCTTTTTGTTTCAGTAAAAGTAAAGCGACACTAAAAAATAGTAACCCCATGTAAATTGCAGTCGCCCAAACTTCACGGCTCATCCATGAGGTCGACACGTGCAGCATAGTGTAAAACATGTGCAGAGGGTTCCCCATGTGAAATAACGAACCGAGTAACCCAATGCAACCTAAAACAAAACTGGCTAAAACAGGTCGTTTGATAAACTGAACATTCTGAATATCATTTCCCCCGCCAAGTACCCGGAAATAACAGATTAATGCAACAACCAAGCAGCCCACTGAGGCCTGCATAAATAAGGTGAAAATCACCAATGGAAATTCATGCATGATAGTTTTCCTTATCCTTTCGTGCCGACAACAAGGTTCGGCTTCGTGATTGATGAGCTTGGTAACCCATCAATATCCGCATTTGTGCCATATTTTTTGCGCAATTCACTGATTAAGCCAAATTCAATGGCACGCATTGGGCAAGAATCCACACACATAGGGTTTCCCCCTTTCTCACGCAGGTCGATGCAGGTATCACATTTGGTCATCATACCAATACTCGCATCAAATTGTGGTGCTTCATATGGGCAAGCCCAAGTACAATAGCGGCATCCAACACATTTATTGTGATCGACCAACACAACCCCATCTTCTTCACGTTTATGCATTGCCGTTGTTGGGCAATGACTGACGCACTGAGGGTCATCACAGTGATTACAAGCTATTGATAAATGCCAGAGACGAGGCCGCGGGTATTCCCCAACTTCAACGTCATATACTCGGCGAAAATTACGCCCAACCTCAAGGTCGTTCTTGTCTTTACAAGCTACTACACAGGTTTTACACCCAATACAGGCAGCAACGTTTATATAAAATCCGACTTGTTTATCCATTTCTTATTGCCCCCTAAAAAATAATACGCTGTGGAATAGCAGCATCTGGAACTAATTGATCACCATGCCATTTCTCGATATTACACAGCATGGTGTTCCAACCTGATGTGCCAAGACCCGTTGGTACTTGGATCGTTAGCGTATTATCAGCCCCTGCCATATCTATCCCTGTTTTTTCATCCACATTCGTCCAACTACCATGAGGTAATGCAACCACTCCTGGTTTCATCGTTTGGGTAACCAATGCTGGACGTACAATTTTCCCTTGTGGGCTTGTAACTAACACCGTTTCACCATGCTTAATTCCTAGGCGCTTTGCATCCGACGCATTGATGTAAATTGGGCTAGGCCACTGCTCGCGTAACCAAGGCACATTATCAAGGGTACTGTGTGAACGGCGTAAATAATGAGGGTTATAGATTTGGAATGGATAATCCCCTTTTTCTTTTTTAGAGAAATCCTTAAAGCTAGCTTCATAGCCATTTGCTGAAGGAATGTACTCAGGGATCGGAGGTAATTTTGTCCAACCACATTCATCCGCTTTTTCTACCAATGTTTGGCAATAAATTTCAAATTTACCACTTGGCGTTGGGCGCGGATTCCCTTCAGGGTCTCGAATAAAGTCTTCATAGGCGATATAACCATAGTTATCACCTTTAGTTCGTTTAACTTGATATTTCCCAACGGTAAGAAACTCATTCAATGTAATGCGACCTTGCTGAGGTTTGCCTGTCACTTGCCATTCATCAATGTCTGCTTGGGTAATTGTCAGCAATGGCTCAGTGGTTTTACCATCTTCACCAATAATTGTTGCACCATTAAGCTTATTGAAGAACTGCTGTTTCTCAGAAACAGGGAATACTTCATCGACATTAATGCCAAGGCGTTTTCCGATTTCTTTGGCAATCCATTGGTCACTTTTCGCTTCATAAAGAGGTGGGGTCACATTAACCGCGGCAATAATAACTTCGCGGTTGCTTGGATTTAATATGGTCCCTTCACGCTCCCATTCGGTAGTTACTGGCAGTACAATATCGGAGTATTTAGCGCAAGTGTGTGGAACATAAGCTGCTGTTACCACTAATTCCACATCTTTACGGTAGGCTTCAATACTCTGCGAAATATTGGCGCGTGTTTGCAGTGTGGCATTAAATGGGTGGATAATCATTTGAATGTTAGCGTTTACATCACCCACACCGCGTTGACGGAATTTTTTCTCTAATAATGCACGGTTGAGTTCATTATGGTTAATTTTCAGGCTAATTGGGTTTGGCACCGCCGGTAAACCACTGTCGCCAGCCATCACTAAGCGAGTACCGTTATTCCCTGCCGCAAAATGGCAGCTTACCCCTGTCATACGCCCCGGTTTACCCATATGCCCTGTCATAAAACCTAAGGTTGAGAATGCTTGTACCCAACCTTCTCCATTATGAACACGAGCTGGAGCCCAGCCAGTAAGTAGTGCCACTCGGTTTGTCCCACCAATTTCACGGGCCAATTTACGGATATCTGTAGCGGATAGCCCACAAATGTTAGATGCCCATTCAGGTGTTTTCGGCTCCCCTGTATACGTACCTAATAAATAATCTTTAAAATTACCTTTTGGATCAGCCCCTGCTGGCATATTAGTTTCATCAAAACCAACCGTACAACGGCGCAAGAAATCCCAATCAATTAATGGGTTATCTTGGCTGTCCATTTCCAATAGAGCATACATGATGCCCAACGCTAAAGCGTGGTCAGTACCCGGGTTAATAGGGTACCAATCAGCATCCATTAATTCCGCTGTCGCAGTATAGCTTGGGTCGATACAAATAAACCGAGCTCCTGCTTTTTTTGCTTGATAGTAGTTATAGGTTGGGCTACCAGGGCTACTCCACGCAGGGTTTGCCCCCCACATAACAATCAATTGTGAATTACGCATATCAAAACGATCATTGGTACCAAAGGTATAAAAACCTTCTAACAACCCTAAATGGGCTGGTGTTTCAAACCATGCTCCCCATGACGTTGTTCCCCAGTCGCCAACAAATCCACCCGCTTTCGCATAAACATTTTGGATATCAACACCATTGCCGCCTGTGATCCAAATGGATTCATTACCATATTTTTCTTTGATGCGTTTGCTTTCTGACGCAACAATATCAAGTGCTTCATCCCAGCTAATACGTACCCACTGGTCACGCCCACGCAAGCTTTTATCTCCCCCTCCGGGAGCCCAACCTTTACGTTTCATTGGGTATTTTAATCGATCGGCGCCGAATACCTGTTTACGTTGAGAACGCCCACGTAAACAGCCTCGTTGTTGTGGAAAGTCAGGTGAGTCCGCTACCACATCATCTGTTTTTTGCCTAACAACGACACCTTCAACGACGAGGGCTTTATTGACACAACGACCACCGCAGTTATGCCAACATGCCACGGGCTTCCATGTCCCTTGAGTGACAGCGTCGGTTGCTTGGGCAACGGCTTTTTCCTCTTCTGGTGTTGCAGCATAAAGTCGTTTACTTAGCGGCAACGTAGCCATCACTGATGCCGCCGATGTCCATGCTAAAAATGAACGACGACTTAAGGCTACTTTCTGTCTTTCTGACATTGCTCTTACCTCTTCACTTTGCTTTATTATTATTAATTAACTAATTCATTGATTCTTTTAAGGTCGTTGCGCAAAAAAAGCTCTAAAAGTGAGCTTAATTGGCGATAAAATAAGGTTTCTGCATGGTTATGCATTGCACGGCAAAACGGGGTAATAAATGCTAAAAGATGCGTATCTAAGAATGCAGATGACCCTAACAATAATTTTTTTGCGTCTTCGCCTAGCTCATTTCCAACATCGACAATCGCAACAATGCGTTGACTTAAATTCCACATAAAATCTAACTCAAACCCAATATGATCTGCTGCCTCCATGTCACCCTCAGGTAATTGGAACCCATATTTTTGATAAAAGGTTTTTACAGCTAATGTGTTTTCTTGAAACAACAATTTGTCACGGGAGACATAAGTAGACTCCCATGGTGCCGCCGGAGGCGCTTCTGGGCCAATAAATAAGCGGGTAAAATCCCAATGTAAATCTTCAAAACTATCCGCGTTTGCTTGTAACGTCCGTGACTGTAAATCTTTTCCCATTTCCTCAATTGCATTTTTCATCGCGGGTAATGCTTCATCACAAGGGAATAATGCCAACCCCGTATTATCCAAATAATTTAATAACTCAGGGGTAGGTTCTTCTATTAATAAGCGTCTTAATACGTCATAAGCAAATTGACGCGCATAGAGATAATCAAATGTTGGGATGTTATTCATTACAGGAACCTTCATGCAAATCGGCCAATAAAAATTGAGTTGGTGTCGTTAATTCAACCTTCACTTCTTTAATTAAAGGGTTGCCCTGCTCATCAGGCTCAATGATGTGTGAGGTGAGTGCGATGGGTAAATCAACGAGGGAAGTTAAATACAAAATAGATTCGGGATTAAACTGCAAAAAGCCGTGCAACAACTCTTCGTGATAAGAAATTCCCGCTTGTTTTAATAGTCTTGCTACTTGTGGGCGGTCATCACCAAATACTTTGGCGCTTTTATAAAAATAATCGCGAGATGAAAATAGATAATGTTGCCCAATAAGCTGAGCATGTTGCCGAAAAAATGCGTTACTTTGGTATACTTGACCTGTGTGTTTATTCTCCAAGGAACAATAATGCACACCAAGTGATAGCTGTTGTTCTAATGCAAATTTAACCACACGCAAACAAGCTAATTCACTTTGGGAGACAGCAAGCCCACCTGCATACCAATAATTGTAATACACTTCATAAGGGGGGTTTTTAAGTTGAAAGCCCCGTGATTGGTAAGCGTCACTATTTGTTAAAGGAAAACAAAATTCCAATAAGTTAATCCCATCTATACCAATATCATCTAACCGCATGAGTAACTTGTACATTTGCGGTTCAGTGCCTGGGATAACCGGCATCTCTACCATCACCGTCGGGAAAATTTCTCTTGCTAATTCAATGCGGTGTAAAACTTTCTCAATCCGTTCTTCTGCATCATCAATTTTGATGCTAAAGCGAATTTCTTTAAGGCCTGCGTTTGCTAAGGCTACCGCTGTGCTACGGTCTAATGGGTCACCAGCTGTATATAAGCGGCTATGAACCTGAGGTAATTTCTGTTGAACTGCTGCGAAAAACGCAATGCTCTCTTGGCGGAAAAGTAATGGTTCACCTCCCGTTAAAGCAATATGTGTTAGCGGGTATTTTTGCTCTGCAATTGCAGCAACTTCGCCAACAGCGTCCCTCATCTCATGTTGAAAACCTTGGTAGTTCTCTTGGTTAGGATTAAAACAAAAATAGCAGTCACGGTGGCATTTTAATGATAAAAATGTGGTGTAACTCCCTTCCCCTGTGCGGCACTGCACACAAGCACTCGATAGCCAATGACTATGTATACTCTTTCCATTATTCGCAAAACATGCACCTAGCGCTTTAATATCCTGTTTAAGCTGGTTTATCTCACTTTGCTGTGAAAAAGCAGGTTCAAAACTAACCCCATATTGAGTAATAGCTTGCTGTGTTTGTCTCTCAATATCCAAATAACGCATAGCATAACGCTTAAACTCAGCGTTATTGATGGTAGGCAACAGCCTATCAGTAATCGGATAAATCATAGTTTTCCTTCAATTTACTGACGAATAGTTTCTTTAAAATTTGAGCTTCATAATTCGAATAAAGAAATATAATAACCATCTAATTCACTGGCAAACTGATAACAGAACAAAGCCGTGCCAATAATTACATTCGTGTTATTGAAATAAACTGGAAATTACTAACTTCATTAAATAAGAAATATTCGCATTATATTTTTTTGATTAATACTAGTATAAGGAAGGGATATAAAATGATGTTGCGCAGGATCAAAAAAAAACCATTTCATTACTGACATATCAAGCAATTAGATTACGCTATCAGTAGTATTGATTTATAAACCCAACAGTTACTATTATTGAGCCAAATACCTAATCAAAAAACGAACCGATATATAAATAAGTACATTTCACATTCTCACACTAAACAACAACGCTACTATTTCACCATAACTTTTCTCTCTATATATTAAAATCAATAATTATATTTCAATTTGTAAAATTAATTTTCAAAATACAATTAAATATCACCTACCCATAGTTAAACAATATTTAATAAATAAAAATTTTATATTTTACTTATTGTCTTTTCTTAAAATACTAAATAATATATCGGTTACTATTATTGATTCGTCACAACCGCCATAATGCCTGATGCAAGGCATATTATGCCCACTATTTTAATTGTTAAATCAAAAAAATGGGGAAATCAGGCTATTTTTACTTACCTGATAACACTGTAGAGCTAACTGAATGTGCCCCAACAAAATTGATAAAACAACAATAAACGATTAGCGATACTGTCATAATGGTAATGCATAAGTCACTTTAACTGTTTCCATTGGCACTTCAGTCTTAATACTTTGAATACTATTAATTTGTGTCAGATGGTCGGCATGGAAACGGCGATATGATGCAAGATCATGTGTCACAATACGGACTAGCGCATCACATTCCCCTGCCATTAAGTGGCATTCAACAACCTCTGGCATTTGCTTTATCTCTTGGACAAATTGATTGATGGTGTGAGCATCCTGCGTTTTAAACCAAATACGCGCAAATAAAGATAACCCCGCCCCAATCTTAGCGCCATCAAGCACCGCAACGTAACGTTTTATCACCCCAGCTTCTTCCAATAATTTAACTCTGCGTAAACAAGGAGAAGGGGAAAGCCCAACTTCTTTAGCTAATTCAATATTTTGAATTTTACCGTCTCGTTGTAAAACCCGTAAAATATGTTTATCTATGGCATCAAGTTTTACCATATTTTCACCTATTGAATCTGAGTGCTATTTTTAAGTTAATTTTTGATATTTAATATCAAAAATTAACGCTTTACAAGCAATAAAAAAACCCAACACTATCGATACATAGTTATAATTTTATTGCGACTGGCCAGTTGTGTTAAATAAAAATAATCAACATGAGGTATTCAAATGGAGTTACAAACTTTGCTGTTATTTAGCGCAACTGTGATCCCTCTGGTATGTACACCAGGACCTGATCTGCTGTTTATTTCTGCTCAAGGTCTTTCCGGCGGGGCCATTGCTGCTTGGAAAGCTAATTTAGGAATTATTATGGGCTATATGACCCATGCTATACTTGCCGCATTAGGGTTATCAGCGATTGTTGCTGCCTCACCAGCCATTTTCCATACAATTAAATGGGTAGGTGTCGCGTATGTGGCTTATCTCGCGGTTTGTATGCTGCTATCAGCCATCAGAACACGTGAAATATGCATTAAAACAGCCTCGACAAAATCAATCATCGGCAAAGCCTTTTTGACCAGCTTTCTCAACCCTAAAGGTCTCTTAGTTTACTTCGCCATCTTACCTAATTTTATCCAATTAAATGAAAGTGTTGCTATTCAATCGTTGATCTTGTCTGCCACTTTTATTTTTTCTTGTATTGTTATTTACGGTGTGATCGGAGCATTATTTGCGTCCATGCATAACAAGCAAACTTATAATGATAAAAAACGCCGCATAACCGAAGGTGTTGCAGGGGGAATGCTGACTTTTGCTGCAATTGGCTTAGCAACCAGCTAGTGAGGCAACAACTCAATCCAAATTAATTTGCTATCGGTGCTAAGTGGCTTAACCTCCCCTTCACCGATATCAGGAAGCCACCAGCCCCCTTGCCCTTTTGCCATTATGTTACAATTTCCACCAAAAACCTCCCACTGGCCCTCAAGTACATAAACAAGACCTGCTTGGTTTGCCGGTAACCTACGTTTTTCAGTCACTAAATAATTTTTAACGCTCCACCTATCTTGCCGAAAAATAAAATTCAATAATTGAGTTGAGGGTTGCTTTATATTAACTGCGCAATACTGCTGAGCAGAAAACTGAATACTGTCACCCACTTGCCCTAGTGGATATTCAACACCCTTGTTATCGGTTAATGAAAGCGGCTGTTTATTAAGCAAGATAGCTAGCCTTTCGCCTTCGGCATAGCGTTTTAAGTAGCTATCTTTATTAATCGTTGCAATACTTGCACGTAAAGAGTAATCCGATGCGACAGGCCAGCAAAAAACCTCTTGGCTAAACCCCCCGCCATCATTCCAATCAAGGATAGGTAACTCCGTCATATCAAAACATTTTATTTTCACATTACCCCCTATGCTGCCATTGGTACTTGTGGTTTTAGCTTAGATTGGCAAAGTTAGTCTCTCAAGGCAATGAATTAACAACAATAATGTGACTATTCGCGCCTCTCATTAATTAAATAGTGACATAAACGACCTAAAGTTTTCATGGCCTCTTCTACTTGCTCGTTCCATGTAAATGAAGCATTCAGACGAAATGCATGGTTGAACTGCTCGCTCGTTGAAAACATACTACCAGGCGCAATACTGATCCCTTCTTTAAGAGCCAATTGATAAAGACGAATAGCATTAAAAGGTGCTTCAAATTCTAACCACAAAAAATACCCGCCTTTAGGCATATTAACTTTTACTGAAGCCGGCATATATTTTGCTATGGCCCCGAGCATCTGATGTTGACGTTGCTCCATAGTTTGCCGCAGTTTACGCAAATGATTGTCATAACCGCCCAGAGAAAGATACTCAGCAATCGCCAATTGAGTCGGTACACTGGCAGAAACTGTGCTCATCATTTGTAAATGTTGAATTTTTGTCGCGTGGTGACCAGCCGCAACCCAGCCAACCCGATAACCCGGCGCTAAACATTTGGAAAATGAAGAGCAATGGAAGAAATTACCTTTGGTATCTAAAGCCTTAGCAGGGATGGGTTGTTTATTGCCAAAATAGAGTTCACCGTAAACATCATCTTCAATTAACGCAATTTGGTGTTTATTGAGAATATCAACTAAGCGCTTTTTGTTAGCCTGTGGCATCGTGCCGCCAAGGGGGTTTTGATAGTGAGTCATTAACCAACAGGCTTTAATTGGGTATTTATTCGCTATCTCTTCAAGTGCATCTAGGTCGATACCCAAGATAGGGTCAGTTTTGATAGCTATTGCTTTGAGTTTTAAACGTTCTATCGCCTGTAAAGAACCATAAAATGCTGGAGACTCGATAACAACCCAGTCCCCTGGTTGCGTAACTGATTGTAAGCTAAGAACTAAGGACTCCATCGCCCCAGCTGTAATGACAATTTCATCGGGTGCAACGTGGATCCCTTGAGTGGCATAACGTTGGGCAATATTACGCCGTAATTGCTCATTCCCCGGAGGAAGGTTCGCTGGCGTATTAAATTTTGATAAGCGCCTTGCCACTGAAGCTAGCGATTTAGCAAGCTTTGGTTCATCTAACAGGGCGGGTTCTGGAAATGCGGAGCCAAATGGGATAATATCAGGGTCCTTACAAGCTTGTAGCACACCAAAAATAGAGGCGTTAATCTCTACATTCTCATTTAAATGTAGCCCTTTTCCTCCCTTTGCCGCAGCAAATGAATTATTACGGTTAGCCACATAGTAACCCGATTGCGGGCGAGCAACAACCCAACCTTGGCTTTCGAGTAATTGGTAGGCTTGTACCACGGTCATTAAACTCAGACCTGATTGCTTAACGCTTTCCCTAAGTGAAGGTAATCTGTCACCAACTTGCCAGATATGGTCTTCAATTTGTTGACGAATTTGCGCTGCTAACTGTTCATATCTCGTCATAGCCGCCTCAACTGTTATAGTTAATTTCTCAATAATTGTTACTATTATAGTTTATCGTCTCATGTTCTACTTATCCACACATTCACCTGACTTTTTTTAACTATAAGCACAAAACATTTTTAGCTGTATCCGGCGTTAACGATTTTTTGCTAGGGATAAGCGCTTCGATTGTTATCACCAAAGCTTTAAATGGGCGTGCCATTAACATTTCCATTCAGGGGTCAATATGTTTGGACTAAGTGCGTTGGAACTCGCCCGTATTCAATTTGCGTTTACGGTCTCGTTCCATATTATTTTTCCCGCCATTACGATTGGGCTAGCGAGTTACCTCGCTGTGCTTCAAGGTTTATGGCTTAAAACTCGTGATGAAGACTATATAAAGCTGTTCCATTTTTGGTCAAAAGTTTTTGCGGTTAATTTCGGAATGGGTGTCGTTTCTGGGTTGGTAATGGCTTATCAATTTGGGACTAACTGGAGCTTCTTCTCTGATTTTGCAGGCGGTATTACTGGGCCATTACTAACTTATGAAGTCCTCACTGCATTTTTCTTAGAAGCGGGTTTCCTTGGTGTAATGCTGTTTGGTATGAACCGTGTGGGTGAAAAACTTCACTTTTTTGCGACTTGCATGGTCGCACTCGGAACCATTATCTCAACATTCTGGATCTTAGCATCTAACAGCTTCATGCAAACGCCACAAGGCTTTGAAATCATTGATGGTCGTATTGTACCCGTTGACTGGTTGGCCGTTATTTTCAATCCATCCTTCCCTTATCGCCTACTGCACATGACAACCGCAGCATTCCTTGCGGCAGCTTTCTTTGTCGGTGCTTCTGCTGCATGGCACCTACTAAAAGGTAACAAGTCCAGTGCCATGAAAAAGATGTTTTCCATGTCACTGTGGCTAATTTTGGTATTAGCCCCCGTTCAAGCTTTGATTGGTGATGCACACGGCTTAAATACATTGAAACATCAACCAGTTAAAGTTGCTGCAATGGAGGGCCATTGGGAAAACAAACCCGGTGAAGCGACGCCACTTATTTTATTTGGTATCCCCAACCAAGAAAAAGAAAAAACGGAATACGCTATCGAAATCCCTTATCTGGCAAGTTTAATTTTAACACACAGCATTGATAAACAAGTGCCAGCGTTAAAAGAATATGCACCAGAAGATAGGCCAAATGTGTTTATGGTGTTTTGGTCATTCCGCGTCATGGTTGGGCTAGGCTTGTTAATGATAGTTGCTGGCGTGTGGGGGCTATGGCTGCGTTATCGTAAAAACCTTTACGAGTCAAAAGCATTTTTACGTTTTATTTTCTTCATGGCACCTTCTGGTTTAATCGCTATTCTTGCAGGGTGGTTTACCACAGAAATAGGCCGCCAACCATGGGTTGTCTATGGGTTACAGCGAACCGCTGATGCTGTTAGTGCACACGGTGAAATGCACATGAGTATTAGCCTAATCGCTTTCTTTGTCGTCTATGGCAGTGTATTCGGTATCGGTTACATGTACATGATGAAATTAATTCGTAAAGGTATCGCGGAGGACGCAACTCATGGGCATTGATTTACCTCTCATTTGGTTTGTCATCATTGTATTTAGTATGTTGATGTATATCGTAATGGATGGCTTCGATTTAGGTATAGGGATCTTGTATCCAGCCCTGAAAGATAGCCAAGACCGCGATTTGATGATGAATAGCGTTGCCCCCGTATGGGATGGCAATGAAACTTGGCTGGTTTTAGGTGGTGCCGCCTTATTTGGTGCATTCCCACTCGCCTATGCAATTGTATTAGATGCTCTTTCTATCCCTTTAACCTTCATGTTATTAGCGTTGATTTTCCGAGGTGTTGCTTTTGAGTTCCGCTTTAGAGCAGACGAATCGCATCGTCGACATTGGGATCATGCCTTTATTTGGGGGTCTATTTTCGCCACATTTGTGCAGGGTGTGGTTGTCGGGGCATTTATTCAAGGCTTCCATGTTGAAAACCGCGTTTACATAGGGGGCTATTTTGATTGGTTTGCGCCGTTCCCACTATTTTGTGGTTTTGGCTTAGTCGTGGCATATGCGTTGCTCGCTTGTGGCTGGTTAATCATGAAAACTGAAGGCCACCTACGCCGTACCATGTATCGTATCCTGCGCCCATTAACCTTACTGATGTTAGCTGTTATTGCAATCATTAGCTTATGGACGCCAATGTTAAATGAAGCTGTGTTTGACCGTTGGTTCTCACTCCCTAACCTATTCTTCTTTTTACCTGTTCCATTACTAGTATTAGGCTGCACTTGGTTGATCTTAAAGAGTGCTAAACGCCAGCAACATGATAGCGTGCCATTCTTGGCGGCACTTTTACTGATTTTCCTTGGTTTTACTGGCCTAGGGATCAGTATTTGGCCAACGCTCATTCCGCCAGTAATTAGCTTCCGTGAAGCCGCTGGTCCACCGGAAAGCTTGGGCTTTATGCTCGTTGGTGCATTATTCATTATTCCCGTTATTTTGGTTTATACCTATTGGAGTTACTATGTCTTCAGAGGAAAAATTACCCCAGACCAAGGCTACCACTGATAACGTGATAGCCTCACCTTGGTGGAAAAAACTTGGTTGGATGGCGGTCATTTGGCTAGGGAGTGTATTCGCGTTATTCGCATTCTCTTATCTATTTAAGTTAATGATGACCGCCGCCGGAATGAAAGTGAAGTAGTTAACCTATTGAATGCCGTATAGTTTATATACGGCATATTTTATAAATACGCTGAGTGCATTCAGTGAGTCGAAAGAGTTCATTGCCTAAACGTTACAACGTAACAAAGTACCTTTTTACATATTCAGTCAATTTTTCATGCCTTCAAATGTATTCTTACGACCATACTATACCGCTTTATTTTACTGATTTATCGATTAACCCCTGCTGAATAGTCATCCCATCGCTATTCCTTAAGTGACGGCTATCAGTACAGATCAATCACTCAATTGACTACCGGTTAATAAAACACAAAAATCCTCCCCACAATCATAGACTATGTATTGCAACTTTTCGGCATATTCATGATAATGATAATAATTACCATATAATAAAATTATCATTAACATAGGAGATTGTCCGTGGCTACCGAACAACCCGTTGAAAAAAATATCTACCGCCCGGCTCCACCACAGCTTATCCAAGTTAAATCGATTAGGGATGTCAGCCCTTCTATCCGTTGCATTACCTTCACCGGAGAAAAACTCAGTGCTTATCCTACAGGTTGTGAAGGTGGGCATCTGAAAATTTTTCTCGCTCCTGATTTAAAAAGCCAGCCAGCATTACCTGTATTAACAGAAAAAGGTCGTAGTTGGCCAGAAAATGAGCCCCGCCCATTTGTGAGAACCTATAGTGTGCGTGCTATTCGACCTGAAATAAAAGAAATTGATATTGAATTTGCAATGCATGATGGCGTGACAGGCCCCGCTTATCTTTTCGCTCGGGATGCAAAGCCGGGTAATTGGATGGGGATCACCAATCCTGGTGGTCCAGACCCACTCTTACCTATTAGAAAACACTATTTTATGGCTGGGGATTCTAGCTCATTACCAGCCATTGCCGCATTACTAGAAAAAATGCCTAAAGATGCACAAGGTAAAGTTGTTTTACGGTTAGATAGCCAAGAAGATATTCGTGAATTAGAAAAACCACAACATGTTGAAATTATTTGGATTTGTGGTGATATCACTAAAACGGATGCGTTAATCTCTACTTTTAAATCATGGGACATTCCAACCAGTGATACTGCTTTTTGGATTGCCGGAGAAGACCAAATAATTCGTGATTTACGCCGTTTTATTCGTCGTGAAAAGGGTTTTGGCCGTGAAGATATTTATGCTATCCCATACTGGCGTCATGGCTATGATGAAGAAGGTTACCATCATGAACGCCACGCCGTAATGGATAACCCAGACGATTAAAACCCCCTCTACTCGCTTATTAGCCCTAATAAGCGAGTTTATCTACCCCACCAAACTGTCATTCACAAACGCCACCATTTTATTGCATCGCTTAAAAATGACGTTAAAACACTTTTCATTGCCATTAATGTTATGTTATAACATACCCATCATTTTCTTATCCACTCGATAAAATAGGGAAAATTATTGTGTACAAAATGGCAATTCTAAAAGCGAGCTTATGCACTGTTCTTGCTGTAACCAGCTTTACTGCAACTTCTCATGGTTCACACAGTCACGCTCATCCCCAATCAGAAAAAGCACTTCAAGCTTCCAAAGGGGTTTTTGATGATGCTGATGTCAAAAATAGGTCACTGAGTGATTGGCAAGGTATTTGGGTATCCGTCAACCCATTATTATTAAATGGAAAACTTGATGAAGTGCTCGAAAATAAAGCGAAAAAAAATAAAGATAAAACCGTTGAAGAGTACCGAGAGTATTATAAAAAAGGCTATGCAACGGATGTTGATAGCATCGGTATTGAAAATGACATTATCGAATTTACCCAAAATGGTGTCGTAAATAGCTGCCACTACACATATTCTGGTTATAAAATACTGAATTACGTTTCGGGGAAAAAAGGTGTTCGCTATTTATTTGAGTGCCAAGACGCAAACTCGAAAGCACCAAAATATATTCAATTTAGCGACCATATCATTGAGCCGCAAACCTCGGGCCACTTCCATTTATATATGGGTAATGATTCGCAAGAAAAATTATTAGGGCAACTAGAAAATTGGCCAACCTACTACCCTTATACTTTAACTGATGAACAAATTGTGCACGAAATGTTATATCACTAATCAACCGCTTTCAGATTAAACAAGATGCCCCGTAATTAACCACGGGGCATCAGCAATAATGACGATATTAATGGTTATAAGCCAACAATGCCTTATGACACAATTGTGACCGAACACAATCTTCAATCGTGAAATTCACCATTGAGACCATTTCATCACTACTAAAACGTTGTAATGCATCTGCCAACCCTGATGGCACATTCTCAGGTAAATCACATTGTGTGACGTCACCATTAACAATTACCGTCACATTCTCACCTAATCGGGTTAAGAACATCTTCATTTGTGTGACTGTAACATTCTGCGCTTCGTCTAAAATTACAATCGCATTTTCAAAGGTTCTACCACGCATATAGGCAAATGGCGCTATTTCCACCTTAGCAATTTCAGGACGTAAACAATATTGTAAAAAAGAGGCTCCTAACCTTTTCAGCAAAACGTCATAGACAGGACGAAAGTAAGGTGCAAATTTTTCCGACATATCCCCCGGTAAGAAACCGAGATCTTCCTCCGCTTGAAGAACAGGTCTTGTCACAATAATCTTATTGATATCTTTATGAATTAACGCGTCCGCAGCAAGTGCAGTACTTATGTAGGTTTTCCCACACCCCGCTTCACCATTAGCAAAAATTAATTGCTTATGCTTAATGGAATTAATATAGAGCTTTTGAGCGTCATTTCTTGGCAAGATAGGAGATTCATCACGACGTTCTTTTGCCATACCAATAGGCTCAATGCCTGTAAATTCAGCAAAAGACGCAACATTATTCATATCAAACCGACCAGAACGGTCTTTACGTGATGAACGTTTCATTTCACGACGTGCCTTTGTTGCAGCTTTCTGTCTACTCATAGTATTAACCCTTCCAGGTATCAGTGATGTCAATTCAAATGACGGACTATTCAAAACAGAGAGGAGCTCCCTTCAAGCTCATAGTTAATGGTGGAACTTGTGCTTGGCGATATAATTTCATTTCAGAAAAGTCACCAATAAAAAAACCGGTTACCAATCTCACCATGACAGTTCCATGATGGAGTGGTAACCGGTTTTGCATACACCTAAATAAACAATTATTTCCCATTAGTTTCTCCTGTGACAGCGATACCTTTAAACTAATGAATCTGTATGACATTAATATGACAAACTGCAACATTTTTTGAAACCCGATGAGCTCATGTTTTTGCTACAGTTTTTTATTTACATTAAATATAGCGTTATTTTTTTTCGAAAAGCAACATTTTTCTAACATTTTTTAATGGTTTTGTGATAAAAAACATTTGGTGTCATAGCTAAAAAATAAAATAAGCTAATCAAATAATTACCTAGTTAGGTGAAATAAACATATCGTCAACGTGGTTTACAATTTCCCGCTAATATAAAACCAGCTGCTTTAGCCTCGGCCTCTGTTGCAAACATTTTAGCATTTTTATCTGCGGTGGTTTTAAAGCCTGAACAGTGTGAAAAATGGTATTTTTTTGAGTTAATGTTGCCTTTGATTTCATAGGATTCAGGTCTATTTGTCACTCGTTGCTGATTGTGACTATAAGTGGATGATGACGGTTGTGAAACACGCAACCCTTCCCCTGTATTTTTATGATTTAAACGCCATTTTTTTTCCCCTGTCACAAATGGATTATGATGCCCCATGACTTTTGCTATTCGCTCATCTCGTTGCATTTCCCACTGACTAGGCGGATATTTTTCATCCCAAGCCATTAATAATTGTTGCTGTTGGCGTGACATCGATAAATTATAACGGTCATGCATATAAAAATAGACACGAGCAACTTGGCCTTTGACTTCATTACGGGGCTCAAATACCCTCTGTGCAAAGTCTACACGGCTCCGGCACATTCCATACGGATAAGCTACATCATTGCCCAATTGCCCAAAACGGTAATTGCTTCGGTCACCATTAACTTCCCCTATGGATGGAGCCAAATTATGCAAATCAGCCTCCATCATCCCAAATACTGGGTCAGTTGAAACACAATTTTTTCTGCCGCCTTTTTGCCAACATTGTCGTTGATGCCCAAAGACCCACGCCGGAACAATATGCTCCCATTCAATTCGTTGAGCACGTGTTTGCTGTTTACGCACTTGGTAGCCGCAGGAGGCTAAATCAACTTGTCCACCGCTTTTGCCAGACCATTCCCACTGACAACCACAATATAGGGTCCCTTCGCCCTGTTTATTTTGGTCTTTATACACCTGATTTTTACTGAGAACTTTAGCTTCTGTAAACGAATTTGGTGATGCAAATGCAGGAATGGAAAAAAGAATAATTATAAAAGGAATAAAACGTTTAACGTATTTAAATACACTGGATTGTTTCAAAATAGCACCGATGACTAGAATAACAGCAAAAAATAAGAATAAGGTGATAGGATTAACGCTAACACCTTAAAGTATATAAGAAAATATACATCTATTCTAATCAAATAAAAACACAAATGGTATCAGGAGTCTCTCAATTTTATCTATTAAAACCATGATGAGAATTTATGCAAAGTTAGTAGAAACTGTTACTTTTAATTTATCATTAAACACTCGGCCTTTTGCGGTAAAGCCATAAGCCAGGTAACGAGATACCAATAGATAATGCCCCAACGATAAAAGATGCTTTGAGAAAATTAGTGACTAAAACCTCAATTAACTCAGGGTTATAACCAAATTGAGAGATTTTCACGACCGAAATCATCGCAATATAAGCACTAATTCCCGGAAACATCGGTATCACCGCAGCGACAGTAAAAACCTTAGGGTGTGCTAACCACCAGCGAGACCACTGAATACCAATCACCCCAACGAGTATAGCGGATACAAAACTGGCCCATTCTATTTGTAAACCAAATTCAATTAATACAATTCTAGAGCCATAACCAATCGCGCCTAATAATGCACAATATTTTAATGCTCTAGCAGGAACATTAAATACCATAGCAAAACCTACCGCAGGGATTGCAGCTAACGCCATCTTTTCAGCTAATTCAAGTAGAAAACTTATGCCCATTCTCTTAAATCCCATATTGTCATAGCAACTACCACACCAATACATGTCGCTAATGTCAGCAAACTTGCCATGGTCCAACGTGCAACCCCTGTATTGACATGCCCTTTGAACATATCAGCAACCGCATTGATCAACGGAAAACCAGGCACTAACAGCAATACGCTTGCTGCCATCGAGATGGTTTCTGTAACCGCCAAATATGGGATCTTCAACAATAGGCCTGAAACGGAGGTGGCAACAAACGCAGTCATACAGAAATTAATCAACGGGTTCATTTGGTGAGACGTTAAGACTTGGCGAATATACATCGCACATCCACTGGCTATAAATGTAATCAATGCACTTTCCCAGCCCCCGCCATTTAAGGTACTAAAACAAGCACAAGATAATGCCACCATGAATACCATTAACCATCGGGGGTAACGTAACGGTTTAATTAACGACAGTTTTTTCTGCAATTGTTTACTGTCTAATAAATGATGCTCTACAAGGATCACCGCATGTTGAACCTCAGTAACAACATGCATGTTAATCCCACGATCAATAATACGACGAGTGGATGTTAAACAACGCCCATCAATAATTGTGGTCAATACCAGTGAATTCGATGAAATTGCACTATCAACCTGACTTGCCCCAAGAGCAATACCAACACGTGTCGTAAGTTGTTCAACTAACATACTTTCGGCACCATGCTGTAAGAGAAGTAAACCACACTCGATACACAGCCTGGTTATTTCTCTCTGCTTATTAATTGATTCATTCTCGCTGACGTTTTGCTCTGTTGCACACCCTACCATCTCGTCCCCCCTAATGACATCCATTCAGATATCGACTTAAACATGTTAACCTCTAAAATATCATAGAGCTAAACATACGTTGAATTTATGATCTCTTTCAGGTAAAAGCGCGAATAAGGTGACTTGATTCAAACTATTTTGGTAAAATTGATAACATTATTTTGTTGTTGAGTAAAAAGGGGAAGATTAATCATTTATGAATAACCCATTAGTGGCTAAAACCCCAAAAGGGAAACGCCGTAATCAAGCATTAATCACTGCCGCTGCTGATATTTTTCTTCAGTATGGTTTTGAAGGGGCGACTTTGGATATGATTATTGAGCGGGCGGGTGGTTCTCGTTCTACCCTGTACAAAAACTTTGGTGATAAAGAAGGGTTATTTGCAGCCGTGGTTGCCGCTATGATAGATGACATCTTTATTGAGCCAAATGAAAAAGCTCCAAAACTCGATACCATTGAAATGGTTTTATCATTTTATGGTTCCCGCTTTCTCTTGAATGTCCTTAAGCCACAATCCATTGGTTTATATCGGCTAATTCTTGGCGAATATAACCGATTCCCCGAAATCAGTCAGGCCTTTTTTGAACAAGGCCCTGTAAAAAGCTACCGTTCACTCACACAAAAACTCAGTCAATTACCTGATGTTAAAGTGGATGAAACAACACTCCTAATTATTTCTTCCCGTTTCCTAGAAATGTTAAAAGCGGATGTATTCATTACAACTTTTTGTGTCGCTGATTTCAAACCTAGCGATGAATTTATTGAACAACAAATCACCCTTTCTGTTGATATCATTGCCAGCTATATACGCAAAATAAGTTCCACTGCAATATAACTAAATTAAAGCTAACTCAGCTTGCTCTTTGGCTGTTTTAACATCAACGGCTAACAAAACTTCAGGACCATACAATTCTGATAACATAGGTGCCATACGTTCTTTTTCTTCTTTATCGCTGCCATCTGGTTGCAACGTCACAATCATGGCACGGCAATGTTGTTCCATAGGTTCTTTTGCATATTTTAGCCAACGGCGTACATATTTCATCCCTTCCATATCTTCCCTCGATGGTTTTTCTTGCACGGCAATTGGCGGATAAACCAACACAAATTGCTCTCTTCTCGCTAATAGTAAATCCATTTCCTCTACCCATAAGCGTGTTTCATCCATTGATGTAGGAAAGGTATTCATTACACAGACAGGCCAGTTCTCTGTGCTGACCATAATTTTATTTGCCATAGTTATTCTCTCATACCAATAAAGTGTACTTGAATGTACACTTTTTCACTGCACTAAGTCAAGAATGATTATCATTTCTATTTTGCAAAATATGCTATAACGCCAAGTTATGGAAAGGAATAGTCTTAATATGTATGTAATTTTTATATCTTAAAAACATTAGCAACCTTTGAGTGGTGCGTTTTTTTATATGGAATGTTATCCTGATTATATTATGACTTTTAAAAGCGAAATTATGATGAAAAGAACTCTTCCGTTAATCTGTGGTCTATTTGTGGCTCTAACCGCTTTTAATGCAAGTGCAGGGCCAACATGTGATACCTATTTTAAAGAAATGAATGATCTGGTTAAACAAGCAGAAGAACAATACAAAGACGAAGCTAATGCGGGAGAGCAAATTGCCTTAATGAAATCCCAATTAGAAGAGGCGAAAAAGGCATTAGCAAGCTACCCCGATGATGCCCAAGAGCAAGCCTGTAGCCAAGCCCTTAAAGCTATTGAACAAGCGAAAGAAGCGGTCAAAACGAAGTAGTTTCGTTCATATATATCACCTAAAAAAATACAGCCTAGAATTAGGCTGTATTTTTATTCTTACTTGCATTTCTTTCTAGCGAACAACAAGTACTGATATTTTAGCGTAAGAAACAATACCTGAAGCATTAGAACCTAATAAATGGGTTGAAATACTCGGATTACGAGAACCTATTACAATTAAATCAGCATTAATACTTTCAGCTTCTGATAACACTTTATCTCTTGGTGAACCAAATTCAACCTTATAAGTGATTTTGTCTGAAGGGTAATCAATTTTTTCAATAATTTCTTTTAATTGCTCTTCAGAACGTTCTACTGCTTTTTTAGCGAAAGAAGACAGTAAATCATAATGATAACTATAGCTCATAGAGAACCTTGAAACATCAGGTACTGAGTGAAATAAGTGAATTGTCGCATTAGTCATTTTAGCCAAGTAAACAGCATGTTTTAATGCGTTATCTGTTAGTACATCTTCAGATATATCCACGGGAACCAAAATTGTCTTATACATATGATGCCCTCTTTAATTGTGTTTATCCTCTTTTAAACCGTATTTTAGTTAATTTTTACGATTTAATCGTTAGGAAGTGCGGGTGAATATTTACTATTTCATCGATAAAAGTATAGTATTTCTATTGTAAAAAAGCTGTGAACTTCCCTAACATTACGACAAAAAATAGACCTATTCTTCTAAATGCCATTTATGCAAAATACGATGAATAAAGGGTGTTACAATCAAGCCAATACTGATAATAAAAACACTTTGTAGAAATAAACCATAAATAGCAATAAAAAAGCGACCAGCACGCGTAATCGGTGCAGGCTCTATTGGTTGCCCACTTAGCATTGATAATGCATTTAGCATTGACTCAATCAGTGAGTGACCTTCTATACAATAGAAACCGATAATACCGGGCAATAACCCGAGGAAAAACACCAAAAGCGATAACAAATAAAAACGCAAAACTCGAAGCAAGAAATACTCAATACGTAATAATTCTTTTGAAAATTTTTCCATAGGGATTCAAAAATTCCTTACTATAAATAAAATAGATTCTAAACTTTACCCACTAAATTTATAACTAAAGAAATCCTATTTAGAAAGAACCTACATTTATAGGTAGGTTCTTATCTGTAAATTAACGAACAACAAGCACTGAAGTTTCTGCGTAACGAACAATACCCGCAGCTGTAGAGCCTAAAAGATGAGTCGTGATATTCGGGCGGCGTGAACCAATGACAATAATATCAGCATTGATATCCTTTGCAGTATTAATCACTTCATCACGAGGGGAACCAAATGTAATGGTGTAGCTAACATGATCATGAGGTAGATCTATAGAATCCATTAGCATTTTCATATCCTCTTCTGCTTTAACTGTTGCACGGTCTTTTATTTCCATGTAACCCAAAGCATAGGCATTAATAATTGCAGATGATATAGGCAAAACGTGAATAAGATGAATGTTAGCACCCGATTGTTTTGCAAGATTGACAGCATGACGAACCGCTTTACTGGTTAATTCATCTTCAGTTAAATCAATAGGGACCAGAATCGTTTTATACATAACCCCTCCACAAAATAGTTAAAATTAAGATTTACCATAAAATTATAAACAATTAGCTAAGAATGTCTCTCATTCACAAAGATAAATGAGATCTCTAGCGATAATTTAAAACTATTCTCTTAACCAAGGTGTAACTGTTAATCCAATAAGAATACCTTCAGGACTTAACAAACGAGTTACCGTTTGTCCCCAAGGCTCAATTTGATTAGAGACTAATAATTTATAGCCATGTTCGAGGCAAGTTTGAGTGATTTTATCAATATCTGAAACTTCAAATTCCATCCAACTTTGGGGGATAGGAATTTCAACTGGCCATTGTCGTTCTTTAAAACAAGACAATGCTGCTTGCTCAATCGGCCAAAGTGCAAAATGTTTAGTTCCATTGAGAGCATCTTGCTCACAAGTCAAATACTGACTCCCCTCTTCTATTGGTTTTAAGGGCAGTTTTAGTACATCCAAATAAAAATGCTGACTCATTGGGTGATCAACAACAATGGGGCCAAAACCCGCAATAAATAACACCTCTGAACTATTTGTTAAGTTTAGCATATGGGGATCTCACTATCATGGCTGCTGAAATAAAAAAATGATAATCGACTTTATATTTAACTCTAACTATTTAATTAAGTATTCGCCATTTGCTTTGATTCTAAAATCATTTTTTCAACCAGCCTTTGAGCCATAATCGCCTGCTCACCACTGATCAATGGTTGAGACTGGTTTGAAACCGAGTCAATAAAGTGACGAATTGCCCCATCGAAACCACGTTGTAGTAAGGTTGAATCCCAACTTCCGGGATTTGCCTCATGAATACCAGTGCCGTCTTCACTTCGCCAATGATTCATATTGGTTATTTGGTGTATGCTATCTTCTGCCACAGCAATCAGTTTCTCTTGTTGGCTCCCAGCTTTTCGATGCATAGATGTCGTTAGCCAACATAGCCCTGCTTGTATATGGTGTTCCGCGTAAAAAAGTTCACCTTGTGATGTTGCTTGAATATTTCCACTGATTAATTTCGCCTCTGAGTCAGCCCCCGCCATCCAAATTACGGTGTCGACCACATGCAAGTAATCATCTAATAATGTGAACCTAACATCTTTTGGTCCAACACTGTTCGTACGATGTTTTTCCATACGAAGTGAAGAAATATTTTGTAAGTCATATTTTAAAGCCATGTAGAAAGGTGAAAATCGGCGATTAAAACCAACCATTAACCCTTTCTGTCGAAGGTCTGCTAATTCAATTAATTGCTCAGACTGTTCAATCTGCTCAGTTAATGGTTTATCGACATAAACATGCACATTTAAATCTAATAACCTTTTTATGACCTCATAGTGGCTTGCAGTAGCACTATGTACAAAAACCGCATCACACTGCTGAGCGAGAGAATCAAGACGACTAAATAGCTCTATTCGATATCTGTCACAAACTAATCTGGCTTTCGATTGATTCGGCGAAAATGCGCCTATTAATTCCCAATTATCTTCCTTGGTTAAGATGGGTAAGTACGCCTTTTGCGCAATTGAGCCTAAACCTACGACACCAATTTTTAGTTTTCTCATACTGAATACACTCTTTAGTCGATTATCTAGGCTGAAATAATCGCATTAAACGATTTTTTTTAAATAAAATTATTAGTAAAAACACAAAAAAACAGTTTAATTAGCATTAACTAGTTGTTTTTCATGCATAAATAAAATAAATCAGTAGAAATAAAGAATGAGTAGCAATACAAAAAAAGGGGTTGATTTATTAAATGAGAATGGTTATCTTTTACCTCGTGAATACTTGAGTAAATTACTCAAGTTTATCACAAACGACATTGCTCACATTGCTTCCAGTTTAGCAGGCCAACTTAATACGTTGGCCTTTTTTTGCTTGTAAAACAATGCGCTATTTTTTAAAGATAGCGTTACTGAAGCTCCACGATTTCAAATGGCCAACATAAACTAAGCGCTGAGTTGGCATAAACGTTGGCACATCCCCTGTACGCATATGTAATATATCTGCTGGGGTTATCCATGATGAATTTCCTTCAAATAAAGGAATACCTGCATATTTGTATGCATCAATAACGAACTGAGAACAAAAGAAACCATTTGCTTGGTCTACGTCATCACCTAACTGGACTTTAGCTAACGTCTGTAGACAAAAATTGCGTATTGTTTCACCAATTAATGGTAGTTCACATATTCTTTTTGTCACCATCCAAGGGGCTATCATCACAATACCTTTATAATTATATTTACGCCCATCATTACGCATCGAAAATTCACGTAATTTATCTGCGTGTAGTGATGTAAGACCCGACTGTCGCAATACCACCATATTATTCGAATCCCTTACGGCTTGGTTCAATGAAATAACTCTCACACCACTGCCAACAGATTCAGCAACCTCACCAAGTCCCAAATAAATAGATGCATGACTTACACCACTAATACTAAATAGCCTAATTCCCCACGAGTTTAACCCTGTCGCTGAAGACAAAAGAATATCGCCAGGCAACATGTCGGAAACAGCAAGTGGTTCAACGGAATCTTTAATAGGAATAGTATTGGCATGTTGGATACTGAATTTTAAACGATTTGTTTTTTCATCTGATTTAAATTGAGTAGAACACCCTGTTAAAAACATATAACACAAAAACAACAACCAACAGTAAGATTTCATCCAAAAGCGCCTAATCGTAATCATTATTTTTCATTTTATACAATGGATGGAATCTTAACGTTTAATTATATTTCTGACTACAATTATTGTTATAAAAAATTATATTCAGCTAAATATGATTAATTTATTTCGTATTAAAAATAGGATAAGAAATGAGTTTTTTATTAAAAACTAAGTGAAGAGTGTTATTTTAACCCCCTAGAGGGTACTAGAGGGTTAAAAATAATAATTAACCGACTACATATTCAGGGTAAAAAACGGTAATTGAATGATATGTTTTCTTTTCTGTTGCTTTGTTTTTTTGGACTGCTACAGCAATATTATCTTTAGAACCAATAGACACTCGAATATTCTTCTTAGAACGGCTCAATTTGTAAGGCATACCTAATAAACGACGTGCGCTATTATTACTAACCATTATCGACTCCTTAAACTACTAAATTAAAATTCATTAAAAAAATGAATATCAACAAATATAGTCATCGTTGACCACAAAGGTTTTTTTTGTTTTGTATCAATAACAAAACCAACTACAACTCAATTAGTATACCATTAATATAAATATATATAATCCAGTTATTCTTATTAGTTTACACCCGTAACTACAACTGAGTTTTATTTCAATCACCGTAGGTGGGGTTATCGCAATAACTATAAAAATACAATTGCATAACATAACTATCTATGTTATTTGAATATTATTATTTTTAAGGGGCTAGATAAAATGTTAAAGATATTAGGTCGAACATCCTCAATTAATGTTCGTAAAGTGTTATGGACAGCACACGAACTGAACCTTGAATTTATTCATGAAGACCAATGGGGAAATACAGAATCTCTAAAACAACTAAACTACTTAAAACTAAACCCTAATGCACTCATTCCAGTATTAATTCATGACCAAGGAGCATTATGGGAAAGCAATACAATATGTCGCTATTTAGCAGCAACAACCCAACATGAAAATATATTACCAACAGACCCTCTTGCTAGAGCCGAAGTTGAAAAATGGATGGATTGGCAAAGCGCTGAACTAAACCCTGCTTGGCGAGCCGCTTTCATGGCCCTAATTAGAAGAGACCCCTTCTATTTACAACACTATGAGCTAGTAGAATCCAGTATTGTTTTATGGAACGAAAAGATGCTAATACTGGATTCTGTTTTAGCACAAAATAAGACCACAAAAAACCACTACGACTACCTATGCGGGGAGTATTTTACCCTGGCAGATATTGTTGTAACACTGTCTATTCAGCGTTGGCTACTAACACCTTTAAATCGGCCGAACACTCCATTTTTAATCGATTATTATCATAGAATGATAAACCGCCCAGCAGCATTAAAATGTATCGACCCAAACACCGCCTAGCATTGCCTTATAACAAGCTACTGACAGCAATAAATACAAATAGCTACGATAACGACTCTAACGGAGATGCTGGGCTAGAACATTTGTCATGCCAAATTTGGTTGACCTGTTCTGGCAACAGTATTTCATGACCGCCATCAACAAATGGAATGGAAATATCCATTCGACCTTCATCATTCGTATACGCTTTAACGATAAAACGTTTAAATCCGTCAGGCTTATCATTTTTATACCGATAAACTTCCCCACATACATAACCAACCTTACCTTTATCGGCAGTATAACGAGCGAAGTGATATTCTATATTTCTAAACTCAGCGGCTTGCGGGTATGCCAAAACATCATTAACATTCTTTTTGACTTGCTCAACTAAACTTAATTGGGTTGGCTTCATATATAGTGCCCCTAATAGAAAAGCAGCACCAAAAATAAGTATCGCAATGATTATTTTAAAAAAATTCATTTGATGGTCGCCATTACCTTACCAATATTATGCATGTGATTTCATTTATGATAATAACTGTATATCATTTAAAATCCATCTTTAAAACGTAAATATTGTTAACTTAGCTCATTTTATTTGATTTTTATTACATCAACAGCCAAAGACCATGCAATAAGTAATGTTTAAATGAAATTAATACCATACATAAGCCAAATATAAAAACAGATTAAACTTAGGTTTAAGACCATGCATATTTTTATATAAGTAAAAAACAGTCATCTTTATAATGCTATCGCATTGTGATTATTGATAAAATATTAGTATAGTCAAAACTAAAACTGTCAGTTATACGGAGCCCCACAATGAAAACAATTGGACTTATTGGTGGTATGAGCTGGGAATCTACTCTGCTTTATTATCAACAACTTAATGAAGGCATTAAACAACATTTAGGTGGCTTACATTCTGCAAAAATTATTTTATATAGTGTAGATTTCGCCGAGATAGAACACTACCAAGCCAATGGTCAATGGGATTTGGCAGCTCAATGCTTAGCTGAGGCAGGGAATCGTTTAAAGCTTGCAGGCGCTGATTTCCTTGTTCTATGTACGAATACAATGCATAAAGTTGCCACGGCAATTGAAATGGAAACTAACCTCCCTCTACTACATATTGCTGATGCAACAGGTGAGCGGATAGTACAATATGGTTTAAAAAAAATAGGGTTACTGGGAACTTCGTTTACTATGGAGCAACCTTTCTATAAAGATAGGCTAACAAATAAATTTAATTTAGACGTATTAACACCTAATCTTAATGATAGAAAAATTATTCATGAGATTATTTATAATGAGCTTTGTTTAGGGAAAATAAACCAAGCATCAAAAAAAGAATACCAACGGGTTATGTCATCATTAGTACAACAAGGAGCCGAAGGGATTATTTTCGGATGTACTGAAATTACATTATTAGTTAATGAAAAAGATACCACAGCCAAAGTATTTGATACGACAGCTATCCATGCTCAAAAAGCGGTGGAAATCGCATTATCTATTTGATTATCAGGGTAACAATAGATACTGCCTTTAATACCATTAGAAGGTAGTATCTACTAATTAAATCTAATCTATTCAGCATACTTATTAGTGTAATAAGCATAATTTATCATTCATCATGATACATCCTACTAATTTCAAACATATAGCACATATAAAATGTCATTAAATTTTGATAGCCAAACTATTCAAATTAAATTAGTTTAAATTAACATTGCTTATTAATAACTTTAATCTTTCATTTTACAGATTATTACCCATTGAATATTAATTTTCATCTACGATAATCACTAAAAAACTCACTGAAAAAATGGCTATTATGAAGAAAAACAAAGTTGGTAACATCGTATTAGGTAATTTTATTAAGGAAAAACGTCTAGAAAGTCAATTAACGACAAAGCAAGTAGCAGAACTGATTTCTGTTTCTGAACGCGTCTATATAAAATATGAGGATGGTTCCCTATCTATATTTATAGACCACCTTGTATTACTTTCTAAGATATTCAAGGTTGATCTTAAGGTGCTGTTTGATATTTATATTGATGCAGAACCATCTTCTAAATTATAGTATTACCTTTATGACTGTACACTAAGGACGCTCTTATTTAGATTATGTCACATTTAACTCGACAAGATGTAACTATTCAGTAAAATATTAATCTATTATAACCATTATACAGGGGGCTATCATAATGTTACCAAAAGCAGAAAAACTCCCCTTCTAATAAAAAATTTCCATTTATTATTAGAAGGGTTTAAAAGTGAATTACATAAAATTTAACGTTGATACATGGCAACGTAAAGAGCACTTCCATGTATACGACCAACTTATAAACTGTGGTTTTAGTTTAACAACGAAGATAAATATCACCAATTTAAAAAAGCAAATAGATTCAACAAATTATAGTTTTTACCCAATTATTATTTATTTGCTATCACAAGTGGCAAATACCTATGATGAGTTTAAATTAGCCAAAAAAAATGGTGAGCTTATTTTATGGGATAAAATTAACCCAAGCTTTACAATTTTCCACCAAGAAACTGAAACATTTTCTGCTTTATGGTGCGAGTATTCTGATGATATTTGCCAATTTATGGAGAATTATCATCAACAGTTGATATTGTACAAAGATAACCCCAAATTATCTCCTCAGCCAATACAAGCTGACAATCTCTTTTATATATCATCTTTACCATGGGTAGAATTTGATAGCTTTAATTTGAATATCTCTGATATAACAAAAAATTTCGCCCCAATTTTTACTATAGGGAAATTTTACAGTGAGAACGATACATTATTACTTCCACTAGCAGTACAAGTACATCATGCTGTCTGTGATGGTTTTCATGTTGGTAGGTTTCTCATGAGATTACAAAAACTGTGTGATGAATTCACTATTTAGTTCTATTTAACCAGTCAGAAGGAAGTTAAACCTTCCTTCTTTCCAGATAAACACAGGCGATAACTATTAATATGGTGCAGAATTTTTACCCTATAAATAGCCAACTGATAAATACCACATCACCTATAGCCCCACTTTGAACGATATATTCTACTGGGGTGACCACCATTTTTATGGTATTTGCTATAGTATATGAAATCAACTCCATCGGGTTTATTGTAGGCATGTTTCCTCCATTTTTATCTAGGTTAATCACTTGTTTATTAGTATTCAATCAGATAAAAACTATAAATTTTTCTATTCCATTTTTACTTAACCACACCAACTTCTATCTTAGTTGTACCATCATATCCCTTCTAGCGACATTATTGTACTTTGGAGGTTTCAATTACCTATCCGAACAAATAAAAAACCTCTACATAAAGAGGTTTTTTATCACATCAATGACCTAGCTAAAGTACATCGATGAATGCGATTAAATTAACACCAAAACAATATATGAACTTAATTAATTTTGTAACTCATTCATATTTTTTATTTGGTCTCTGTTTATCTGCTCAATCTCACCCGTTTCAGCATTTTTATAGGAAACCAGTCCTGTTTCGCTATCCACTTCAGGTTTTCCATCTGAAATAATAGCCCGGCCGTCAACAGTCTCTATTTTTTGATTTGATGAACACCCTGCGATACCCATCACTGATATAGAGGCGAATATAAAAATGGCAAATAACTTTTTAATTTTCATATCTATCTCCTAATTCAGTTAATAACAACGCCTACATATATTAAATATAATATATAAGTCGAAACTTTCAAGTAAATAGATTAAAGTATCAATATTAAAATTAGGTTTATCAACTTTTTATTTACCAAAAAAAACACCATAACTAATTGATAGTTAACAAAAAAAATAAACCCAACAACAATCATCAACTTACACTATTACTCATTATATTTACAAATATAACGGTAACTTTATAAAAAACAAAATTAATAACTAAATTAAAATCATAATATTAATCACGCGTTGTTAATTAAAACTATAGGGCATTTTTTGTCACCCCTCTATAAAAATAGAAATATTAATAGCGGTATATTTAATAACTCAAATCTAATATAAGCTAATTTGGACTATTTTTACATAACTCAAATATTTTTAGAAAAAATCGCTCGTTTAATATAATGAACTCAAAAAATTAAACAAAGTTAACTAGCTGTACGATAGTATTAACCCTACATTTTTAGCTCTACCATTTTAGATTGGACTTCGACTCATCAATTAGAGCTTACCCATTATTTTTCAAGTTAATGTACCTCCTCAAGTTGCTTGCCAAACTATCACACTAGTCAAGAAGCAAGACACATAATAAAGCTTTTTTACTAATTAGTATCGAAAGCCCCCAACCATCTGCTATCATTACAGGCTAAGAAATTTCTATGCTAGGAATGTTTTTTAGTTTTGTGTCTGTTAGCTATTTATTTCTAATCTTGGGACTTGGTTTTTTTGATTTTTTCAGGCAAAAATAACCGAAAAGTGACACCCAACCATGAACATCACAAAGCTAAAAAACAATTAATTTACAGCTAATTGCGTAACAACCAGCAACAATGAAGAACAATTTAGAATGACAAACAATAAAGAACAATACAACTTAAACAAGCTGCAAAAAAGGATCCGCCGTGATGTCGGCCAAGCGATCGCTGATTTCAATATGATTGAAGATGGTGACCGGATAATGGTTTGTTTATCCGGTGGCAAGGACAGTTATACCTTACTTTCCATTCTACAAAGCTTGCAAAAAAGTGCACCAATCCAATTTTCATTGGTGGCTGTAAACTTAGACCAAAAGCAACCGGGTTTTCCTGAACATATTTTACCCGCCTATCTTGACAACCTTGGCGTTGAATACAAAATTGTTGAAGAAAATACCTATGGCATTGTTAAAGAAAAAATTCCGGAAGGCAAAACAACCTGCTCCCTATGCTCCCGTTTACGTCGTGGGATCTTATACCGCACAGCCACAGAATTAGGCGCGACAAAAATAGCGCTTGGTCATCATCGTGATGATATTTTGCAAACCATGTTCTTAAATATGTTTTACGGTGGTAAATTAAAGGGTATGCCACCTAAACTAATGAGCGATGACGGAAAACATATCGTTATTCGCCCTCTGGCTTATTGCCGTGAAAAAGACATTGAGCGTTTCGCACAAGCTAAACAATTCCCCATCATTCCTTGTAACCTTTGCGGTTCACAGCCAAACCTGCAACGGCAAGTGATCAAAGAAATGTTACGTGATTGGGATAAACGCTACCCTGGTAGAATTGAAACCATGTTCCGTGCCACCCAAAATGTTGTTCCATCTCATTTATGTGATACCGAGCTTTTTGATTTCAAAAATATTTCTCACGGCGATGACATCATCGATGGTGGAGATTTAGCATTTGATCGAGAAGAAATCCCACTACAAGCTTTTACTGATGAAGATGATACCCCAGATTTTATTACACAACGTCTTGATATCGTAGAAGTGAAATAATTAACCTATAGCCTCCATAACGGAGGTTATTTTTTGTCGGATTTTAAGCAAAAAAAAGCCGATGTAATCAACATCGGCATTACAGTGGTCAATTATTCTGTATAAGAACTCAATATGAGAAAAACTACAATTATGGAGCACAACGTTCATCGCTCAACGTTGCATTCACCTGCAGGACTTATACTGCCCTAAAACCCCATTGGTTTTATTGATTTATCTCAAACTAGGTTGGGTTATAAATAATAAGTCATCAATTTTAGAGCCAACGGCTTTTTCTCAACCACCATAAGACCGTTCCAATTAAGATCGCCAATAAAACACAAAAGGCGCTAAAAGCAAAACGGAACTCATTTCCTGGTATCCCGCCTAAATTAACACCAAACAACCCTGTCAAAAAAGTAGTGGGTAAAAATATCATCGCCATTAATGACATTGTATAGATACGACGATTCATCATCTCTGTCATCATATTAGTTATCTCATCAGAAATAATCGCGGTACGAGCGATAAAACCATCGAGATCTTCAATACAGCGCCCTAATCTATCTGATATTTCTTGAATTCGACGACGGTCGGTATCATCTAACCACAGTAATTTTTCAGTCGTTAAACGTGAAAACATATCCCGCTGAGGAGCCATGTAACGGCGAACTACAATAATCTGCTTGCGAAGTAAAGCAAGCTCCCCTCTTTCCGGAATTTGGCCATTTAATATAAAATCTTCCATATCAATTAGGCGTTCATGCAGAGAGTCAGTAAAATCACTTATTTCATCCGTAATCGAATCAGCAACCTCAACTAACCAATCCCCCGTACTTTGTGCGCCCACGCTTTGTTTTAAATCATCGATAACAGGATCAAGTGAATTAACTTTTCGGTGGCGGCTTGAAATTATCATCCGGTTGTTAATGAATACACGAAAAGCAATTAACTGCTCAGGGCGCTGACCGACATTAGTATTTAAGGTTTGCAGTGTTAATAAAATACCATCACCAACCCGGATCAACCGCCAACGACCAGAATGACCTGATAGCGCTGATTTTACTTGGTCATTAAATAAACCCGATTGTTGGATCCAATTAAAACTTTGTGGGTCTTTATAATCGTAATGAAGCCAAAATGGCGATTGCTGACTGGCACTCGCATTAACATCAAGTGGCAGCAGCCCACCGTCCCCATTTAACTGAAACGCATGTACAGGATTTGAGTTTTGAAATAATGAACCATAAATCAGCCCCATGCAATTTCTCCCTTTTATTAACAATATGTTATTTTTAATCGAATAAATGAAGTATTGCAATTATTTCAAGGCGATGTTTGAAATCAAAAGCGCAGAACAATAAAAACCCATAGAAGACAAATAGACCATGATAAATAGTAAAATATCGCCATTTTTGCTAAAAAAAGACACATCGTTGACACAAACGAGCAATAAAATAACTTATAAATTTTTTATTATAAAAAGGTAGTGTTTATTCCTTTTTGGTCCTCCTTCCCTTTCTCCAGAGGAAGGAGTTTTTTTAGATACTAACTTAAAAAATTAGCCTATACCTAGTACAGGCTAAGTAAATATTTAATATGTTACGTTAGTGTTTTATGATATAAAAACTATGGCTATAGGCCACATCCTCTGGGTTTTCAATCGGATACCCCTTTAACCAAGGCTTAATTAAACGTGCATTAGTATATTGATAGATAGGAGCAATAGGTGCCTCTTTAGCAATAATTTTTTCCGCGTTATTATAATATTGGTTACGTAATCGCTCATTGGTCTCAATACTGGCGGACCCCATAACGTCATCATATTGCTGGCTATTAAATTTTGGAATATTGCCACTATGTTGTGATGTTAATAAAGATAAAAATGTCGACGGCTCATTAAAATCCCCAATCCATGATGCCCTGATAACATCAAAGTTCCCAGTATTACGGCTATCAATATATGTTTTCCACTCCTGATTAACTAACTTAACTTCAGCACCTAATTTTTTCTTCCACATAGAAGCAATAGCAATGGCTATTTTTTGATGGTTTTCCGAACTATTATACAATAATGTTAATTTCAACGGGTGATTTGTACCAAACCCAGCTTCTTGCAACAAAACTTTCGCTTGCTGGTCTAATTCTTTTTGCGAGTAGCTGTTATATAAGCCTTTCTCTGGTTTAAACCCGTCAGTAACATCTGGAGTAAAATAATAAGCCGGCTTTTCTCCTGTCCCTAATACCTTGCTCGCAATTAATTGGCGGTCAATCGCCATAGACAACGCTTTTCTGACCCTAACATCACTCGTTGGCGCACGTTGTGTATTAAAAGCGTAATAATAAGTCCCTAATTGATCTGGTGTAAAAACCTCATTAGGAATATCCCTTAACAATTTTTGATAGCGTTGCTTGGGGAATGATTCTGTAATGTCTAAATCCCCAGCTAGATAACGGTTTGTTGCATGAGATTCTTGATTAATAGGTACAAAAGTCACCTTAGTAACCACCGTATTTTTATGATCCCAATAATTTGTATTTGGCGTTAAAACAATTTTTTCATTTACAACACGGTCAGATAATACAAATGCACCATTACCAACGAGATTTCCTACTTTTATCCAATTAGCACCAAATTTCTCAACGGTTTCGCGATGTACTGGAAATAAACTAAAATTAGCAGTAAGAGATGGAAAATACGGGACTGGTTTATTTAACACAATTTTTAACGTGTGTTGATCAACTGCCTCCACACCAAGTTGCTCGACAGGCAATTTCCCATCAATAATATCTTGTGCATTGTTGATACCAGCTAATGCAGCAAACCAAGCAAAAGGGGACGTCGTATTAGGCGAAACAAGCCGTTGCCAGCTATAAACAAAATCTTGTGCTGTCACCGGTTCACCATTAGACCAGCGTGCATCAGGACGAAGATTAAATATCCAAACTCGGTTATCCGATGTACTCCAATTAAGCGCAGTTCCAGGAATAGGTTTGCCATGCTTATCTTGGTTAACTAGACCTTCAAAAAGATCTCGCATGACTTGTGCTTCTGTTAACCCTACGGATTTCACTGGGTCCAAAGAAGCTGGTTCATCTTTAAGGTGGCGAGTCACTTCCTGATTTTCAGCTAAAACAGTCCCCGCAGGAATAACTGCACTAATAGCAGGTGTAGTAAAAAAAACTGAAGCAAATAAAATAGTTAAAGGTGTGAATGGACGTTTATGCATTTTATTTTCTATCTGGTTAATATGTAAATTTAACTAAAAATCAGATTTAGCTAAGTGATTTGAATAGAGACAGAGTATGAACAATATTAATCTGTTTAGCCCCCTCTTTATTCACAATTTTTCCTTTATGCAGCATATGCTTTGAGCTTTAAAAAATCCATATCCTAGGTTTTCTTTAGCGTATTGTAAGCTTAAATAGATCTGAGCCTTGGAGCGCGTCGCTATCCCAAAATTTTATGAGTCGCTGCGTCCAATAAAATAACATTAAAGATCATGATATTTTATCCTATAAATTATAGGTTGCTAAAGAAATGGATACAGGCTAACGAGCTTTTGTTACACTCAACAGAGTACTTTGAAAAAGGTATGATAAAAAATGTGGGCATTAACAAGGCTTAACAGTTATATAATCATCCGACGTGATACCTTAATAAGAAACTTAATTTATCGTTATGTCGCCGTGTTAATGAGTCACTTGCCCCACACACAACTTAAGGTATACAGTAAGTCAATGTAGGCAGCAGTATAAATTTTGGTCATTAATAGAGTATAAAACTCAACACTGTGTCACTTTATCTATGAAAGCCTTTAATCGCGAAGACTTTTCTTTAAAAAACAGATTAAGTAACCAGTGACTCAATTTATAAACGGGAGAATATTCATGTCGCAAACAGTTAAACTAAAAGGCAATGATGTTGCAGTTAATGGCGTATTTTTACAAGCAGGAACAAAAGCAAAGCCTTTTACCCTTGTTACGAAAGATCTCAGTGAAGCAACTTTAGAAACGTATGCAGGCAAACGTAAAATCTTAAATATTTTTCCAAGTGTTGATACCGGTGTTTGTGCGGCATCAGTTCGCAAGTTCAATCAACTGGCTAGTGCTTTAGATAACACAGTGGTTCTATGCATTTCAGCCGATTTACCATTTGCACAAGCTCGTTTTTGTGGTGCAGAAGGTATAGACAATGTTGTTATGCTATCTGCTTTTCGTAGTGATTCTTTCGCTGATGATTATGGTGTTGCTCTCGCAAGTGGCCCTTTAAAAGGCCTCACCGCTCGCTCTGTTGTCGTTTTAGATGAAAATGACAATGTTATTTATAGTCAACTAGTACCAGAAATCACTGAAGAACCTGACTATGACGATGCTTTAAACAGTTTAAAATAAGTGATTTAATATTATTTAGGTCACCACCAAGCGGGAAGGTTTATTTCCCGCTTTCACCTTGCTGCAATAAAATATCAAGTCAATCAACATGTGCCCAATAGAGTGGGTGATGGTTCTTCGCATTAACGACATTCGCAAACAATTTATTACCGCTCATGAGTGAAATCAATGTGTGCGATAACGTGCTTAATACTTTTAATGCTTGCTCCTGTGTCACAGGGCAACACGATGTCAAAATATCGATAATTAAATCGCGGGGTTTATAACCATTTTTTACTAAGGCTTCCCATGTAAAACGGTTTTTTTTGGTTAAATATTTCACAGCCGCTTTATTCATTAAATACAATTCAGCAGCCGATGCCGCAGACTCAAACATGTCATTTTTATAATGAGACTGACTCATGTATTCACGCAACTTAAGGTTTACAACAAAATTAATGGTGAATTGATCCATGGCGACTCCTTGTAGGCTTTAACCTATTGAATGAGATTAGGTACCCATAAACAGCTGCTATATTTATTATATAGCAGGAAAAATCACCAATTAGCAATAGTATTAGTCGGGTTTTGCCCGTTTGAAATCTAAATATGAGTGGTTAAACAGAAAAATAAGCATTCAGCAAGACAAGCGCGTTTTATCGCCTCCCCGCCGAATGGTTAATAAAGAAATGAATTAATCAAGGTGTTTAGTAATTTCTAGCGATGTCCCATCACTATTTTGCCTAAATTGTAAGTGAGTTTCCCCACCTTCGAATTCCTGTTCAATTTTTAAGTTCTGACCACCATTCCAACGGTAGCGAATAGCAACACACCCTTCAGATGGACATGGCATATCCATATCTGTTTTTATCATTAGCTTTTTAGTTAAGAATTGTTGCCCATCAACCAACCCTGCTCGGTAGTGTTGATAGGCTTCTAGGATTGAATCACCCGTAAAATAGCATTTAGTCAACGCACCATTTTCATAGATTTCATCCATAGTTTGCACAGTATCTTGGCAATATTGGTTTAGCTCATTATTTGGTATCGATATTTCCGCCATCATTGGTGTACTCACTCCAACCAATATTGCAGCTAATATGAATGTTAATCTTTTACTCATTGTATTTAATCTTGCTCTTTTTTGGTATTGAGGCCATATTCTCTCAGCTTATTGGCAATTGCTGTATGAGAAATATCTAAACGTTTTGCTAATTTGCGCGTACTTGGATAATCACGGTATAAACGTGACAACACCGAAGCTTCATAACGCTTCGTTATTTCATCTAGAGAACCATTAAGTGAATCCAACGCCAGAGCAGGTGTGTTCGCAACAGTTGGCAGTTGGACGTTATCTGCATCTAAAGTATGGCCATCTAATTGCGTTAAACTTTGATAAAGTGCATTTCTTAACTGCCTTACATTGCCCGGCCAGTCATAACTTCCCAAATACTCAATTAATGAAGGCGTTAATTTAGGTTCAGCCATATGTAATTCTTTCGAGAAACTCGCAACAAATGCTTTAGTCAACGGTAAAATATCTTCTTTGCGTTCACGTAATGGCGGTATAGCTAGTGTTAACACATTTAAACGGTAGTAAAGGTCTTCCCTAAATTTCTTCTCTGCGACTAGCTGAGGTAAATTTTTCTGCGTAGCGCAAATCACGCGAACATTCACTTTCACTTCCCTCTCTTCGCCAACACGCCTGAATGTCCCATCATTTAGAAAACGTAATAATTTAATTTGCATTTGAGGCGACATTTCCGCAATTTCATCAAGTAAAACAGTGCCACCATTTGCTTGTTCAAAAAAACCTTTTTTACCTTCAACTGCATTTGGATACGCCCCTGCGGCATAACCAAATAATTCACTTTCCACCACATCATCAGGCATCGAAGCACAATTTAACCCCAAGAAAGGTTCTTTCCCCCTCGCGCTATGTAAATGGCAAGCTTTCGCTAAAATATCTTTCCCTGTTCCTGTTTCACCCACAAGTAACAAGGGTTCATCAAGCATCGCTATACGTTTTGCCCGTTCAACCACATTTACCATTACAGGGCTAACAGCAATAATTTGTTCAAAGCCGCTTTTATCAATTTCAACCACTTGTTTACGCTGTTGGTCTAAAATTTCAGCCGATTTCAGCAATAACACTGCACCTGTACAATGGGATTTACCATTTTCATCAGCCAAGATAATTGGCGTGACTTGCATTAAATAGTCTCGGCCTTTAATAACGACTTTTTCTGTATAAGGCTCTGGTGATTCACGTTCAAACCAACGCAATAAACCTTGGCTACCAACGAGTTGAGAAAATGTTTTCTCACGAATTTTGGTTTCATCGTAGCCAAATAACTGTAATGTCATTGGGTTAACCAATTCGATATTTAATTTATTATCAATAGACAAAACGGGCTCTGGAAATGAATTTAATAACGCCCAAACAGCTTTATGCTCTCGTTCTGAAGGCATAAAGTAAATTCGACGTACATCAATGACACCATTAATACGGCGAATCTCTGCCATCAATGTACTAAATACCTGAAAATCTACAGGTGTGAAGTTAAGGTAAATTTTACGTTGTGGTGAAATCTCAATCCCTTTCAAGTCAATATTTTGCAGGACTAAAAGATCAAGTAATTCACGTGTTAAACCGATTCGGTCTTGGCAGGTCACTTCGAGGCGCATGGATAGAAACCTTTATCAGAAAAGTCGATTGAATAAAGGTATTTTAGCGTTAAATACTAGGGGAATACAGTGTTTGTGTCACATATTGTTGACAGTCTGTAATGTTAACGTGAATACTCAGACAATATCACTATTTTAGGCTTTTTTTTGTGTGTTGGAATAGCAATAAAACTATTAATTGACAAATAATGCTGCAGGGTGAGTCAAAACTGTCAACTCCCCCTGCCAATTATTCTCTATTTATGATTTATTTTTCTTACTGGGAATAACATTCTTTAATTGACCAATAAGTTGATGACGAAAATCAGCTAACCTTGGTTTGTCTTCAATCCAAGGCAATGGCCGGCATAGCTCCATCGCTTTGATACCAAGGCGAGCGGTTAGCAAGCCTGCACCGATACCTTGTGCGGCACGTGTCGATAAACGCGCGGTGATATCCTGTGACAGCCAATCCATACCGACCTCACGGATCAATTCAGATGCTCCAGCGAATGCAATATTGATTAACACCATACGAAACAACCTAATACGGCTATAATAGCCCAATTCTATGCCATAAATTGCAGCGATTCGGTTGATTAAACGAATGTTACGCCATGCAATGAAAGCCATATCGACAATCGCTAATGGGCTAACCGCGATCATGATTGCCGACTCTGCCGAGCAACGACTAATTTCTTTGCGTGCTTGTTCATCCAAAATAGGTTGAACCATTCTGCTGTATAATTCTACGATTTCTCGGTCATTATGAGAATCATGGATAGTTGCCTGCCAGCGTTGCAGTGCGGGGTGTTGTGCCGATAATGCCGATTGTTTGGCTAGTTTTTCACAAAAAGGCTTCCCTTGCCCCATGCCATGGCTGTGTAAAAGTTCTCGCGCAAAATCCCGTTCTTGCGCCCGCTCTCTTAAGCGGTACAAGCGCCGCCATTCTCCCGCAATTGACCCTACACCGGCAATAATAATCAAGCCCCCTGCTGCCGCAGTACCTAGGGCCGTCCAATCCTGAGTAACCCATGACTGGTGTATCCAAATACCTAATTGAGCGACCACACTGACAGTAAAAACCCCCACTGCGGTTCCGACTAACTTACGCCAAAAACTTCTTTTAGGTTTTAATGCTTCGTTAATTAGGCTTTCTACCTCACCTTCTTGGTTATCTTGTTCTAATTCCAAAGAGATAGGCGTAAATTTTTCAAGCTCTTGCTCATCAAAAAAATGTGCCTTTTTCAGCTTTTCTTCATTTTCTTTTTCAAGGCTATCAGCAAAATCAAGACGTTGTTTTAGAGGTTCATTCATTTTAGTTTATCTCCCAACAGAAATTCTAGCGCGCTATCCATACGGATATGGGGCAATGGTTGGTCAATAGGTGTAAATCGTGGCCTAAAGTTTTCAAACTGGAAACCTTGCCTTTGCCAGAATTGCTCATTTGGCAGCCGTTTTGGCACTTCCCCTGGATAAAAAGTCAACGGCAAACCATCACTTAAGCGCTCGCCTTTTAAAGCGGGTAGTTTCTCGCCTTTATAATCCACAAGACCGCTTTCTGTGGCCTGTATCGACGCTAACCCAACACAATCCATGCTTATCCCTTCAAATGCGGCGTGTTGCCAAGCTTCTTGAACTAATTGTTGTAAAAGCGCCACTAAATTTGCATGTTGATCAGGGGTAACATGATCGGACTTACTGGCAGCAAACAGTAATTTATCAATACAAGGAGAAAATAAGCGTCTTAATAATGTCCGTTTCCCATATTGAAAGCTGCGCATCAATTGGGTCAGCGCCATTCTCATATCATTAAATGCATCTGCCCCACTGTTTAACGGTTGCAAGCAATCAACTAAAACAATTTGCCGATCAAAGCGTTGAAAATGCTCCCGATAAAACCCTTTTACTACGTGCTCACAATAATATTGATAACGCTGTTGTAACGCGCCAATATTCGTATTCTTACCTGCTTGGGCGAGCTTTTTCTCCCCATATTTTGCAACATTTGGCCAAGGGAAAAATTGCAACGCTGGAGCCCCAGCCAATTCCGCAGGTAATACAAAACGACCAGGCTGAATAAAATGTTGCCCTTGGGCCTTACATTCTAATAAATATTGTGTATACGCTTCTGAAATTTCGGCCAATAAATTCTCATCGACAGGCGCTAATGGGTCACATTTCTCACACAAAGTCAGCCATGATTGCGCTAAATGAGCTCGTTCCCCTTTGACTAAAGTATGCATTTGCTCTGACCAAGCCAAATAATGCAAATCCAGCATAGGAAGATCCAATAGCCATTCACCTGGGTAATCAACTATTTCCAAATATAGCGAAGAATTATCAACAAAATGGCGAAGGAAAGAATCTTCTGAACGATAATGTAATTTTAAGCGGATTTCACTCACGCCTCGAGTCGGCGTTGGCCATTGTGGAGGTTGACCATAGAGTGAAGCGATCCCTTCATCGTACGCAAAACGTGGTACCGATAAATCACGGTGAGGAACGCGTTTAACACCCAATAATCGTTTGTCCCTTGCAGCGGAAAATAATGGTAACCGGGCACCAGTATTAACATTCAATAATTGATTAACTAACGAGGTGATAAATGCCGTCTTACCACTACGGCTAAGCCCGGTTACTGCTAGCCTGACATGACGGTCAACACTCCGGTTCATCAAATCAGTTAATTCATTTTGCAGCCGTTTCATGCTCCTCCGAAGACTTATCCTTTAAATATAAATCAATTTCACCAACAACACTGGTGGTTAGATAGATAATACCCTTATTAATTTAGCATAAAACAACAAATTGAATTAGGTTAACCGCTTAATTAACGCATTTATTAGCCACTTACTGCTCAACAGCTTAATTATTTTCCCGATGACACCCGCAGGGCCATAAGTCATCAATAACAATAAAATAAATTTAACTCCTCTCTTCAATATTAGTTGTTTAGCGAATTTTTTTAATCGAGGATTGGTTTGATTTGACATACTGCGCTCACTGACACGTTGAAAACAAAAGGGATTCGGCATCAATACCTAACCCCTTATCGTGTGATGACAATGCGAAATGTTATAGATCACGAAATTTACTATTAACAGTATAAGTATCTGAAGTTACATATCTTTCAATCTGGCGTAGCTTCATTTCACCTGATTTTAACTGTGTATCTATTTGGTTTATTAGGCTACTCACTTCAGGCCCAATATCTTGCTCTGAGCGATAACCACTTGGCGCGGTTTCAACAACAAAGCACATAACAATATACAAAATTAATGTAATTCCGAAACTGACAAATAAAGCCAGTACAGCCAATGCCCTAACCAAAGCAACCGGAAGTTCCAAGTATTCTGCAATACCCGAACATACACCACCGAACACTCGTCTATCCGTTAAACGGTAAAGCTTACGGCCGCGAAATTGAGTCATTATTTTTGCCTCCAATTTGGGTGCTCTGCATCCAAAATGTCTTCAAGCGTTTTAATACGTTGCTGCATATGTGATGCCTGTTCAGCCAATTGCATTAAACGCTGTATTTCATTTTCGGTTAGCTGACTCCCTTGCCCATTATTCTTTTTGCTGTAGTGTAACCACAGCCAAATAGGCAAAATAAAAATGAGAAAAATTATTAATCCGAGAGACAGAAAAACGTAGCCCATCACATTTCCTTATACATATGGTTTGCTTGTCTACAGCACTGATACGATGTTACCAACGCATCAGTGCATCAAAAATACTGTTATTGCTCTTTGTTTATTTTAGCTTTAAGTGCAGCTAATTGCGCACTAATTTCATCGTCTGCTTTCAATTCAGCAAACTGTTGGTCCAGTGATTTTTGTTTGCCAATACCATAACTTTGGGCTTCGCCTTCCATATGGTCGATACGACGTTCAAACTGTTCGAAACGCGCCATAGCTTCATCAAGCTTGCCGCTATCCAACTGACGGCGAACATTACGGCTTGATTGCGCAGCTTCCATACGAACTACCATGGACTGCTGCTTAGCACGCGTTTCCTGCAGTTTATTTTCCAATTCAGTAATTTCGCCTTTCAAACGGGCTAATGTTTCACCAACAATAATTAGCTCATGTTTTAATGTATCTACCATGCCACTAACTTTTTGTTTTTCAATCAATGCAGCACGCGCTAAATCTTCTTTATCTTTAACGAGTGCTAATTCTGCTTTTTCTTGCCAATCAGCAACTTGCTTTTCACCCATTTCAATACGGCGTTCTAGCCCTTTTTTTTCTGCTAGAGTACGTGCAGATGTTGAGCGAATTTCAACCAACATATCTTCCATTTCCTGAATCATCAGGCGGATCATTTTTTGCGGATCTTCAGCTTTGTCTAACAAAGAAGCGATGTTTGCATTAATGATATCGGCAAAACGTGAAAAAATACCCATTATTTATTTCCTCTTGATGGATTTTATCATTCTGTAGCGCCTCGACCTGATTTGGCTTCCAACCAATACCTGACGCTCCGTAAGTCATACAATTAATTCGTTATACCAAACTATTTGCGAAGAAAATATTGCAACTAGCGTGCCAACTTTAAAATTTATTTATATCCAAATGATTTTTAAGTAAATAATTATATGCTTTCCCTTTTATTTCATTTTAGCCTATAGTAAAAAATAGGCATTTTAAACCAACTATTGGTAAAAATAACCATGAAAGAGACTAATGACCCGATCCTTGGTATTTCAAGTAATTTTTTAGACGTACTAGAACAAACCTCCGAGCTCGCTCAACTGAGTAAACCTATACTGGTTATTGGTGAACGAGGTACAGGTAAAGAGCTTATCGCCGATAGGCTTCATTACTTATCCCCTCGATGGCAAGAAGCTTTTATCTCTCTCAATTGCAGTGGACTCAATGAGAATTTACTGGATTCTGAATTATTCGGACATGAGGCAGGGTCTTTTACAGGCGCACAAAAACGCCATCAAGGCCGCTTTGAACGCGCTGATAAAGGGTCACTTTTTCTGGACGAATTAGCCACAGCCCCAATGTCAGTACAAGAAAAATTATTACGAGTAATTGAATATGGTGAATTAGAACGAGTGGGAGGAAGCCAATCATTACATGTTGATGTTCGTTTAATTTGTGCTACTAATGCGAATTTGCCAGAACTGGCGAAACAAGGTCGATTTCGAGCAGACCTCTTAGACAGACTTGCTTTTGATGTAATCCGCATACCACCTTTGCGTGAACGCCAACCAGATATTTTACTACTAGCAGAGCATTTCGCCATTTTAATGTGTGGAGAACTAAAGCGTTCACATTTTACTGGTTTTACTCATGATGCCCAACAAACACTACAACAATACCCTTGGCCTGGTAATGTACGTGAATTGAAAAATGTCATAGAGCGCTCCGTATACCGCCATGGTGACCGTGCAGAGCCTGTCAACAATATTATTTTTAACCCCTTTGGAGAGCGACTCACAGAATTACATGAGTCATTACCTGCTCAACAATCTGTGTCTCCTTCTTCCTCAACATTGCCCTCGTTACCTTGTGACTTGCGCCAATGGCAACAAAAATCTGAGAAAAGGTTGTTAGAGCAAGCACTTGAAACAAGCCATTTTAACCAACGTAAAGCTGCAAAATTACTTTCATTAAGTTATGACCAACTACGTGGTTTGATTAAAAAACATCAGATTAAATTAGAGCCCTAATAATAAATAGTGTTCAAGTGACATTATGGTTATTTGAACACGGCTTTAAATTTAGACATTATTATCTTCCTTATTAACTGTATTTTTATTGCCAAATATTTCAAAAAATTGGCCTCAACCTTTATTACCTAATACGCGATAACACCTAATAATATTTAAATTTTAAATACATATATATTATTTTTTCTAAATAAAAGCAAAAAACCAAACCCCGAGTTTAAATTCACGCATATCAATTAGATAAGGTTCAATTTTTATCAACTTGCCTTAAATTAATTAATCTGCAATTATTTTCAATGAGATAAAAAATTAAGGTTATCTTAACTAAGTATTTTATACAATTTTATTGGGTAAATCTTCTCGCACAATAAGTTAATTATTAACATAATGATTATGGCAATGTTATACCCTGCATTCTTATCATTATAATTTTTTACTATTCTCAGAACACTCTTTAATAAATTAAATTATTTCTTTATTTTACAAATTGTCATATTTATCTACTGTGCGAAATGTATTTATGTGATATCTCTAGACCATAACTTTATTTACTAAAAGGAGACTATTATGAAAAATATAAACATTTTAGCTGTAACATTTTTTATTCTAGCTTTATCTCCTATCACCAATGCTGAGTCATTAATGAGAACTTTTTCTTATTGTGACTCATCCTTTTTTGAGAAAATTAAAGAAAGCCCTGTCTTACAAGATGTCTCTGACATTTTAAATAAATCACAGCTTAGTGATGGTAAGCAATTTTCTGTCAATATCAATTTTTCCCCGACAAATAAAGTCACTTTTAACCGTTTTATTGCTAGTCATAGTGATTTTGACAAATATGATGACTTTTCTTATATGGGAATGCGTGGACAGTATTATTTTTGGGGGTTCGAAACAACACAAAGCCTTGAAGAAGTGATCCGCCATACTACATCAAGGATTAGCATTATCAAGATTGGTAATAGTTATATATATTCCCCCATGATTAGGCATAATTTACAAGATCACTGGGTATTTAACGAAAATGCAGCTCAACGTTACAACCTTGACAAGAATGCCGCTGAAAAAATGCTGATTATTGAAAAGGATGAGCAAAGAGGTGTCGTTCGCTTTTTGTGTACCCTTCAAGGCAAAGTGACAAAAGATGATTTAAAATATGTTGGTTTAGAATAAATTCGCTTTTTATTACTGCCGTCTGTGCCAATTGACTGCTTATGTTTGGATAAAAAAAAGCCAGCACCCATGCTGGCTATCAAATAAAACACTGGAAGCAATGTGAGCAATGTCATGCCTTGTCTACATAAGCGTTTGCTTAATCGACAAAACGAATGATAATCGTTATCAATGCCGTTTGTAAAGCTTTTTAATGAGATTTTTTCTCATTAAGACATAGTTCAATGATAAACCTAATAATTTAAAGTTAGATTATTAGGTTTACTCCATTAATTACGCCTATTCATTCCTATTTTTTTGATTAAAATTTTGCTTATACCCAGAGCCCCTATTTTTACGCTACAATAGGCTCATTCAGGTTAACGATATCAGTGTTATGCGCCAACTAACTTTTTGGTTTTTACTTATCATTTCTTTATCTGCCCGTGCACTTGCTAACCAAGGGCATTACCCAGACATCGTGGCAAACGAGGTCCCAGCTGATATACGCCAAAAAGGTTTTATTTATTGTGTAAATGGCATCGTCACAACATTTAACCCTCAGTTGGTCAGCAGTGGGCTCATTGTCGACCCTCTTGGCGCACAAATTTATGACCGCCTATTAGATGTCGACCCTTTTACCTATCGTTTAATTCCCGAACTTGCATCACGTTGGGAGGTTCTTGATAACGGCGCAACTTACCGTTTACACCTACGTAAAGACGTAAAATTCCAAAATACGCCTTGGTTTTCACCGACCCGCAACATGAATGCAAATGACGTTGTGTTTAGCTTCGCCCGTATGTTTGAGGTAAATCATCCTTACCATTATATTAATGGTGGCCGTTACCCTTATTTTGATAGTTTGCAATTTGCGAGTAGCGTACAAAGTATACAAAAAATTAATAACTATACGGTTGAGTTCCGTTTGAACTCACCGGATGCCTCCTTCTTATGGCACTTAGCGACTCACTATGCCCCTATCCTGTCGGCTGAATATGCAGACTACCTTTCGAGTATTAACCGCCAAGAGTTGATTGACTGGCGTCCTGTTGGCACAGGGCCATTTAATTTAGATGACTACCAAGCTGGGCAATTTGTTCGTTTACTTAGAAATGACCAATATTGGAAAGGTCAACCTCGTATGGAAGAAGTCGTCGTCGATATGGGTGCCGGTGGAACTGGGCGTATTTCAAAATTACTCACAGGGGAATGCGACGTTTTAGCTTACCCCGCGGCAAGCCAACTAAAAGTGTTACGTGATGACCCACGCTTACGGATTTCCATGCGCTCGGGTATGAATATCGCTTATTTATCATTTAATACCAGTAAACCGCCATTAGATAAGCTAAAAGTACGCCAAGCTATTGCTTATGCGATCAATAATGAAAGGCTAATGCAGTCTATTTATTATGGTACCGCTGAAACAGCGGCATCAATCCTACCTAGGGCTTCGTGGGCATATGATAACCAAGCCAAAATAACTGATTACAATCCAGAACTCTCAAAGCAAATGCTACAAGAAATGGGGTTAGAAAACCTCAAGTTAGACTTATGGGTGCCAATTGCTTCACAATCATACAACCCCAGCCCATTGAAAATGGCTGAGCTTATCCAAGCTGATTTAGCACAAGTCGGAGTTATTATGAATATCCGTTCTGTTGAAGGCCGCTTTCAAGAAAACCAATTAATGGATAGGTCTCATGATATGACACTCGCAGGATGGACAACAGACAGTAATGACCCTGACAGTTTCTTTCGTCCTTTGCTTAGCTGTGCAGCAATAGGTTCACAGACCAACTTGAGCCACTGGTGCAACCCTTCATTTGATGAGATTTTGCATAAAGCATTGCTGACACAACAACTCGCTGCTCGTATCGATTATTACCATCAAGCGCAGCAAATTTTAGGGGAAGAACTTCCCGTTTTACCCCTAGCCTATTCTTTACGTTTACAAGCATATCGTTATGATATTAAGGGCTTAATGATCAGTGCCTTTGGTAACACATCCTTTGCTGGGGTGTATCGTGAAATGGAGCAAAAAATTAAAGTTGCACCTAAAAAGCCGAGTTCGCAACCATGATAATTTATTCTCTGCGTCGTTTTTTATTGCTACTAGTTACCGTATTCTTTTTATCATTAGTGAGCTTTAGCTTAAGTTATTTTACACCTAACGCGCCGTTAAGTGGTGCGTCACTCATTGATGCTTATATTTTCTATTTCGATGGTTTACTTCATTTTGATTTTGGTGTTTCTAGTATCAATGGTGAGCCCATAACCGAACAGCTAAAAGATACCTTCCCTGCAACAATGGAGCTGTGTATTTTAGCCTTTATCTTTGCATTAACCACAGGGATCCCGCTTGGAATTATAGCGGCTTTTTGGCGTAACAAACCTGCCGATATTGTTATCAGTATTTTTGCTTTATTGGGCTTTTCTGTGCCTGTCTTTGTACTAGCGCTTGTTTTAACTTTATTCTTCTCATTACATCTTGGGTGGCTCCCCGTCTCTGGTCGTATTGACCTTTTATATAATCTTAAACCGGTGACAGGGTTTGCTTTAATTGATGCATGGCTTTCAGATTCGCCCTATCGTAAGGATATGATAATTAACGTACTTGAGCATATGATGCTGCCAGTGCTAACCCTAGCACTCGCTCCCACGACAGAAGTTATACGTTTGGTGAGGAACAGTACCGAAGAAATTGCTAGTGAAAACTATATAAAAGCCGCAGCTATCCGCGGTCTCTCAAGAATTAAAATTATTCAGCGCCATATTTTTCACAATGCTATTCCACCTATCATCCCTAAACTTGGGTTACAGTTCTCAACAATGCTAACTCTCACAATGGTAACCGAGCTAGTCTTTAACTGGCCGGGGCTTGGCCGTTGGTTAGTCACTGCGATCCGTCAAGAAGACTATTCGGCGATTTCAGCCGGGGTAATGCTAATCGGTGCATTAGTCATTACAGTAAATGTACTTTCTGATATTTTAGGCGCTATGATGGACCCATTAAAGCATAAGGATTGGTATGTCCTCAGATAATTTTTATCGTGAACAAAAAATGCCATCCCCAACACGTGTGGTATGGAATTTATTTTCATCAGATGTTATTTCAATGGTGGGGTTTATTGGCGTCCTAATTTTGTTGGCTCTATGCTTTACAGGTTCTTATCTTGCTCCTTACGCATTAGATCAACAGTTTTTAGGTTATCAATTAACACCACCCTCTTGGTCGCACTACGGTGAGGTCGCATTCTTCTTCGGGACTGACGATCTTGGTCGCGATATTCTTAGCCGGCTATTAATCGGTACTAAATCAACTTTTGGCTCTGCTATTTTAGTGACCTTCATTGCGACAATTATCGGGTTGGTTTTAGGTTGTTTAGCCGGAATGACTCGTGGGTTAAAATCTGCAGTGTTTAACCATATACTTGATACCCTATTGTCTATTCCCTCATTATTATTAGCCATTATTGTTGTGGCATTTATGGGGGCTAGTTTGCAAAATGCTATGCTAGCTATTTGTCTTGCATTGATTCCTCGAATGGTAAGAACTATTTATGTTGCAGTGCATGATGAATTAGATAAAGAATATATTGTCGCCGCACGCCTTGATGGGGCGTCAAATATTTTTATTTTATGGTATACCGTACTTCCTAACATCACACCAATTTTGGTTACTGAGCTGACTCGCGCGCTATCAATTGCCATATTAGACATTGCCGCTTTAGGCTTTCTTGATTTAGGTGCACAACTCCCTTCCTCTGAATGGGGGGCAATGCTTGGTGATACTTTAGAACTTATCTATGTCGCACCTTGGACCGTGATCCTTCCTGGTATTGCTATCATGATAAGCGTGCTCTTTGTTAACCTTTTAGGCGATGGGTTACACCGAGCGATTAATGCGGGAGTTGAATAATGCCACTATTAGACATCCGCAATTTAACCATCGAATTTATGACGGCGAATGGCCCTGTTAAAGCGGTTGACCGTGTATCCATGACTCTATCTGAAGGTGAAATACGCGGTTTAGTCGGCGAATCAGGTTCAGGTAAGAGCCTAATCGCCAAAGCAATTTGTGGGGTAACTAAAGATAATATTAGGGTAACAGCCGACCGCTTTCGTTTTCAAGATATCGACTTATTAAAACTCAGTCCTCGTAAACGCCGCCGGTTAATTGGCCATAATATTTCAATGATATTTCAAGAGCCCCAGTCTTGTCTCGACCCTGCGGCAGATATTGGTAAACAGCTAATTCAATCTATTCCCAGTTGGACCTATAAGGGCCGTTGGTGGCAACGCTTTAATTGGCGAAAACGCCGAGCGATAGAGTTATTACACCGGGTTGGTATTAAAGACCATAAAGATATTATGCGTAGCTATCCCTATGAACTCACTGACGGTGAATGCCAAAAAGTGATGATAGCTATCGCCATTGCTAACCAACCCCGTTTATTGATTGCGGATGAGCCGACCAACGCAATGGAGTCCACCACGCAAGCTCAAATATTTCGTTTACTTGATAAGTTAAATCAAAACAATAACATGGGTATTCTACTGATTAGCCATGATTTGGAAATGATGTCAAAATTAGTTGACCGTATTAATGTACTTTATTGTGGTCAAACCGTTGAAAGTGCGACTCCTGAAGATATGTTACAGCGCCCACGGCACCCATATACACAAGCCCTAATTCGTTCAATTCCTGATTTTGAAAGCCCAATTCCTCACAAAGGGCGGTTGAATACCTTACCCGGTGCAATTCCTTCACTGGAACATTTGCCTATTGGTTGCCGCCTTGGTCCACGTTGCCCTTATGCGCAGCGTACTTGTATCATTGCGCCTCAATTACGCAGTATTAAAGGCCATCTCGTTGCTTGTCACTATCCGTTAAACACCGAGGAACAGCCATAATGGAAACCTTACTTGAAGTACGTAACCTCACTAAGACTTTCCGTTTCCGTGAAGGGCTATTTCATCGCCATGAGTTACAAGCCGTAAAACCTGTCAGTTTTAACTTACAAGCGGGCCAAACCTTAGCCATTATTGGCGCCAACGGTTCAGGGAAGTCGACACTTGCACGTATGTTATCAGGTGTTGTCGAGCCCACTAGTGGCGATATTTTTATCCGTGGGCAGCACCTCAAATTTGGTGATTACAGTTACCGTTGTCAACGGGTTCGCATGATATTCCAAGACCCCAGCACCTCATTAAACCCAAGGCAGCGTATTGGCCAGACCCTTGAGCTTCCTTTAAAGCTAAACACTGATTTAACAGGAATTGAGCGTGAAAGGCGTATAATTCAAACACTTCGCCAAGTGGGTTTACTTGCTGACCATGCAGAATATTACCCTCATATGTTAGCATCAGGGCAGAAACAACGCATCGCATTGGCTAGAGCACTTATCCTACAGCCGGAAATTATTGTTGCGGATGAAGCATTGGCTTCTTTAGATATGTCGATGCGTTCGCAAATCATTAATCTAATGTTGGATTTACAAGCAAAGCAAGATATTGCTTTTATTTATGTCACCCAACATTTAGGCATGATGAAACATATTAGCGATAAAATGCTAGTGATGGATAAAGGAGAAGTTGTCGAGCGAGGCAATACTGCTGAAGTTTTAGCCGCCCCTCTGCATGATGTCACTCGCCGCCTAATTGAAAGCCATTTTGGTGAGCCTTTATCTATCGATGCATGGCGGCAAGATTTATCATAATTAATGCCGCTATTTATGCTATTAGCGTGAGATTGTCACATTTGCCTTAATATGTTTGAGATGTACAACAATTGTGAAGGTGACAATCACTAACAGTGACCATGCTCCCCATTTGCCCGCATGCACCATTGACCAAGCACCAATTTGGTTTGGGTATTGCCAAACACCAAAAAATGTCCCAAAGTTTTCAGCTAACCAAATAAAAAAACCAATCAACATAAAAGCTAGTAATAAAGGCATTCTGCGTTCTTTATCTAATGGGGTATAAAAAACGACACTACGTGCATACAAGCCAAAAATAAAAGCTGTCAAATACCAACGGTAATCATCAATATAATGGTGGCTAAAAAAATTCACATAAATGGCAAGAGCAACAAGTGTCGCCATCCAATAAGGTGGGTAATGTTCAATTCTAACGTTAAAAAACCGCCAAGACTGAATGATATAGCTCCCTACCGCCGCATACATAAAACCAGTAAACAAAGGAACGCCCCAAAGCTTGGAATAAGCCTCATCGGGGTATTGCCATGAACCAATAGTTGCAGAGGTTTTAAATAACTCCATCATAAAACCGACTAAATGAAAAACACAGATTGCTTTTAATTCATCCCATGTTTCTAGTTTTGACCATACCAATAAAGCTTGAAATGTGACGGCAAAAATTAATAGGGCATCATAGCGAGGAAGCCCCATTACCCCTTTCGCTGGCACTAAAAATAAGGCCAAAAAGAAAAAACCAGCAAATAAACAAGAACGTGCATTGATGATACCAAAGAACCAGAACTCTAAAATAAAACGCTTAATCCCTTGGCTATTATTTGGCGTGTGCGCCATCAAAATTTTATCTAGCTTCCCTAAGATATTTAATTTTTGACACCCGTTGGTCATTTATTTACTCGCTAATTTCAATTGTGCGACTGTATTTTTATATACAAAGTAAGCTGTAGATTTTAGCAAAGCATAGCGAATACACCTAAGGCAACTATCTTAATTTTATGGCTTTTTTTCTTTTACCTTAACATTCTCATTTTTACTCTTGGGCCCTATTTTTGTTTAAATTTTAATTTTTGTATGTATCTCGCACCTGATGGCAATTCGTTAACAGAAAGTAATGATATACTTAAGTGATATGTGTTTATTTGCTATATGAATGCCCACTTAATAACTTAGGAGTTTTATCATGAAATTGTATTACGCTCCCGGTGCTTGCTCGCTGTCCCCTCATATTATTCTGCGTGAGACTGGATTAGACTTCAGTATTGAACGAGTTAATATCAAAGAGAAAAAAACAGAGAAAGGCGAGGATTATTTAGCAATAAACCCTAAAGGACAAGTTCCAACTTTAGTGCTAGATAATGGTGAGCAGTTAACAGAAGGTGCTGTTATTGTTCAATATATTGCTGATCAAAAACCTGATCGTAACCTAATCGCACTACCAGGGTCGATGAAACGTTATCACCAACTCGAAGCCCTTAATTTTATTTCGACAGAATTACATAAAAATTTCTCGCCGTTATTTACCCCCGGTACACCAGAAGAATATAAAGACACCGCTCGTGGCATATTATTTAATAAGTTTAAATATGTCGACAACGTACTATCAAAACAGGCTTTCTTTGCTGGTGATAGCTTTAGTGTTGCCGATGCTTATTTATTTACCGTTAGTGGTTGGGCAAAACATGTCGGGCTGGATTTAGCTAGCCTAACTCACCTACAAGATTACATGGCTAAAATTGCCAAACGCCCTAATGTCCAAGATGCATTAAAAGCTGAAGGACTGATTTAATCCGTAAGATAGCGCTCAACCAACGGGCGCTATCTATTTTATTAACTCATTAAATTTAATCTAACTGCGTCGCACAGAATTTATGTTCAGGATTGACCATTTTGTCTTGGGCTGCAACCAGTTGTAATTCGTATTCACCCATTTCTTTGGTTTTAATCATCACTTCGTATACTGCGGCTGCAACATGCTCAAGCCCTTTATCAAGAGGCTCCCCTTTCAATAAATTGACTAACATTAAACCACTCGTTAAGTCACCGACGCCTACTGGTTGTTTTTCACCAAAATCTACAAGTGGACGACTCACATGCCAGCTATGCTCTGCCGTCACTAAGATCATTTCAAAACGATCAGCCCGATAGCCTGCTCGGCTTAAATGCTTCACCAGCACAATTTTCGGCCCTTTGTGACATAATTCACGAGCGGCTTGTGCTGCTTCATCTACTGTTTTAATACTTCTACCAACTAAAGTTTCTAACTCAAGTAGATTTGGGGCGATGACATCGCTTACTGCTAATGCACGGTGACAAAGAAACTCCGCAACACCTGGTGCAACGATACAGCCTTTTTCAGGATGCCCCATGACAGGGTCACAAAAATAAAGTGCTTGTGGATTTGCCGCTTTAACTTTTTGTACAATCGCAAGGATATCATCCCCTTGCTCTGCGGAACCGATATAACCACTTAAAACCGCATCACAAACTTCTAATTTATGGATTTTTGCTAAGCCTTCAACGATATCGGTTAAGTGCTGAGCTGAAAAAACATTCCCTGTCCACTGTGGATATTGCGTGTGATTCGAAAACTGTACGGTATTAAGTGGCCACACATCTACGCCCATTCGGCACATAGGAAATGCAGCGGCACTGTTTCCTGCATGGCCGAAAACAACATGGGATTGAATTGATAATACGCTTTTCATTAAGAACCCAAAGAATTGTTATGTCGAATGAAGAGAAATCAGTGATTCGCCATTGCTAATATGAATATACTCCAAATAATTCGAGTTGCATGGAGGCGACAAGAGAAGAAAGCCCTATGAGTATACTTGACTCTATACTCGGCTAACTGGACACAATCAACACCTATGCAAATTGAAATATGACGAGTATAGCCTGGGGAACCCCAGGCTAATATTACAAAGGTTAGTCAGAGCTATTTCCAATTAATTAAACAGTCGTTTTTCTTACCACGACGGATTAAAGTATAACGACCAAATAAACGGTCTGCATCACTAAATACATACATAGGGTCTGTTTGTTTTTGACCGTTAATGGATACTGCATTAGAACTGATTGCAGTTCTTGCTTGTCCACGAGATGGTGTTAATTCTGAATCAACTAGAGCTTGTTGTAAGTCAGCTCCCGCATCTAGTGTAATACAAGGCATGCCGTCTTGTGCTAATTGCTCAAAATCAGCTTCTGTTAAATCAGATACCGCACCTGAGAACAAACTATCAGTAATACGTTTTGCTGCGGCTAACCCGCTTTCACCATGCACCAGTTTAGTCACTAACTCAGCTAAAACATATTGAGCACGAGGTGCTTTACCGCTATTTTTATCTTCTTCTTCCAATGCTTGAATTTCTTCTAATTCCATAAAAGTGAAGAATTTTAAGAAACGATAAACGTCAGCATCAGCGGTGTTAATCCAGAATTGATAGAATTTATATTGGCTAGTTTTCTTAGAATCTAACCATACTGCACCACCCTCGGTTTTACCAAACTTAGTACCGTCCGCTTTTGTAATTAGAGGAACTGTCATACCAAACACTTGATTTTGATGTAAGCGACGAGTTAAGTCGATACCAGAGGTAATGTTACCCCATTGGTCTGACCCCCCAATTTGCAGTTCAACACCCATCTCTTTATTCATATTGGCAAAGTCATAACCCTGTAGCAGGTTATAAGCAAACTCGGTGAACGAGATCCCTACATCATCACGGTTTAAACGTTGCTTAACAGATTCACGGTTGATCATTTGGTTAACAGAGAAATGTTTACCAATATCACGTAAGAATGTCAGCACATCCATTTTACCAAACCAATCATAATTGTTAGCAAGGCGTGCGCTGTTATCACCACAATCAAAACTTAAAAATGGTGATACTTGGTTGCGTATTTTTTCTACCCACTCTTGAACGGTTTCTGTGGTGTTTAATTTACGTTCAGTAGCTTTAAAGCTCGGATCGCCAATTAGGCCCGTTGCGCCACCCACCAACGCCACAGGCTTGTGCCCGGCTAGTTGGAATCGTTTTAAACACAGCAAAGGAACCAGATGTCCCAAGTGCAAGCTGTCAGCGGTAGGGTCGAAGCCGCAATAGAGGGAGATAGGCCCTTGCGCCAGTCTCTCTGCTAACGCATCCTCATCCGTTACCTGGGCAACGAGGCCCCGCTCTTGCAATTGTTTAATCAGGTTATTGCTAGACATCAATGACTCCATCGGTTGAATTTTGTCTATCTATTTAGGGTTAAAAAACCAACGATTTTGAGACTCATATCAAAAGCTCGTCAGTTTAATTTGTCAATTTTATTAAATGAGTCTATAGCATAAAGCGCATATCAATTAAGTGCCAGTTAAAAAACTATAATTAAGGGGCTAATCTGTCAATTTTCCAGCCATCCCCTTCGCGTTGATATAAAAAGCGGTCATGAAGGCGGTGAGCGCCCCCTTGCCAAAACTCAACGCTATTAAAAACCACTCGGAACCCACCCCAAAAACTGGGTAATGGAACCTCGCCATTTTTGAATTTTTGTTTTAGCTCTAAAAACTTGCCTTCTAAAATCCCTCGAGCAGAGATTTTAGATGATTGCGCAGAGGCCCACGCTGCAATTTGGCTGTCTTTAGGCCTACTATGAAAATACTTAACAACTTCAATTGGATTTAATCGCTCAGCGACACCCGTAAAATTGACTTGGCGCTCTAGCGGGTACCATGGAAAGTGCAAACTTATTTTGTTATTTTTTTCTAAATGTTGCGCCTTTCTGCTACCTAAATTGGTATAAAAAATTAAACCGTTATCATCAAAATGCTTTAACAATACAATACGTTGATAGGGCTGCCCTGTTTCATCAACTGTAGCAACCGACATTGCTGTTGGGTCACTTAAACGAGCCTCGCACGCTTGCTTCATCCACAATTCAAACAGTGTTAATGGGTTTGGTGTTAAATCATTACGTCTTAAACCACCTTTTGTGTATTCACGACGTACCGATGCGAGGTCTATTTCATCTAGCTCGTTCATTTTTATATCCTTAATACGGTTATTTTTTAGCGATATTTTTAGGGTATATCGCACCGAGAACAGTTTCTTCACTTGCCCCTGTTACAGAAGCAAGATTTCCTGATAAACCGGCTACAGTTCGAGCCGCTAACCACGCAAAAGCTAACGCTTCCATATCGTCACCACTTAACCCAAATTTATCACTGGGAGCGACCTCAATCCCCGGTAACAAAGCCGCTAAACGCTGCATTAGAAAGTGATTCTTTGCGCCACCACCACAAACAATTAAGCGCTCACAGCCGCCACATAATAAAACTTGGTCAGTAATCGATGTTGCCGTCAGCTCACAAAGCGTTGCTTGAACATCCTCAGCAGAAATTAATGGAAACTTATCTAAGTGTTTCTCTAACCATTGCATATTAAAATATTCACGCCCTGTGCTTTTAGGGGATGAGCGTCTAAAATATGGGTCGCTTAGCATGGATTTTAATAATGTGTTATCGACCTTGCCACTACTCGCCCATTGACCGTCTTTATCATATGCTTTCTGTTTATTACGCCAAGTCCATGTATCCATTAACATATTCCCAGGACCTGTATCGTAGCCTTTAACATAAGCACCAGGTAATAAAGCTGTCACATTCGCAATTCCACCAATATTTAATACAATGCGTTTCTCAGTAGGATGCCCTAATACAGCAAGGTGAAATGCAGGCACCAATGGTGCACCTTGCCCGCCATATGCCATGTCCCTACGACGAAAATCCCCAACAGTGGTAATCCCCGTTAAAGCGGCAACTCTGTTGTTATCACCTAATTGCATGGTAAAAGGCTGTTCGCCATCAGGTTCATGCCAAACAGTTTGACCATGGCAGCCAATAGCGATGATATCTTCAGACGTTAAACTGGTTTGTACCAACAGCTGATTAATAGCATCTGCATACAATGACCCTAACTGCCGATCAATTTTGCCAACCTCTGACAATGTTGTTGTTTGCCCTTGGCAAATATTTAAAATTTTTTTCTTTAATTCAATTGGGAATGTGACACTCAAACTAGATTGTTCAGCAACAAACTTATCACTGATTGCTGCAAGCACCACATCAACACCGTCTAAACTCGTTCCCGACATGACACCTATGTAACGACCGGACTTAATCATTATGCTTGTTCCTTCAGTGTGCACATTAACTTGACTAAATATCACTATAAAAGATTGTGCTTTGATGAAGATTTTTGTCAACAATTCGATGCAATTTCTCGGGCAGCTTCGCAGGAATAATAAATAATCACCTTTAAGTTAAAAATAACTAGACAAACTAAATAAAAAAGGCACTTTTTAATATCACGATTTCTCTTTTTGTTTACAATGGTTCATAATAAAATTATAAACCAAGCACTAGTTACAGGGTCTTGACTAAGATGATAAGGCGTCCTATTTAGCTATAGATGCGAAATCATACTCATAACTTGACATCCCTTTAACAAACAGTGCCTTTGTCAGTGAAATAATCCTGAATTTGAGATATTTTACCTAGTGTTTACACTCTATTTAAACCAAAATAAGTAATCTAACCTTCGCTTTTTAATACCATTATTTTGATAATTGTTGTGTTTATGGTGAAAACAAATATACGATGCTATGTTAGTGCCACAGACAGCAAATCTCATAGGAGTTATTATGCTTAAGAAAGTTTTTGTAGGTGTTGTTGCAGTTGCAGCGTTATCAGGCTGTGTCAATACCAGTACGCTTTCTGGTGATACTATTTCAGCCAAGGATGCGAAACAGGTACAGACTGTAACCTATGGTACCGTTTTGAATGCCCGCCCTGTGACAATTCAAGCTGGTGAAGATGGTAACGTTATTGGCGCAATTGGTGGTGCTGTGCTCGGTGGTTTATTAGGTAACACTATTGGTGGTGGTACTGGTAATACACTAGCAACTGCAGCAGGCGCAATAGCAGGTGGCTTAGCAGGTCAGCAAGCACAAGGCGCATTGAATAAAAGCCAAGGGGTTCAGTTAGAAATTCGCTTAGATAGCGGCAAAAATATCGTGGTTGTTCAAAAACAAGACCCAAGCACTTTCCGTAACGGTCAACGCGTTATGATTGCAAATAGCGGCAATACAGTCACTGTATCTCCTCGCTAACTTTACTATTCTAAATTAAAATATGTTCACCGGCTCATGGTCGGTGAACATACTTAGTGTTAATTAACTAATATTTAGTTATTAATAACCTCTATTAATTAATTATTTTCCTATATTTTTATCTTTAATATCATGTGTAGTATTCTAGTTAGTCATCCCTCTAGTTATACATATAGATATTTCATTATTCAATGTGAAATAGTTATTTAAGTTATCATTTTTTAGTGAAGGTTTTATTGCTGAGTATTCTACAAGCCGTGTATCATCACTAACTAATGATTGCAGAATAATGTTAAAGAAATTATTTTAACTCAAACCATACACTACAAAAATAACTGCAATACAATATATATTTCACAGAAATAATTTACCATCTATAAAGATCATTTTATTTAAAATCAATTTGAATAATCATTGTCTTTATAATAATCACCATAATAATAGTTGGTGTTATATTTATTCACATGCTAAATTATACCAAATTCAAGAGTCATTCTGTAACTGTATAATGTTTCTTTCAAGTTTAAGAAGTAACTGAGACAGTTGCTCAAGCTCTTCTTCACTAATATTATTCAATATTTCTAGCCGTGTATTATTAATTACTTGGTCTACTGTCTTAATAAATGGTTCAGACTCTTCTGTCAATTTTATTCTTTTAGCTCTCCTATCATTTGCACATATATGCCTAGAAATGAGTTTTTTTTCCTCTAATTGGTCAAGGGTTCTCACTAGTGATGGTTGTTCTATTCCTATTGCCTTTGCCAGTTGTATTTGCGATTGTTCCGGTGGTAACTGGCTAATATTATGTAATGTAACCCAATGTGTTTGCGTAAGTTTAAGGGGTTTTAAACGATGATCGATTAATGCTCTCCACATACGGACTACACGTGATAATTCTGTTCCAATTTGTGATTCCAATTTACCCTCCTTTATATAATTATAATGTCTAAAAAATATACCAGACTCATATTATTTTTTAAATTATATATTAATTTCCTTTTATATTTACAACTTTTTATTGATGCATAGGATAACAAATACCTATTTATAGTGATGACAAACTCTTCATGAGACGATGTACCTCTAACTAATACCTTGCGACTCATGCCTTTTCAAATTAGTAGGCTTAATAAAGCAACCTATCAATTATCTTATTAATAAGAATAGCCTTACTCTCCTTTCGGATCTATCTATTTTAACCCTTATAGTAATTACAACTAACAATAAAAAAAGCAATACCAAATAAATGGTTTAAAAACAAAAGTATATAGTTAATCTTAAAAATATGTTATTTATGGTTGTTTTTATAGAATCTATAGCTATTTTGAATAAATAAAATTTTATTGAAAGATAAACAACGAAATTAATTAAAATAAAATAATTAAAAAAGAACTAGTTACTTTAATTAACAAAACAATTGATTGAATTATAAAAATAGATTCATTTGTATTACACTTTAAAAAAGCTGTTGTTGGGGATCGGGTAAATCTTTTGCAGTCGCCTGTTTACTCAGTGACCTTAAGTACCGTTGACGGCATAATCGAATAATATTTCGTTTTTCAGGATCAGAAAATTTTAACCAGTTAAAACGCTCATCTCGTGTACGATAACAACCTCGGCAGTAACCTTGTTCATTTACTTGGCAAATACCACGGCAAGGGCTTGGAATATCAAAGAACTCGAGTTGCTCAGCCATATAGGTATCCCCTTAAAAGAAAAAACACAATAAATGTATGATATACTATAAAAATAAGCATCACTGCCGTTCGATTAAAAAATATACTACAACCATTGTATTTATCAATATAGACACGTTATATTAATAAATACAACGATTCAGGTTTTTTCTGGAAATTTTAAGAGGTTTATAATATGCGCTTACTTCATACTATGTTGCGTGTTACAGATATGCAGCGTTCAATCGATTTTTACACCAAAGTACTGGGCATGCGCCTGTTAAGAACCAGTGAAAATACTGAGTATAAATATTCTCTTGCTTTTGTTGGTTATAGTGATGAAAGCGAAGGCGCAGTCATTGAGCTAACCTATAATTGGGGTGTTGATCAATACGATATGGGGAATGCTTATGGTCATATTGCACTAGGTGTCGATGACGTTGCAAAAACTTGTGATGATATCCGCAATGCAGGTGGTAATGTTACTCGTGAAGCCGGCCCTGTAAAAGGGGGAACAACTGTTATCGCATTTGTTGAAGACCCTGATGGCTATAAAATTGAATTAATTGAAAACAAAAGTGCAAGTAAAGGCTTAGGTCACTAATTGACCTTTCAATTACAAAATTAAGGCTGCCAATTGGCTGCCTTAATTTTCTTCTATGTTTACCTACAAATTTTTACTGGTTTTGGCATAATACGAGCCAATCAGAAACTTATAATCGAAAGTCCTAATGTCTGAAAAAAATAATCCTAATGCCCTGGTTAACCGTTTCAGGGGTTATTACCCTGTTGTTATTGATGTTGAAACCGGTGGGTTTAATGCCAAAACTGACGGGCTGTTAGAAATCGCCGCGATTACCTTAAAAATGGATAAAGACGGCTGGCTGTCTATGGATGAAACATTGCATTTTCATATAGAGCCATTTGAGGGTGCAAACCTTGAGCCATCTGCGCTCGCCTTTACTGGCATTGACCCTACTAATCCATTACGTGGGGCCGTAAGTGAATACGAAGCATTACACGCAATATTTAAAGTGATCCGCAAAGGAATGAAGAACACGGATTGTAACCGCGCAATTATTGTTGCTCATAATGCAAATTTTGATCACAGCTTTGTTATGAATGCCGCAGAACGCGCGAGTTTAAAACGTAACCCATTCCACCCATTTGCAACCTTCGATACTGCAGCATTAAGTGGTTTAGTGTACGGCCAAACTATTTTAGCAAAAGCATGTGTCGCTGCGGGTATTCCATTTGATGGGAAACAAGCCCACGGTGCTCTGTATGATACTAACCGTACTGCCCTATTGTTTTGTGAGATTGTCAACAAATGGAAAAAGCTTGGTGGCTGGCCTATCGTTGAGAACGAAGAGTAATTGAATTACATATAAAAAAACCGTATTTGCTAAAATACCACTACGTTAGCTAAATACGGTTTTTTGTTATCTATCGCAATATTATTCTGCGCTAGTTTCGTCTGTTGGGCGATATTTATCCGCAGTTTCTTTAATCAATGATTGAAGTTCACCGCGCTGGAACATTTCCATGATAATATCACAGCCCCCAACCAGCTCCCCATCAACCCACAGTTGAGGAAAAGTTGGCCAATTTGCATATTTTGGCAGTTCTGCACGAATATCTGGATTTTGTAGGATATCAACATAAGCAAAGCGTTCACCACAAGAAGACAGAGCTTGGACTGCTTGAGCAGAAAAACCACAGCTCGGAAGTTTTGGAGAGCCTTTCATGTATAATAAAATTGGGTTTTCTTTGATTTGGCGCTCGATTCTTTCAATTGTCGTCATTTTTACTTCCTTAGAACAAAGATGCTGGTTTTGCAGTCAGCCGACAAGCATGATTTACTGCGACTTAATAGAATGCATTGACCATTATAATGTGAAACTTAATTGTTTCATACAATATGCCAGTTTTACAGGGGCATTACTATAACATCCAAAAAACCAAAAAGGCACCTTTTCTATCTTCTGCTCACCTAAGTCAAACAAATAACTCGCTATTGTTTAAATTCAAAAAACTGGCGTTCTTCCTCACAAATACCCATACAATATAAATAGTTAATGATTTTGTTTTTTGCTAACATATAAGTAACATGATTACCATTACCCTTTGTAAGGTTTATCGTGTTATCATTAATATATTAAATACCATCTCGCCAATGAGCGAAATGTTGATAACAAATTGCCATCTTTTAATTAGCTCATTTTAAGAGCAAACACCCGAAGTATTTTATACAAAAGCAATCAAGGAGTACGCAATGTCTTTTGAACTACCCGCTCTACCGTATGCTAAAGATGCTTTAGAACCATATATCTCTGCTGAAACCTTAGAATATCACTATGGCAAGCACCACAACACTTATGTTGTTAACTTAAACAACCTCATCAAAGGCACTGACTTCGAAGGTAAATCTCTAGAAGAGATCATCAAAACTTCTGACGCTGGGGTTTTTAACAATGCTGCTCAAGTTTGGAACCACACATTCTATTGGCATTGTTTAGCGCCAAATGCAGGTGGAGAACCAACAGGCAAAGTTGCTGATGCGATTAATAAAGCATTCGGTTCTTTCGCTGAGTTTAAAGCGCAATTTACTGACGCTGCGACCAAAAACTTTGGCGCAGGTTGGACATGGCTAGTGAAAAAAACCGATGGTAGCTTAGCTATCGTTAATACATCTAATGCTGCAACGCCAATTTCTGGTGAAGATAAGCCTGTATTAACAGTTGATATTTGGGAGCATGCTTACTATATCGATTATCGTAACGCGCGTCCTAAATACTTAGAAAACTTCTGGGCGCTAGTCAATTGGAAGTTTGTTGAAGAAAATTTAGCGTAGTGATATCTGTTGATTTCTAAATAGCTAAGGGCGAGATATCTCGCCCTTATTTTTTACGCACATTGCTATGAGTAAAAATAAAATCAAAAAATATGTGCAGCAATAAAAATAATCATTGCTAATGAACCCAACGCAGCCAGTAATCCATATTTAACATCTGTATCCATGAGTTCCTCTCATCTAAACGTAATTGAATTAGCGAATAACCATATTAACACAAAGGTTATTAAGTATATATATCCAAAAAAACAAAACTCGTGCCTATATCACATGTTATAACATCAATTATTTCTTTCGTTTTTGCGCTAGATCAGACAAAATCGACAACAAATCGCTAAATTATTGCCAGCAAAGGATCAATGCATCAATATGCTGGTAATTTTTTAACAAGAATGCTTATAGAGACCTATTGTTGGTCAGGAGTTTTTTTCCCCCATGGCAACGATTAAAGATGTGGCGAAACGCGCTGGCGTATCTACCACAACCGTATCCCATGTTATTAATAAAACGCGCTTTGTGGCTGATGATACTAAGGCTGCGGTCTGGGCTGCAATTAAAGAGCTCAATTATTCACCAAGTGCGGTTGCCCGTAGTCTAAAAGTTAATCACACTAAGTCGATTGGTTTGCTGGCAACCTCCAGTGAAGCACCCTATTTTGCTGAGGTAATAGAATCAGTTGAAAATAGCTGCTATGAAAAAGGCTATACACTAATCCTCTGTAATTCCCATAATAATTTGGGTAAACAAAAAGCCTATCTACAAATGCTTGCGCAAAAACGCGTAGATGGTTTACTCGTTATGTGCTCTGAATACCCAGATACTTTAATCAGTATGTTAGAAGATTATCGTAATATTCCAATGGTCGTTATGGATTGGGGTACGTCACGAGGTGATTTTACTGACAGTATTATCGACAACTCATTCCATGGCGGCTACCTTGCAGGGCGTTATTTGATTGACCGTGGCCACCGTGATATCGGTGTCATTCCTGGTTCACTCGAAAGAAATACAGGCATTGGTCGTTTAACTGGTTTCCAAAAAGCGATGGAAGAGGCCAAAATTACGTTAAAAGATGAGTGGATCGTCCAAGGGGATTTTGAGCCTGAATCAGGCTACAAAGCAATGATGCAAATCCTTAGCCATAAACAGCGCCCTACCGCGGTCTTCTGTGGTGGTGATATTATGGCAATGGGAGCGATTTGCGCCGCAGATGAGATGGGCCTGCGTGTACCGCAAGATATTTCAGTGATTGGCTATGATAATGTGCGTAATGCGCGCTATTTTACCCCTGCTCTAACGACTATCCACCAGCCAAAAGAGCGTTTAGGGCAAATGGCCTTTACAATGTTACTCGATAGAATTGTGAATAAGCGCGAAGATGCGCAAACTATCGAGGTACATCCACGGCTGGTTGAACGCCGCTCTGTTGCTGATGGGCCATTTATTGATTACCGCCGATAACTTAGCAACCTAAGTTGAAAGCCATTCCGCGTTAAGTGTTTCAGTATCACCGAGGTAATCTAATAACCAACTTAACGCTGGAGATGTGTTTTTTTCAACCCAAGTTAGGCAGCAAGGGCTTGGTGGAAATGGTTGTACTAATGCCAATTCCACTAACTTCCCTTCCTCGCATAAAGGGGTTGCGCGGTGTTCGGGCACCATGCCCACACATAGCCCATTGACTAAACATGCCAAACCATTTTCCCAATAAGGCACAACAAGACGCCGCTGGTTATCAAGGGCCCATGTGTCTCTTTTGGGTAAATTACGGGAGGTATCTTCTAAGCATAAACTGGGGTATTCACGCATTTGTTCATCCACCAACTTACCTTCTATTTTGGCTAATGGGTGCTCAGGGCTCGCAACACACATCCAAGACATGAAACCCATATCACGAAAACTGTATCTTTCACCAATGGGGGAAGCACGTGTTGCGCCAATCGCCACATCAACACGACCATCAGCTAAAGCATCCCAAACACCATTAAACACTTCAGGGTGAATATACAGTTCAATATCAGGAAAATGACGATAGAAATCTAGAATGAGTTGTTCTGTGCGCTGCGGTTTGACAATGCAGTCAACTGCGATACTAAATTGACCACGCCAACCATTTGCGACTTGTTGGCATTGATGTCTGGTATCTGTCATTTTTTTGATAACAGAACGACTTTGTTTAATAAATATTGCCCCCGCCTCGGTAAGAACTACATCACGATGGCGACGTTCAAATAAAGGGACAGCAAGCCATTCCTCAATTTGTTTTACCGTATAGCTAATCGCAGATGGAACACGGTGCAACTCATCGGCAGCACCACTAAAACTTCCCGTACGAGCCACTGCATCAATGACTTCGAGCGCATGAGCTGACCACATAACATCTCCTTTCAAAAATTTTGATAGCAAGATCCAAATATTACCGTTTCACAACATAAAAAAATAGCCTATACAATAGAACTACTGTTAACATTTTTTTAAATATCAAATAAGTAATAATTATGACGAATACTGTGAAAAAAAATTCCCCTGGGTTTATGATTTACCTTGCAGGGTTAAGCATGCTGGGGTTTTTAGCGATTGATATGTATCTACCTGCTTTTGGGGCAATGCAAAACTCACTGCATACCACAGAAGGGGCTATCAGCGCTTCTCTCAGTATATTTTTAGCTGGTTTTGCTTTTGCTCAGCTTCTATGGGGACCATTATCAGACAAACTTGGTCGTAAACCTGTGCTTATCGTTGGGTTGGCTATTTTCATTTTAAGCAGCCTAGCTATTTTTTGGGTTGAAACTGCGACACAACTCTTAACTTTGCGTTTTCTACAAGCTGTCGGTGTCTGTTCTGCGGCCGTTTTATGGCAAGCTCTCGTTATTGACCGCTATGATGAAGCAAGCACGCAAAAAGTTTTTGCCTCTATTATGCCATTAGTCGCTTTATCCCCTGCTTTGGCGCCTTTATTAGGTGCTTGGGTTTTAGAACACCAAACTTGGGAAGCCATTTTTCTGATCCTCATGGCCGTAGGTATATTACTTTTATTACCAACGTTATTTTTGAAGAATGTTTCTGTCAAAAACATCACGGATGAAAAACAACCCAAAACTAAAGTCTCTTTTGCTAACTTGTTAAGTTCACCTATTTTTAGTGGTAATGTACTTGTTTATGCCTCTTGTAGTGCTGGCTTTTTCGCTTGGTTAACGGGCTCGCCATTTATTTTGCGGAATATGGGGTTTAACCCAGCAGATATAGGCTTAAGTTATATCCCTCAAACCTTAGCTTTCATTGTTGGTGGCTATGGCTGTCGTATTGTATTAGCAAAAGTTCGCGCTGAAACTTTATTCCCTCTATTATTGACGGGTTATGCAGTAAGCATGGCAATCTTATTCATTATAGCTATCTACAGTACTCCGTCACTAACTATGATTTTGATCCCATTTTGCTTTATGGCGGCGATGAATGGGGCTTCCTATCCAATCGCTGTTTCGAAAGCATTAAATGCATTCCCGAGTGCAAGTGGTAAAGCGGCGGCATTACAAAATGCCTTGCAATTAGGGTTATGTTTTTTAGCCAGCTTGCTCGTTTCTGCTCTTACTTTCGACCCACTTCTGGCAACAACGGGGGTAATGGCTGCAACCATCATTCCAATGACGATTGGTTATTTTATGCAACGTTGTTCCAGCAACAGTGAAAAAGCGCTAAAACATGCCGATTGCCAAGCCGATTGATAACAACATATGATTCACTTTAAACCATGCCGCAAGCTTAGCGGCATGGTTTTCGTTTATTAACCAATAAAAATACTCCCAACTTCTCACCGTGAATATTCAGTTATTCATGACAAATAATCTTATCTGTTATTTAGACACTCAAAGACTAAAAACTGTATCTACTTCATATATTTCTACTATTTAAAGCGTATTTCACTAAAATAGAGGGATTTTATTTTTTTATCTACTAAGATATAGATTTTCTATAGTTAATTTTCTTGTTAGAAAGCGTTATCATTGCCATATCAAATAATGAGTGCTCAAGAATGATGTTGAAACAGTATTATCCACCAGATGAATTAAAGTCCTTTGTTAGTTCAATTTTGATCATTAAAGAATTTTCAGGAACAATTAAAATTTTTCCAGGAACTGGGGCTGAAATTTGGGTTTCATCAGATTCTTTTTGCATGTCAACAGAAAAACATTCAACAACAGACTCTTTCCAATTAATTATTCCTAGAGTCAATACATTCACGGCTAATCCTAACCATTCAAAAGTAATGGTGTTGCGTATACGCCATGATGCACTGCGCTTTTTACTTCCCCTTAGTACGTTTAATTACACTGATAGGCCTATGGCTCTGAGTGAAATATGGCAAGATCGCTGGTTTGAGTCCTTAGCCAACTCATCATTTAAAGAACTTTTAGATTGCTTCAATCGAACTAAAGCCAATAAAAAGCCTCATTTTATCGATGACATTTTAGAATTGCTGTATCGCAACCCTACAAAAAAAATAACAGAACTTGCTGAAGAAACAGGATTACATGTACGGGTTATTCAAAAAGAGTTTTTAAAAGAGTATGGCATTACCCCAAAACGTTATCAGATCAATTGCCGCTTAGAGCATGTTTTGAAGAGTATGGTAGTAGAACAAGATACATACCGATGGTTTGAAACAGGCTATTATGATCAGTCCCACTTTTATCGCGATTTTAAAAGATACTTTACTATGACCCCGTCGGCATTTTTAAAATCAGAGTATTCGCTTTTTTACAATACAAAAACTAAGTACCCATTAAGATAGTTCTTAATACATAAGGAGAAAGGAATGAGTATTGTTGTGTATGCCCAAATTACGACGGAAAAATCAGATGGGTATTTGACGCGAGAAATCGTTCGTGACTTAGCAAAATTAAGTCGCCGAGAGAAAGGATGCATTCAATATGATCTTATGGCTAAAGAAAATGGTTACATTGTTTTCGAAGAGTGGGAAAATACTCAAGCGCTAGAGATGCATAAAAATAGTCCACATTTCAAACGTCTAGTCGATGCAATTGAGCGTGATAACGCTAGTTTTTCAGTCAACTTCAGTGAAAAATAACTAGTTGACGTTTAAGGTTAGCCATTAATAAAAATTTCACCCTCTTTTATTAATTTTAACTTATTGTAATTAGCAGAATTGTAGAATTAGATTATTAAACACGCCCGATAAATTAATTCCCCCTTCGTAATTGACCTTGGCTATAGCACCATAAACCGCTGCTATAGCCTAATTAGATAAAGTAATCAAACCTAACTAACAGCTTAAGACCCCTTAAAGGTAATATTTACTAAGGCTCATTAGCTTCTATTGTTTCATTAGTTTGTTGTAAAAACTTTTCTTGTTCTTTTTGGTTCAAAACACGTTCAACCGTATCAACGATTGCCTGAGTCTGAGGATCGATTTCAATATTCACTTTGTCCCCTAAACGTTTTTGACCTAATGTAGTTCGCTCCAAAGTCTCTGGGATCAAATGCACACAAAAACGATTATTGATGACATCACCTACAGTTAAGCTGATACCATCTATGGCAACAAACCCTTTATGTAAAATATATTTCATCAATGATTTATCGTGAATCGCCAACCAAATTTGATGGTTATCTTCTGAGGTGAAAATTTTACTGATTTCTGCAGTTGTCATAATATGACCAGAAACAACATGCCCCCCAATTTCATCACCGTATTTAGCAGCACGTTCAATATTAACCACATCCCCTTCTTTTAGTGCGCCAAGGTTGGTTAAACGTAATGTTTCTTTAATGAGATCAAAGCTAACCTTTTCACCATCAATTTTTGTCACTGTAAGGCAACAGCCGTTATGTGCAACAGATGCCCCTGTTTCTAAGCCGACTAATAATTCAGGGGTAAATTTCATTACATGAGTACGAAAATTAGCTCTTTCAGTGATTTCTATAATAGGAGCTGTAGCTTGGACAATGCCTGTAAACATAATAAATCTCAGTGTAGTGAATTAATGACTTCAGTTTACATAAGAATTCTTAGAGATCTATCTTATTTGAGTGATAAGCGACAGACCAATTCACTGGCAAACTAGCGATATAACCAGCACCTAGGTTTAAAAATGCTTTTTTATTACATTCAATTATATCATTATTGGATTCTCTCTAGAAAAGGGATAGAATGAGCGGTTTTTATTAAAGCTTATACTTTAAGTAAATCATTTATTTTTCTAGTTTTTTTCCTATTACTCGTTTTATTATGAAGGTGTATGCGTGCAGAAATATTTTACAGAAGCGCGTAGCTTGCTGGCACTCGGTATTCCTATTGTTTTAGCTCAATTTTCACAAACTGCAATGGGGTTTGTGGATACTATTATGGCTGGAAGCGTTAGTGAAATAGAGATGTCCGCAGTTGCAGTTGGGGTTTCAATCTGGCTGCCCGCTATTCTTTTTGGGCAAGGGCTATTGATGGCATTGACGCCTATTGTCGCTCAAATGAATGGGTCAGGTCGCCGAAATTTAATTGGCGATCAGGTTCAGCAAGGTCTATGGCTTGCATTGTTCTTAGCGTTGGGCATTATGTGTTTGCTCTATAATAGCCAGTTAATCATTCATAACATGCCGCACATTGATGCTGAATTAGCCGATAAATCAGTGCGATTCTTACATGCAATCATGTGGGGAGCGCCAGGATACCTATTTTATCAAGTCTATCGTAGCCAATGTGAAGGTTTATCGAAAACGAAACCGGGGATGGTTATTGGTTTTCTTGGTTTGATGGTGAATATTCCTATCAATTATATCTTTATTTATGGGCACTTTGGAGCACCTGCACTAGGTGGTGTCGGTTGTGGTGTTGCGACAGCTACAGTGTATTGGGCTATGTGCATAATGATGAGATGGTATGTGAAACGAGCGCATTCTCAGCGTGATATTCGCCCTACTCTAGTTTTTACATCGCCAAATCCATTAATTTTAAAGCGCATCATTGTATTGGGTACTCCTATTGGTTTAGCTCTGTTCTTTGAAGTCACATTATTTGCTGTTGTTGCACTATTAGTTGCACCGTTAGGTGTCATAGCCGTTGCCGGTCACCAAGTTACTCTTAATTTTAGCTCAGTGATGTTTATGTTCCCATTATCATTAGGGATCGCTGCAACAATCCGGGTTGGTTATAATTTAGGGCAAAAATCTACCGAGGCCGCTAAAGTTTCATCTTACACTAGCTTAGCGGTTGGCTTAATGGTGGCTTGTATTACTGCTATTTTAACTATCGTATTCCGTGAGCCAATTGCGATGATGTATAACAAAAACCCGGAAGTTGTGGCTTTAGCGTCTAGTTTGATGCTATATGCCGCAATTTATCAATTATCAGATTCCGTACAAGTTATTGGTGCTGGTATCCTACGGGGTTATAAAGATACACGTTCTATTTTCTTTATTACTTTTACTGCTTACTGGCTACTAGGATTACCTGCAGGCTATATCTTAGCCTTAACCGATATTGTTGCTCCAGCCATGGGGCCTAAAGGGTTTTGGATTGGTTTTATAATTGGCTTAAGCGCAGCAGCCATTGGTATGGCAACACGGATTATGTGGCTTCATAAACAATCTGAAGAGTTTATTTTAGTTCGTTCGACTCGCTAATTGACGGTTTTTTAAGCTTTTAACTGTACGGGAAGATGTATTTCGCATCAGATAGTTTTAAATACGAGCAAACTATCGCAAAAATACATTTTCCCCTTGCCAGATGCGCATCATAACGTTAATATTCGTTCCCGTTGTCAGCTAGATAATTTTTTAATGCGTCCGTAGCTCAGTTGGTTAGAGCACCACCTTGACATGGTGGGGGTCGGTAGTTCGAGTCTACTCGGACGCACCATTTCTAGTGATCAAAGCTTGTTAATTTTCAATGCGTCCGTAGCTCAGTTGGTTAGAGCACCACCTTGACATGGTGGGGGTCGGTAGTTCGAGTCTACTCGGACGCACCATTTCAAGTTAACTCAAAGCATACTCTTTCAGTGCGTCCGTAGCTCAGTTGGTTAGAGCACCACCTTGACATGGTGGGGGTCGGTAGTTCGAGTCTACTCGGACGCACCATTTTGCTAACCTCCTCCTATTGATTCTAATATTTTCCTTGATTGTCTGTCGATCTTCCCTTACTTTGTTGCGCAACAAAATAAATCGCAAACTATTTACTGAGTATTTGATCTGAGTGGCGACTTCTTTCAATTTAAGAAAATTTGATTTGTCTCACAGTTTTTTGTTGTCTATAATACTCATGCTGGCTGAAAGGTTTCAACAGCAATAAATCAGTGTGTTAGCTTTAATTGAATTTGTCATCTACACTATAATAAGAATCAAAATGAGATAAATTTTAGCGTAAAATGAATTAACCACCAGACTGTCGCCTATTCTTATAAATGAGTTGCGCAACACATTTTATCATGCGCACTAAGCATCGGCGACAATACCGATTTCCTTTATAACCTTAGATAGACTGCCATGAAAAAAACCAAAATTGTTTGTACTATCGGTCCAAAAACCGAATCAGAAGAAAAACTGACCCAACTCCTTGATGCTGGCATGAACGTTATGCGCCTCAACTTCTCTCACGGTGACTATGAAGAACATGGTCAACGTATCAACAATCTTCGCTCTGTGTGCGCAAAAACTGGTAAACAAGCAGCTATCCTGCTAGACACAAAAGGTCCTGAAATTCGTACCATGAAATTAGAAGGTGGTAACGACGTCTCTCTTGTTGCCGGTCAAACCTTTACTTTTACGACAGATACTTCCGTTATCGGCAATAAAGATAAAGTTGCTGTCACTTATGCAGGGTTAACTTCTGATTTAGAAGTAGGCAATACTGTATTAGTCGATGATGGCTTAATTGGCATGAAAGTCACTAGCATCACTGCTACTGAAGTTATTTGCGAAGTCTTAAATAACGGTGACCTCGGTGAGAAAAAAGGGGTTAATCTACCCGGCGTTTCAATTGGCTTACCCGCATTAGCCGAAAAAGATAAAGAAGACTTAGTTTTTGGTTGCCAACAAGGTGTGGATTTTGTAGCTGCCTCTTTTATCCGTAAACGTTCTGATGTAGAAGAAATTCGTGCTCACCTGAAAAAACACGGCGGCGAAAACATTCAAATTATCTCTAAAATTGAAAATCAAGAAGGTCTAAATAATTTTGATGAAATTTTAGAAGCATCTGATGGCATCATGGTTGCACGTGGTGATTTAGGGGTAGAGATCCCTGTTGAAGAAGTTATTTTCGCGCAAAAAATGATGATTGAGAAATGTGTTGCAGCACGTAAAGTGGTTATTACTGCGACCCAAATGTTAGACTCAATGATCAAAAACCCGCGCCCGACTCGTGCAGAAGCAGGGGATGTTGCAAACGCGATTTTAGATGGTACCGATGCAGTGATGCTATCAGGTGAAAGTGCAAAAGGTAAATATCCTGTAGAAGCTGTCACTATTATGGCAACGATTTGTGAGCGCACTGATAGTGTGATGCAAACTCGCATCGATAACCAAAAACCAAGCCAGCGTTTACGTGTTACTGAAGCGGTATGCCGTGGCGCAGTAGAAATGTCTGAAAAATTAGATGTACCTCTAATTGTTGTTGCAACATACGGCGGTAAATCAGCAAAATCGGTTCGTAAATATTTCCCAACCGCACCTATTCTTGCATTAACAACTAACGAAGAAACTGCTCGTCAGTTATTATTAGTCAAAGGCGTGATCCCGATGATTGTTGGTGGGTTTACTTCTACTGACGACTTCTATCGTGAAGGTAAACGTGCAGCGTTAGAAAGTGGTTTAGCGGTTTCAGGTGATGCTGTTGTTATGGTATCCGGCGCATTAGTACAAAGCGGTACGACCAATACTTCATCTGTTCATGTGCTCTAAATAAACTCTCATAAGTTGTATGCAAAAAGGCCGATGGTAATTAATTTAACCATCGGCCTTCTTATTTAAAGTTAACATTTTGTGCTGTCCTGAAGTAACTATTTACTTATTTTGTACCCCCAAGTAAATATTCTCTTATCATTATTAGTGTAAAATCAAAAAAAGCCCTTAAATTGGTCAAATAACCGCCATCATTGTTCTTGATTTAAATTTTTCTTCTTTTTCCTAGTACTAATATTAAAGTATTTCTAGCAAAACTTTATATTTAGTACTAGCATAAGACTAAGTAAGTGCCATACCCTAATTTTCATTAGGTTGTTTTAAAGGGATATAGCAAGCTTTAAGATAACAGTCTTGGCTCTATTGTTTGGTGACTTGCTTTTTTATATTTTCAAGATAAATCAATCTAGAGGGTAAAATAATGATTCGTACTAAAATTGTACTGGGCTCTATCGTATTAGCTTCAGCATTACTAGCGGGTTGTTCTAACAGCACTGAAGTGCAAAAACTCTCTTCAGACGTACAAACTCTGAATGGTAAAGTTGATCAACTGAGCAACGACGTTCAGTCTCTGCGTTCTGACGTACAGACAGCTCAAGAAGAAGCAGCTCGCGCTAACCAGCGCTTGGACAACCAAGTTCGCACTTACAAAAAATAAGTTCGATTTGGTCGTTATTTAGTCGAAAAGACGCTTCTTTGAAGCTAGTAGCATTTATGAGGGCCTATGAAAATAGGCCCTTATTTTATTGAAATTATTGCGTTATTGCAGAAGAGCGGTACTTAGCCGGTAGCAATGCACCAACTTTACCATCATAGATAGGTTCAGGTTGTGAGATACTAAAGGGTTCAATAGGAACTAAACCTTGCTGTATTTGGCTTTCAGTATCAGGAATACTATTACCTTGATCATTATTGACCCTCACAGGCATACCAGAACGCCTTGCCAGTTCTTTTTCTACTAAGCCCTTGTCAACCCCTTCATTTTCTAAAAAACGCTTGAAATCGTCAGACAATTTGATTGGCATCGTTTGTGGGTCATCACTGCTTGTCCGAGATAACGGTTGATGTACTTCAATATAATAGCTTCCATCCGCTTCTTTAGAATATTTCACCGGTTGGTCAATAACTTGGACCCGTGTTCCTTTTGGTACCGTTTTGAATAATGCTTCAATATCATCAGGCCGTAAGCGAATGCATCCCGAACTAACTCTCATGCCAATACCAAAGTCTGCATTAGTACCATGAATTAAATATTCACCTCGACCATAAGATAACCGTAACGCATATAGCCCCATCGGATTTTCTGGTCCCGCAGGAACTACCGCAGGCAAAGTTATCCCCTCTTTGGCATAATTTTTACGAATGTTTGCTGTTGGTGTCCATGTAGGGTCTTTAATTGATTGGCTGACAGATGTCACCATTTCAGGCGTGTCACGCCCCAATTGACCAATACCTATTGGGTAAACAATAACATTTTCACTATTCGCAGGGTAATAATATAAACGAAGCTCAGCGAGGTTAATGACAATCCCCGTTCTTGGTGTAGCGGGTAATAGCATTTGTGCGGGGATGATCAGTTCCTTGCCCGCTTCAGGAAGGTAAGGGTCTGTCCCAGGGTTTGCTTCTAACATACCCAATAAGCCTATTTGGTAATCACTGGCGATAGCTTCTAACGGGCGCCCATCATTTGGTACAACATACGTCAGGTTTTCCCCGATTAGGCGTGTATTACTGTCAGGTAATGGATACTCTTTTGCCTGAGCCGGAGCCAACAAAGCACTCATGACAAACAAACTTACCGCCGTCAAAACTCTTTTCATACCTACTCCAAGGAAAATGGTGTTCTTACAATAATGCAATGATTATTGCTCATAATAGCAACTATCTTGCATATCTTTAATACTAAATAAATATTTTAGTTAATAATTAGCACTGAGCTTATCCATAATAATTAGTCTAATAATAATAACTTAATTAAATACATGAGTTTAGAGTAGCATAGAAAAGAAAAAAGATTGGCGAGGAGAAAGGGAGCAAACTGTACTCCCCTGATATTATTATGCTAATTGACCTGCACGAGCTAAAATTGAGCGGATCATGGCATTTAAGCCTTGTGTACGTGAAGGGGTTAAATGCTGCTCCAATGCTAATTGCTCAAAAAAAGACTTAACATCGAGCCCTAATATTTGTTGCGCGGTTTTGCCTTGAAAAAGAATAATGACAATTGCCACTAGCCCTTTAACTATTGCTGCATCGCTGTCACCAGCAAACATAATAGCCCCGTCCGATTGCTTTTGCATGTCAATCCAAACCTGACTTTGGCAACCTGCAATCAAATTATTATCACTTCTTTGTGCTTCAGTTAAGTCAGGTAAACGTCCACCAAGTTCAATCATATATAAATAGCGTTCTTCCCAATCCTGACAACGGGAAAAGTTACGTAATAACTTATGTTCATCGGGTAATGCGGGCATACTGATTTCCTTTACCAAAACAATCTGTTTTATGTGCTAGCCTAACAATTTTTTAATTCGCTGTAACGCACTGAATAAAGAATCGATTTCTTCTTTGGTCGTGTAAATCCCCACAGAAGCTCGGCACATAGCAGGAACATGATAGTGTTCCATTAATGGTAAAGCACAATGGTGCCCTGTACGTATCGCTATTCCATATCTATCAAGAAAAGACCCGACATCATAAGCATGGTGTTGCCCTAAATTAAATGCCAGTACCCCTTCCCGTTTATCATTACCATATAATGTGACTGACGGTATTTCTTGCAGTTTTTCCGATGCGTATGCCATCACTTGAGCTTCATGAGCAAATACATCCGCCAAATTTAGTGCATTCAAATAATCAAATGCCGCCCCTAAACCTATAATGGCACTAACATTCGGGGTACCTGCTTCAAAACGCCATGGGGCATCAGCAAATGTGATACCTTTGGTCAAGCTGACTTGGCGGATCATCGCCCCACCGCCTTCCCATGGTGGCATATTATCAAGGACCGCTTTTTTACCGTAAAGTACCCCAATCCCTGTCGGCCCATATAATTTATGGCCGGAAAAAACGTAAAAATCACAGTCTAAGGCTTGTACATCAACTTGCTGATGCATAGCACCCTGCGCACCATCAACAAGAATGGCAATCTCACTCCCTTTCGAAGCCGCAATAGCCCTTGCTTGCTTGATGATATCTTGTACAGGGTTAACCGTTCCTAATACATTGGAAATATGCGCAAAACTCAATAAACGAGTGCGAGCATCAATAAATTCATTGAGTGAATCTAGCTGCAACCTTCCATCATCAGAAATCGGAATAACACGGATCTCGAAACCGATTTCTTCAGCCAACATATACCAAGGAACAATATTCGCATGATGTTCCATTTCCGTGATAACTATATTATCCCCTTCATGGAAATACTTGCGGCCAAAGCTATTTGCAACAAGATTAATGCCTTCCGTGGTGCCTTTTACAAAGACAATTTCTTCATTTGATGCAGCATGGATAAAATTAGCCGCTTTTTGGCGCACTTCTTCCATCATCGTGGTTGCATTAGCACTGAGAGTATGAATTCCACGATGTACCGCAGCATAGTGATGCAACGTGAACTCACTTTCTTTCTCAATAACTTGCAGCGGTTTCTGTGCACTAGCAGCAGTATCTAAATACACCAAAGGATGATTATTGATTAGTTGAGATAAGGCAGGAAAGTCCTGCCTTACTGAAGCTACATTGAACAGCATAGGTATTAAACCTCCGCTAAGCGCTGGCGGATGTTTGCCATCACAGCGTGTTTTAATTCTTCCGATTCAATAGATTCTGTTAATTCAGCAGCAAATGCGATAATAATCATATGTTTTGCTGCTTTGCCATCGATTCCCCTTGAACGCAGATAAAATAATTGCTCATCATCGATTCGACCAACTGTTGCACCGTGACCGCATTTTACATCATCAGCATAAATTTCAAGTTGTGGCTTAGTATCAATTTCTGCTTTTTCCCCTAACAATAATGTATTGTTAGTCATTTGACCGTCTGTTTTCAACGCATTTGGCGCAACTTTAATCATACCATTAAACACGGCCTTGCTATTGTCCATAGCAATGACTTTATGCCACTGCTGGCTGTTACAGTAGCCTTTGTTATGCTCAAGATAGGTTCGAGTATCTGCAATTTCACTGCCCTTCGGCAATAGCAAACTATTAAGTTCGAAATCGCTATTTTCCCCATCAAGACGTGCGCTAGTATGGTTACGGGTTAATGAGGCACCGAGTAAAAAACTACTGCTTTTTACTCTGCTATCGCGCCCAACAATAATATCATTGTGCGCAAAATGCTGGGCTTGTTCATTTTCTACATTCAATTTGAAATGGCTAAAATCAGCATTATCACCCACTTCAACGGTTAAACGACTTCCCGTCATGTGAGCTTGACCATTTAAGCTTACAAAATGTTCAATTACCTGTGCTTTACTATTGGCTTCTAAACTTAAGTGGTAACGATATTGGCTAAGATTTGTTGCTTGTGTACCCTGATTACCACTAGAGATATTCAATAAATAAAGTGGTTTTTCAGCAATTTTATTCGCCGATAAAGAAATTACCAACGGTTGCACCGCTAAACTTTCCGTTAAATGTAAAAAAATTTCACTATTAACTGGAGATGGCAGCAAATCTTGGTTATCGAGTAAAGCGACTTGGAATGGCCCCATATCGATAGAACTTAACGCAGAACTATAACGACCATCAACTAACACAATGCGGTATGCATCAATGTGTAGAGCTAAGGCTTCGCATTCCGCTGCAGCAACATCTGCTTCACTAAAACGATACTCCGTTTCTAATACTCTATTTAATGGCGTGTAATGCCAGTCTTCATGACGAAATGTAGGTAAACCGACATGCTTTGCCATTTCCCAATGGGTTTTAGCATGTTGTGAGTTCGCCCCATGACGCTGTTCATATAATGTCGCAAAACGTGACATTGCGCGCTCATTGAGCGCAGCAACTTGAGCACGTTTCTCTGCTTTCTCACTGTTGGTCAATAAGCCAGCCATAACCTTGCTCCTCAAGTTTTTTCGCTAAACTGAAATCACCCGATTTGATGATTTTCCCTTGATAAAGCACATGGACAAAATCTGGCTTCACATAATCCAAAATACGCTGATAGTGAGTCACAATTATGAATGAGCGATCAGGCGAACGCAGAGAGTTAACCCCATTTGCCACAATTTTCAACGCATCGATATCCAAGCCTGAATCCGTTTCATCTAAGATACACAGTTGCGGCTCAAGTGCTGCCATTTGCAAGATATCATTACGTTTTTTCTCACCACCAGAGAAGCCTACATTCACTGAACGCGCCAGTAAGTCTTCGGGCATTTCCAATAGTTTGATTTTATCTTCGATAAAGTCTTGGAAATCAAAGCGATCTAAAGCTTCTTGCTGACGATATTCTCTTACCGCATTCACCGCAGTTTGTAGGAAAAACTGATTACTTACACCAGGAATTTCAACGGGATATTGAAAGGCTAAAAAGACGCCCTCACCTGCACGCTCTTCAGGGTCTAGCTCAAACAGGTCTTTACCTTTAAATGTCACTTCACCACTATCAACTTCATATTCTTCACGGCCTGCGAGAGTGGCTGACAATGTACTTTTACCAGAACCATTCGGCCCCATGATGGCGTGGACTTCCCCTGGTTTTACTTCCAGAGATAACCCTTTTAAAATCTCATTCCCTTCTACACTCACGTGTAAGTTTTTAACACTTAACATATTCACATGCCTTTAGCGCTTAAGCGCAAATAAACTCATATTAGGATCAGCCAACGCTGTGTTCTAAGCTGATCGCCAGCAATTTTTGTGCTTCTACGGCAAATTCCAACGGAAGCTCCGAGAACACATCCTTACAGAAACCATTTACAATCATTGAAATGGCATCATCTTCGCTAATGCCACGTTGTAAACAGTAAAACAGCTGGTCTTCCCCTATACGTGAGGTTGTTGCTTCATGTTCTAATTGTGCCGTATTATTTTTTACTTCCACATAGGGAAAAGTATGTGCTCCGCATTGTGTCCCTATTAACATAGAGTCACACTGGGTAAAGTTACGCGCGTTATGAGCACTCGGTAAAATTTTCACTAATCCGCGATAACTGTTCTGACTTTTACCTGCTGAAATCCCCTTGGAAATAATTGTAGAACGCGTATTTTTCCCAATATGGATCATTTTCGTTCCAGTATCAGCTTGTTGATTACCATTGGTTAATGCAACGGAGAAAAATTCACCTACTGAGTTATCACCTTTGAGAATAACACTTGGGTATTTCCATGTAATAGCAGAACCGGTCTCAGACTGTGTCCATGACATTTTAGAATTTTCACCTTCGCATAATGCACGTTTAGTCACGAAGTTTAAAATCCCACCCGTTTCGCTATCACCACCAGAAAACCAATTTTGCACCGTTGAATACTTCACTTCTGCATCTTTGTGAATAATCACTTCAACCACAGCAGCATGGAGCTGGTAGCTATCACGGACAGGCGCTGAACACCCTTCGATATAACTCACGTAGCTCCCTTCATCAGCGATGAGGATAGTACGTTCAAATTGGCCTGTTTTCGCCGCATTAATCCTAAAATAGGTTGAAAGCTCCATAGGACAATGCACCCCTTTCGGGACATAAACAAACGTACCATCTGATGCAACCGCAGCATTGAGTGCCGCAAAAAAGTTGTCATGACTTGATACAACAGTACCTAGGTATTTTTGTACCAGTTCTGGATATTCTTGGATCGCTTCACTAAACGAACAAAAAATAACGCCATGTTTGGCAAGGTCATCACGATATGTCGTCGAAACGGAAACCGAGTCAAAAATAGCATCAACCGCGACGGCTTTCCCTTCACGAACCGGAACACCTAGTTGATTAAACGCTTCTTCAACTTCTGCCGTTAAATAACTATTGGTTTCAGCAACACCAGTACCTTGAGTTGCACCTGATTGAGAACCGCACGTATCATCACACGCACCACATGATGGTGCAGAGTAATAGCTATAATCTTGATAATCTAAGCTTGGATAATTCGCCTTAAGCCAATGTGGCTCCTCCATGCCTTTCCAATGATTAAAAGCATCGAGGCGGAATTGTAGCATCCACTCTGGTTCATTACGTTTTGCTGAAATGGCGCGGATCACATCTTCGTTGATCCCTTTTTCCATTTCATCCGTTGCGACTTCAGTAAAGAAGCCTTCTTTATAACGCTGGTCATCAAGCCAGCTTTGAACATCATCGCCAACTTCTACATTGCTCTGTGACATAATCTGACTTCACATGTTAAACGCCGAAGCTTTCACCACACCCACAGGCATGTTGTGCTTTCGGGTTATTGAATTTGAAAATTTGATTCAGCCCTTCTTGGACAAAATCAACGACTGTACCATCAATAAATGGCATTGCTTCTTTTGGCACATAAAGACGTGCGCCATCGAGTTCAAATAACAGGTGTTGGTCTGTTGGGTTTTCGATCATTTCAAATACATAACCGAAACCTGCGCAGCCAGACTGTTTTACGCCCAGTGAAAGCCCTTTCGTATTTGGGTTTTGCACCATCAATTTTTTGATTTGTTTTGCAGCGCTTTGTGTCAGGCTAACTCCCTGCCAACTGTTTTCATCAAATGAAAATGTCTCTACACCGTCAGTCATATTGACCCCACATTTCTTATGGCTTTTCAGCCTGTTATCAGGAGATTAACTCTGTCTACCCTATGGTAATGATTAGCTATTCTACTTCAACCATTTGTTTTAAGAGGTTATAGCTATTTTAGTTCTTTTTTTGTTCATTATGAGCTTATCAAATCACCAATAATGTCTTTCTTCTCACTTAACTTATTGAAATAATAAAAATAAAATAGAACTATTTTTTTATTTGATTTTGTACTGAATAATACAATTAAATGACACAAATTAATAAAGATGCATTTATTATACAACTTTATTAATGCGATAAAAAACGAATTTACGGATAAAACAGCAGATAAAAACACTACTAATAGGAAGGTTATTGGTGGCTTTTAGCTACTCAAAGCCTACAAGCCACCTAAGCATAGCTGTGATTATTCAAATAATACCGCAGTCGTTAGACGGGAAGTACAACACAGTTTTCCTTGTTCATTGAATATTTCAATATTCCAAACTTGCTGGCGACGCCCTAAGTGAATAGGTTTGCAAATGCCTTTAACAACCCCCGAACGCGCTGCACGGACATGGTTTGCATTAATTTCTAGGCCAACCACTCTTTGCTCACCTTCCGTACATAAATAACCCGCTATTGACCCTAAAGACTCAGCAAGCACCACGGAAGCGCCACCATGAAGTAAACCAAACGGTTGTTTAGTTCGCTCATCAACAGGCATTGTTCCCTCTAAATAATCATCACCAAATGCTGTGATCTCAATACCAATATGCCCTAACATGCACGTTTTTGACATTTCAGCTAATTGTTGCAAATTAAATTGACGTTTCCAAATCATTAAACTATCTCCAACAGTGCTTGAATCGGGTGTTTTATAACTGTATTTTCCATACGCTTCACTTGGCTACGGCAAGAATAACCGGGGCTTAAGCAACGCTCTTTTGGTAAAGAGGCCATCGCTCCTTTCCAAGATAAGTTATAAATTCCTTTGGAATTTTCAAGGTTTGCCACTTCATGACCGTAAGTTCCCGCCATTCCACAGCAACCCACACTGACATTATTCAGTTTGTGGCCAAAACGTGCAAATAAGCTTGCCCATTGGCTCGCACTATTTGGTAAAGCCGTTGATTCCGTACAATGCCCAAAAAAGTACCAAGGCTCAGCTACATTTACTTTGGCATTTTGTGGTGCAGGTAAACTCACTAACCATTCATGAGCCAACATTACAGTAAACTGGCACTGTTCTTTTCCTAAAATTTCATGGTATTCATCGCGATAACATAAAACTAATGCAGGGTCGACGCCAACCATGGGTAACTTTAATTTTGCTACGCGATTTAAAAAGTCTGCGGTTCTACGTGCTGTTTTCGCAAATTTTGCCAAAAAACCCTTAATATGCTGCGCCTTACCATTCGGTGAAAATGGTAATAAAACAGGTTTATAGCCCAATTTTTCAATTAATCGCACAAAATCTGCGACCACTTTCGCATCGTAATAGCTGGTGAAAGGGTCTTGTACTACCAACACGTATTTTTCGCGCTGAGCAGCCCCCATACCTTCTAGTTGCTCGAGTGTTACTGACACCGCAGTATGCCCCAAAAGCTCTTGTTTCAATGTAGGCTGAGAAAATAAGGGTAAATCAACCATACCTATCGTGTGTTGGCTAAGCTTTTGCACTATTGGCTGACGTAAAAAGAAATTAAATACACCTGGTACCTTAGAGAATAATGGTGCACTGCTCTCTACGTTAGCAACAATATGATCACGCACAGGGCGTAAGTAGCGACCGTGATATAAGGCTAAAAATTTCGCTCTAAATGAAGGTACATCAATTTTGATTGGGCACTGTGTTGAGCAGGCTTTGCAAGCAAGGCACCCGGCCATTGATGCTTTTACTTCGTGAGAAAAATCGTAATCTCCTTGCTTTGCCCGCCAAGTATTACGCGTTTTCTCAATTAAACCACGTAAGGAAGGTGAGTCTTGCTTAATGCCCTTTTCGAGGTAGTCCGGAGTCACTCCTTGATCTGCTAATAGCCTTAACCATTCTCGAACAAGTGTTGCACGACCTTTAGGTGAATGAATGCGCTGACCACTCACTTTCATCGACGGGCACATAGGGCTTTTAACATCAAAATTAAAACATAGCCCATTCCCATTACACTCCATAGCTCCCCGAAATTGCTCGCGAACCTGAACAGGGATTTGCCTATCATAAGTGCCTCGTTTGATATCATCGACCTGTTTCATTGGAGCATCAAGCCCTGCTGGAGGGCAAATCTTCCCAGGGTTCAAACGGTTGTCTGGGTCAAATGCCGCTTTGATGTTACGTAATTCGCTATACAGTACGTCCCCAAAAAACTCAGGGCTATATTGTGCGCGAAAACCTTTACCATGCTCTCCCCACAGCAACCCACCATATTTAGCTGTTAATGCAACAATTTCATCAGAAATTTGTTTCATCAATATTTCTTGTTGTGGATCACACATATCTAGAGCTGGCCGAACATGTAATACCCCCGCATCGACATGCCCAAACATGCCATAATTCAGATTATGGCCATCGAGTAGCGCTCGGAACTCAACAATATAATCAGCTAGATGCTCTGGTGGTACACAAGTATCTTCTACAAATGGAATTGGTTTTGCCGCACCTTTACTATTACCTAACAAGCCAACTGCCTTTTTACGCATATTATAAATGCGAGTTATATCATCAAGGTCATGACAAGTTTGATAGCCAATCACACCCGCTTGATTATTTGCTATTAACTCATCAAGTCGTTGGCACAAACTGTCTGTCAGCTGGTTAATTTCACTTTCATCATCGCCACTAAATTCAACGATATTAAGACCTAACATTTCTTTATTAGGAATATCAGTAATTAATGCTTTTACAGAGTGCCAAACGATATCTTCACGGGCTAGATTCAGCACTTTAGAATCGACGGTTTCAACAGATAATGCTTTAGCATCAACCATAAAAGGGGCATTACGCAGTGCTGACTCAAAAGAGTCATATTTTACGTTAACCAGCCTGCGTACTTTTGGCAATGGCGTGATATCAAGGGTGGCTTCAGTAATAAACGCTAAAGACCCCTCTGAACCCGTCAAAATGCGGGTAAGGTCAAATTCAGTTAATTCATCATTAAAAACATGACGTAAGTCGTAGCCTGTCAGAAAACGATTTAACTTTGGGAATTTTTCTTCAATTAATGGCCGCTGTTCTAAGCAGCGTTCTAGTACCGTTTTATAAATACGCCCGACAATAGAATCCTCGGACGCAATCGATTGGGCGAGTTCGATAGGCATAGCACGAGTATCAATGCACTCCCCCCCTAATACCATGGCTTTAACACCTAAAACGTGGTCGGATGTTTTACCGTAGACTAATGAACCTTGCCCTGATGCATCGGTGTTGATCATTCCCCCCAAGGTTGCACGGTTACTGGTCGATAGCTCAGGAGAGAAGAAATAACCATAAGGTTTTAAAAATTGGTTTAACTGATCTTTGATTACGCCAGCTTCAACTTTGACCCAACCTTGCTCGGGGTTTATTTCTAAAATACGATTCATATAGCGGGACATATCCACGACAATCCCTTCTGTTAAGGATTGCCCGTTAGTCCCTGTACCACCACCTCTTGGCGTAAAGCTAAGTTCACGATATTTGGATTGCCCGGCTACGCGTGTAATAATTTGTACATCTGCACTAGTACGCGGGAAAACAACCGCTTGAGGCAATAGTTGATAAATACTGTTGTCTGTCGCCATGGATAACCGTTCAGCGTAGCTGGTACCGTTATCACCAGTAAAACCTTGTTCTTGTAGCTCATGCAAGAACTCAATGACTAATTGACTAAGATGAGGAGCTTCTGATATACGCGGGATCATTATTAACGATGACTCTTGTTGTTTAGTGTTCGCATTACTCGTTATGTACTATCTTTACTTTAAGTTGCACAATAGCGTCTCAGGTTTATGACTTATTACCTTCACAGCTAGTAAAAACGGTACAGCCGCTGATGACATTGTCATAATGAACCATATCACAATATTGTTTTTTTTAATCGTGAAAAATAATTTCGTTATTTTCACCTAAAAATTTGCCGTATAAGCAGAATTTTCATTTATTAAGGATCAATCATTAATGGAAAAATCGCAAAAACGTTTGGATCTCCCCAAACTTATTTTCGGCCTATTGTCCATCATCTTAATGATAGCCGCCTGTTTTTGGGTACTTAATCCCTTTATTCTTGGCTTTGTATGGGCAGGGATGATGGTTATTGCAACATGGCCACTATTATTACGGCTAGAAGCGCGCTTATGGCGTAAGCGTTGGCTAGCTGCATTAGTGATGGTTCTTCTTATATTACTGTTGTTTGTTATCCCATTAGGGGTTTTGATTGGAAGTATTATTGATAATAGCACTCCATTGATTGATTTAGCCAAGTCCCCTTCAAGCCTGACATTACCAGAGCTAGAATGGCTAAATACCATACCGATGGTAGGCGAAAAAATTTATTACGCATGGCATAGCCTTGTAGCAAGTGGCGGTAACGCCCTACTCGCAAAAATCCAACCTTACTTTGGTCAAGCCGCGGGGTGGTTCGCCACACAAGCGATCAGCGCAGGGCGCTTTGTGTTTCATTTAATCTTAATGTTACTGTTTAGCGGCTTACTTTACCTTAAGGGTGAATCTGTCATGTTAGGCATACGTCACTTTGCTGTGCGCCTTGCAGGCATGCGTGGTGATGCAGCTGTTTTATTAGCAGCTCAATCAATAAGAGCGGTGGCATTGGGCGTCGTCGTGACAGCGTTAATCCAAGCTATTGTCGGTGGGATTGGCCTTGCACTTTCTGGCATTGGTTATGCTGCAATCCTCACTGTTTTACTGTTTATCTGCTGTGTTGCTCAAATAGGGCCGCTGTTGATTATGGTGCCATCTGTTATATGGTTATTTTGGACTGGTGATACCACTTGGGGAATTATTCTCGCCATTTGGGCTGCGGTTGTGGCAACAATGGACGGTGTTCTTCGTCCTTGGTTGATTAAAATGGGTGCCGATTTGCCGATGGTACTAATCTTAGTTGGGGTTATCGGGGGTATCTTATCATTCGGGATGATAGGCCTATTTATCGGTCCCGTTGTATTAGCTGTTTCATATAGTTTATTAAAAGCATGGATGAATGAGGTAGCTATGCCTAATGAGAACTTAGCTGAAACAGAGAAATTTCTTGAAGATGTGTTCATGATTAAGAAATAGTTGCAATTAATTGAAACAGGCATGTTGTCGATATACATGTCTGTTTCATTAATGATTTCATTTCTCATTAATATTTAGAAACAATATTTAACATTCTAATGTTAGTATTTAGCCTAATTTATGTTAACATAATTCTATTGGAATAATTCTCTTAAGTAACAACAAGTAAGTTTATTATTGAGAGTGTTCTTAATGCTTGTATAATATAAATACTTTATTATCTAGCCATTGAATCAAACAAACATGAAAAGCCATGCTACCCCCTTAAAGCACGGTTTTATTAACCAAATTGCTGTGTGTAGTCTTTGCCTGTCAGCCCATGATAGGCTTTTTTTTTATCTAGTTCCTCAATATGAAAATTATTCACATCAAAATTAAATCATCTGTTTTATAAGTATTGATAAGAATCAACTTCTGGTACCAAACATAAGTAAACATACTCCTTTAGCGTTATATATAACCCGCACTATTATTACTTTCATGAGCTTTATAATTAAAGCACATTTAATTACTCATCATACGTGTAATTGATTTGGAATAATTATGTTTATGTACGCAAAAAGAATTGCATAATCATTCAATCAAGTTATTTAGTATGAAATAACTCAATAATAGCTATTAACTATTGTAATAATAGATAATTTAAATTAATAAAAAAAGCCGAAAGGTTTTCACCTCTCGACTTTCATTATTAGCTCAGTAATGATTACTGATTTTCAGCGATCGTTAACCAAGTTTGCACGACAGTGTCTGGGTTTAAAGATAAACTATCAATACCTTCATCAACTAACCACTGAGCGAAGTCTTGGTGATCTGAAGGACCTTGCCCACAAATACCAACATATTTATTTTGGCGTTTAGCTGCTTGTATTGCCATCGATAGCATTGCCTTAACCGCGTCGTTTCGCTCATCGAATAGCTCAGAAACAACACCAGAATCCCTATCAAGGCCTAATGTTAATTGAGTCATATCGTTTGAACCAATAGAGAACCCATCAAAGTGCTCAAGGAATTGGTCAGCCAGCAAAGCATTCGATGGTATTTCACACATCATAATCACTTTTAAGCCGTTCTCTCCGCGCTTAAGGTCATGTTTTGCCATCTCCGCAATGACAGCCTCAGCTTGTGCGACAGTACGCACAAACGGGATCATTACCTCAACGTTCGTGAGCCCCATAGTATTACGCACGCGCTTAACGGCTTCGCATTCCAACGCAAAACATGCACGGAAGCTATCAGAAACATAACGCCCTGCACCACGGAAACCAAGCATAGGGTTTTCTTCTTCAGGCTCATAAATATCCCCACCGACTAAATTGGCATATTCATTTGATTTGAAGTCTGATAAACGCACAATAACGCGTTTTGGCCAGAAGGCTGCTGCTAACGTTGAAATACCCTCGGTTAATTTGCCCACATAGAACTCGATTGGGTCGTCATAACCGGCCATCATTTCGCGGATTTCAGTTTGTAATTCAGGAGACTGTTCATCAAATTCTAACAATGCTCTTGGGTGAACACCAATCATGCGATTGATGATAAACTCCAGTCTCGCTAAACCAACACCTTCATTTGGCAAACAAGCAAAATCAAATGCACGGTCAGGATTACCCACATTCATCATGATTTTGACACCAAGGCTTGGCATTTCACTCACTTCAGAACTGTGAATTTCAAATTCCAACTTGCCTTGGTAAACAAAGCCAGTATCACCTTCCGAGCAGGAAACAGTGACTTCTTGACCTTCTTGTAAACGGTCAGTTGCATCACCACAACCAACAACAGCAGGTATCCCTAGCTCACGAGCGATGATAGCGGCATGGCAAGTACGCCCACCACGATTAGTGACAATCGCAGCAGCTTTTTTCATGATTGGCTCCCAGTCAGGGTCTGTCATGTCTGTAACTAAGACATCACCAGCCTGAATGCGATCCATCTCACTTAAATTATGAATCACTTTTACTACACCGGAACCAATGCGGTGACCAATAGCGCGCCCTTCAACTAAAACCTGTCCTTGCTCTTTAAGTTGATAGCGTTCCATGACTTGTTGATTTGAACGCACTGTTTCTGGTCTTGCTTGGACAATATATAAACGCCCATTGTGGCCATCTTTAGCCCACTCAATATCCATTGGACGACCATAATGCTTTTCAATCTGTAAAGCTTGACGAGCGAGCTCTTCAACTTCATGGTCAGCCAGAGAGAAACGATTGCGTAGGGTTTCTGGCACATCTTCAATCTGAACTTGTTTACCGTGCTCTTTACTATCGGCATACACCATTTGTAGTTTTTTAGAGCCTAGAGTACGGCGTACAATCGCAGGGCGGTTATTTTTCAAGGTTGGCTTATGGACATAAAACTCATCCGGATTTACCGCCCCTTGTACCACCATTTCACCTAGGCCATAAGCTGAGGTAATGAAAACTACCTGATCAAAACCAGATTCGGTATCAATAGTAAACATCACGCCCGAAGATGCTAAATCAGAGCGTACCATTCTTTGCACACCCGCCGACAGAGCTACTCCACGGTGATCGTAACCTTGGTGAACACGATACGAAATAGCGCGGTCATTAAACAACGAAGCAAAAACATGTTTAATCGCCACTAATACAGCATCAATCCCTTGAACATTAAGGAATGTCTCCTGTTGCCCCGCAAATGAAGCATCAGGCATATCCTCTGCGGTTGCTGATGAGCGAACAGCAAATGATGCTTCGGCTTCCCCTTCTGAAAGTTGAGCGAACGCGTCACGAATATCTTGTTCCAACTCCTTCGTCAATGGCGTATCAATCACCCATTGACGGATCTGAGCACCTGCAACAGCCAGTTGGTTCACATCATCAATATCCGTTTCATCTAGCAGGTTATAAATGCGTTGATTTACACCGCTCTGCTCCAGAAAATCATTAAACGCCTGTGCGGTTGTCGCGAAACCGTTAGGTACGGATACACCCAGATCAGATAAGTTTGTGATCATTTCACCTAAGGAGGCATTTTTACCGCCAACCCGGTCAACATCATTCATCCCTAATTGGTTATACCAAAGTACATTACACGGAGTAAGGCCATTTGTGGACATTGAAAGTGATCCTTTTATAGCAATTTAGTGACAGAGTACAAATCGTAAAAAATCTCATTGGCGAAAATTCGCCTCGTGAAATAGACTAGCACAGACATTAGTAGAAGATGGACTGGTGAATCGTTCCATCAAATAAGAAAAATGTTTTGTTCTAAAAATCGCTCAAATAATGGCTATACTTTCCCTTATAAACTAATTTTTAAACTTTAAACAAAGATAATATCTCTATAAAACTAGTGATAAATACAATAAAAGATAAATAACAATGAATAAATTAGATTCGATGAACAACCCAATACAAAGAACTGTTTTCTTTATTTCAGATGGTACAGCTATCACTGCTGAAACTCTGGGGCATGCTGTCCTTTCACAATTTCCACTAGCTTTTATTTCTTATACCCTGCCTTTCGTTACCACGCCGGCCCGCGCACAAGAAATAAAACAAAAAATTGATACCATATTTGAAGAAACACAACTTCGCCCATTAGTGTTCTATTCGATTATTTCCCCTGAAGTTAGGCAAATCATCACGCAAAGTTCTGGTTTTTGCCAAGATATTGTCCAAAGTTTAGTTGCTCCAATCCAAAAAGAAGTTGGCCTTGAACCAGAACCTAAGCTCAATCGTACGCACGGCTTGTCAATGCAAAATATGATCCAATACGATGCTCGTATTGCAGCCATTGAATATACACTCGCACATGATGATGGTATTTCTCTGCGTAATTTAGACCAAGCTCAAGTCATTCTTATCGGTGTTTCTCGCTGTGGCAAAACCCCTACCAGCCTATATTTAGCTATGCAATTTGGCATTCAAGCCGCCAATTATCCATTTACTGCTGATGATATGGACAATCTAAAGCTCCCCGTGGCTCTTCGCCCTTATACCCACAAATTATTTGGCTTAACGATTAGCCCTGAACGTTTAGCCGCTATCCGTGAAGAACGCCGTGAAAATAGCCGTTATGCATCGATAAGGCAGTGCCGTATTGAAATTGCTGAAGTCGAAGCATTATTTAGGCAGAATAAAATCAACTACTTAAATACAACTAACTACTCAGTGGAAGAAATTTCAGCAAAAGTGATTGATACAATGGGTTTACAGAGACGTATATTTTGATAAAAAATATAAAATATAATTGATACAAATTACTTTGTAGGTTGAAATTAAGCCATTTTCGTTTATTGTGATCTTTATCACTGATACGGCATCTGCCTATTAAAGTTTTGAGAACCAAAATGCAAAAAACTGATGAATTACGCACTGCAAGAGTGGACAGTTTAATTACACCACAAACTCTCGCTGATGAATTTCCTATTTCCCAAAAGGTTGCCAATAACGTGACAGCGTCACGTAAGCGCATAGAACAGATCTTATCGGGGGAAGACCCGCGTTTACTTGTTATCGTCGGTCCTTGCTCAATTCATGATATTGACGCGGCAATTGAATACGCGACAAAGCTGAATGTATTAAGGGAACGTCATCAAAACCGCTTAGAAATTGTTATGCGGACTTATTTTGAAAAACCGCGCACCGTTGTTGGCTGGAAAGGGCTAATTTCTGACCCAAATTTAGATAACTCCTGCCAAGTCAATACAGGAATACGCCTCGCGCGAAAATTACTAATAGAAGTTAACCAGCTTGGTTTAGCAACAGCAACTGAGTTTCTCGACATGGTTACGGGCCAATATATTGCTGACCTTATTAGTTGGGGGGCTATTGGTGCGCGAACGACAGAAAGCCAAATTCACCGCGAAATGGCTTCTGCGCTCTCCTGCCCTGTTGGTTTTAAAAATGGTACAGATGGCAATATTAATATTGCTATTGATGCAATTAGAGCCGCAAAAGCACAACATATGTTTTTGTCCCCAGATAAAAACGGCCAAATGACCATCTACCAAACCAGCGGTAATCCACATGGCCATATTATTATGCGCGGGGGGAAACAACCGAATTATTCTGCTGGGGACTTAGCCGCAGCCTGCGATAAGCTGCGCAAATTTGAACTGCCAGAGCATTTAGTCGTCGACTTTAGTCATGGTAATTGTCAAAAAATTCACCGCCGTCAATTAGAAGTCGCTCGGGATATTGCAGAGCAAATAAAGGATGGCTCTACCGCGATAAGCGGTGTAATGGCTGAAAGCTTTTTAATTGAAGGCACACAGAAAGTCATCGCTGACCAAGCTTTAGTTTATGGTCAATCGATTACTGACCCATGCCTTGGCTGGGAAGATACTGAACAACTCATTGAAATCCTTTCTCAAGCGGTTGATTCTCGCTTCAAATAGCCTAGCTTAGTATCAAACATTTCTATCACGCCCTTTAGTTATATTCTAATTAAAGGGCTTTTTAATATAAAATAACAATAACACTCAATTAAATATAATTTATTTATATTAATAACTGTTTATTTAAATTAAAAGCACAGATTAAATCAAAAAAAACTCTTGACCACTCAAACCTTAACGATAATAATTCTCACTACAGCTCGTTTTATCTATTAGCTCACTGTAAAACAACGCCATTATTTCTATTAATGACTATAAAAGACGATAAACAATAGGTTAAGTCCCCATAAAAATTCGGGTATGTATTCATCTAAGGTGCTTACTAAATTGAAATGGAGCTCTTTGTTTATTGGCAATAAATAGCAAATATAACAATGGATTGTTTTATATCGCTATCAAATTTATCAACCAAAAGGCGGGGTTGATAATAAACGCTAATAAATAAAAACGTTATATAAAATACTTTTAGCATGCCACCCAGATAATCTATCCAGGCAGCCAGCGTAACCTAAAATATAAGGAAAGGACTTCCTATGCAGTTTAAACCGATGCCTGCATCTATATTCCAAGAAAAAAAATTCCCTATTTCAACACTCACCATCGCTATTACTTTAGCCGGGTTGAGCCATTCCGTATTAGCTCAAGATGTTATCCAAGTTTCAGCCTCCCCCTTCGGTTTTGAAGAAATTGCCGTGGCTGAGCAAGTTGATGTGATTGACGCCCAAGCGCCTGAACAACAATCTGCAACTTCTGCCTTGGATTTACTAAAAGGCCAACCCGGCGTATTTGTCTCTGGGTCTAATAGCACTTATGGCCAAGGCATTCAAATGCGAGGGTATGACTCTCGGGGGGTAAAAGTCACAATAGATAACATCACTCAAGATTTTAACTCAGGGTTATATGATGCCACTTTTATCGACCCGACTTTGATTAACAAAGTGTATATCCACAAAGGCTCCGCATCAGTTCATCATGGTGGAGGTGCTCTCGCTGGGGTGGTCGCATTCAAAACATTAAATGCCGCCGATATTTTAAAACCGGGGCAAAAATTAGGTGGGCGAGCGTTTAGCGGCATTAACCGTAATGACCATAGTTACTATGCAGGCGCAACTTTATTAGGTCGTTCTGAGTCATTTGACACATTGCTCAGTTACAGTCAGCGTAAAAAGCATATTATGGGTTCTCCCGAATTTGAGCTGGCACATAATGTTGAAAAAATCCATAACTGGATGCTCAAAACTACTTGGCTACCACACCCATCTTACAACCTAACATTACAGTTAAAAGAATATCGAAACGATAGCCTGAGCTTAAAACAACCGGCAAAACCCACGGAAAAAACTAAGTATCCGAACGCCCCCCATGAAAGGCAAAGCCACCAGCAGGATATTGCAATTAATCAGTATTTTAAGCCGCAAAACAGCTTAAATTGGCAAGCTGAATGGAGTGTTTATTATACCGACTTGTATTTAGACCAAACTGATACCATCAAAATTATCAAAAAGCCTGGTGAATATGGCCCTGAGGAACGCAACCAATATACCTATGGGACTAAATTTTCTAATAGCGTTTCTTTACCAATGTATAACTGGGTAAACCACTATATTCAAAGTGGTTTTGAATATTACCAACAGAAACAAACATCAAATCAATATGCAATCAGCTATCCGCCATCAGAATTGTCTAACATGTCTGGCTGGCTGGTAAATGATATGACTTTGCATCATTTACCCATCACTTTCTCCGCAGGGACACGTTTCACCCAGTACCAAGCTTCTAGAGAGAATTTCCCTGAAAACAAACATACTAACTGGTCATCTCGCTTTGCTGTAAGTGCAACCCCTACTAGCTGGTTAAATCTTCATTCATCTTATGCTGAAAGTTATCGGACACCACGAATGTCGGAGCTTTATAACAATTCAAACCATTTCACTATTCCTTGGGTTCGTATTGCCTCTAATTTTCGTCCATCGCCTGACTTAAAACCTGAGACCAATAAAACACTCGAAATGGGTATGAAATTCAGCTTTGATAATTTAATTTCCGATAATGACCATCTTCAATTTGGGTCCACTTATTTTAATACCAAAGCTAAGCAGTATATTGCCCTTAGCGGTAGTTATAACCGAAGATTGGGAGTGTGGTTCCCCGATGAGCTGTATTATATTAATATCCCTTCTGCATCTATTTATGGCATAGACAGCTTTGTAAGCTATAAAACACACTGGTTTGAGTTGAATATTAACCACAACAAAACAACTGGAAGTGAAGATGACACTCATTATTCCCTTTCATCAATACGCCCCGAGACTATAACTACTCGATTCAATGCTCCTATTGCAACTACTGGCTTTCATGTTGGTTGGATTGGCGAATTTACTGCAAAAACACAATTTCAGGGTAATGACAAATATAAATTATACAACCACAGATCAGAAGATGGTTTAGATCGCTACCACAAAGAAGTTGTTCAATATAAAGGTTATCAATTACATGATTTTTATGTGAATTATCAAGCTGATGAATTCATTAAAGGGTTAAGTTCCACGCTTACTATGAAAAATGCCTTTGATAAACAGTATATCTCTTCCATGGGGGTCCCACAGGAAGGTAGGAATTTTTACTTTAACGTAAATTATAACTGGTAATTTAGTAACAAATAATAGTTAACAACCAATAAGTTATGTTATCAGCTAATTTCATAGCGCAAATTACTATGTCCTTATACGAAATTAGTTGATAACACTTTACTCTACTTAACCTTAAGGAAATTATTTTGAATTCAAATAGCTATAGCGATTACCAAAAAATACGAAAAGAGCATAAGGGTATATATGCGCGCGAAATAGCAGCACAACTAAATATTTCAGAAGCACAGCTTCTTCATTGCCGCGTTGGTCAAGATAACGTGCAAAGGTTATCTGGAAAAATGCCTGATATCTTGCAAAGTTTAGCATCCATCGGGGTGGCAAAAGGGGTTACCCGTAATGAGTACGCCGTTAATATTCAAATTGGTCAATATGATAATGCAAGGCTCAGCTCACATGCGGGTTTATTTCTCAATCCTCGAGCTCTTGACCTTAGAATGTTCTTTGCTCAATGGCGTTCAGCATTCTCATTAGTAGAAGAAACAACTGAAGGCCTACGTCATAGCATTCAGTTTTTTGACAAACATGGTGATGCCTTACACAAAGTTTTTACCACAAAGTCGACGAATCTCGATGCATGGCAAACATTGATTAAACAATATGTTACATCAGAAAACCGCCCTCTCACCATCCATGAAGTCAAACCGTTTTCTGAACGGTCGATTGATCGTGAACTTGCACAAAAACTAGAACAAGAATGGCGCAATATGACAGATGTCCACCAATTTTTCACCATCTTAAAAAATAATAATCTAAGCAGACAGCAAGTCTTCCGCGTTGTTAGCCGTAAACTAGCATGGCAAGTCCCTCGCAGTGCATTATCAGGTTTACTGTCACTCGCCCACCAAGCACAAAATGAAATTATGCTTTTCGTTGGTAATCGTGGCTGTGTACAAATTTTCACTGGTAAAATCAGTGAAATAACATCATTAACCGTAGAAAATACCCAAACTCACTGGTTAAACATTATTGGTCCTAATTGCAAACTGCACATTATTGAAAATGGTATCGCTGAATGTTGGGTGACAAGAAAACCGACTAAAGATGGCTTTGTAACAAGCTTGGAGGTTTTTGATACCCAAGGCAATCAGATTATACAAATGTATGGTCAGCGTACTGAAGGCACACCTGAGCAAGATAAATGGTGTAAGCAAGTTTTAGCTTTACCCCATATTTAATAGGGGTAAATAGCATGAAACATTGGCTTCTAATCGCCATTTTCCTTGATGTGACAGCCTCATGAAAACATAAAGCTCAGTGGGAGTAGGTTTAGTTAAATACGCCAAAAGCTATGTCACAGACCCAGCATCTACAGCGTTTTGACAAAAAAGAGGTAAAATTCATTAACGGAGTATTATGTTGATAATAAAACCAATCACCATAATTCTCCCTATAACTGCCAATCATTTAGTGTTTTTCTCTAAAAAAATCAACTCGGAATTTCCTGTTTATCGTTATAGAACTGTCTTTAAATGTAGTACGATAATTTTTCAATTATTTACTTGGTTAATAAAATCGAACAGCTTGAACAATTAATTTGAATATATAGTAAATCCACCAGAATAACCTATCATAAAAATCAAAGTTAAAACACAACCCATTGATTTTTTATATATTTAAACATACAATGATGTATGTTTAAAATGTTAAATTTATCAACATCTATCGTAGTGATAGGTATTCTCATTAAAAAACCGCACGTTTAGCCTATCGATATATCGGAAAAACAGGAAGAATAGATCCTAATTTCGTGAGTTATTATTAGTTATTAATGAACAATAGCCTACTTGAGTAGGAGGTAAATATGTCAGAAAGTGTAGTCAATGATATTGTTAAGTGGCTAGAAAGCCAGTTGCAACGCAATGAAGGCATCAAAATCGACACAATAGCCGATAAAAGTGGTTATTCGAAATGGCATTTACAGCGTGTTTTCAAAGAAATGAAAGGATGCACGCTTGGCGAGTATGTGCGTAAACGCCGCTTGTTAGAAGCCGCTAAATCATTACGTGAAGGCAACTTACCTATTCTTGATATTGCGTTGCAATATGGCTTCAGTTCACAAGCTACATTTACTCGTATATTTAAAAAACATTTTGATACAACGCCGGCAAAATTCCGCCAAACTGGTGAAATGCCGGAATGTAAAAGCTTTATGACTTGTAACTGTCATAGTTAATTATTTTTATTCAATAAGTCCCTTTTCCTATACGTTATTTTAATGTCTATGTCTGAGCCGACAACTGTCGGCTCTTTTTTTAACTTAACTCTAAAACCAACCAGTTTTCTAAATCAGCCAATTGTTCCTGTAATTGAGGCCATTTCTGCATCATTTGTTTACTTAATAAACGAATAGTCTCTGTTTGATAGACCTTACCAACTAGCTGTTCACTGAGCCACTCTAATGGCGAAGGGTCTAAGCTATCAGTAAAAAATTGACAGCGGTTAATCACACCTTTTTCAATATCAAAATGAAATTCAATTCCCCCCCACGGGAATCGAGTATCAGAGTAATGTGAAAAGGCAGGCGCCTGCCCAAAATTCCATTCCCAGCTACTTTGTTTAGCAAAAGTTTCCTTGAAATTGGGTAGATCAGGTAACTTCTCAGGGGAAATATATTCGGGGTCAACCGTCTCACCGAAATGCTCGAAAAAGCTTTTAATAATGCCTTCGCATACTTTTTCGTGGGAAATATTAGGGACTAATTCAGATAAATTTGCGACCCGAGAGCGTACCGAGGTGATCCCCTTTGCTTGCAACTTTTTAGGGTCTGGGTTCAAATAGTTTGCTAGACGACTTAAATCTGCATTTATTAACAAGGTTCCATGATGAAAACCCCTGTCTTTTGTTTCACGATATGCAGAGCCAGAGATTTTTCTTAGGCCATTTTCAGTGTCTAAAACCAAATCATTACGCCCAGAAATTTGTGCAGCGATACCCACTTGAGCTAAACCATCAACGATAATTTGTGTAGAAACTGTTTTATCGTATTCAGGTTTCCCCGCCATAAACGTAAAACATGTATTTCCCAGATCATGGAATACTGCGCCACCGCCACTACTACGACGTGCTAAGCGAACATTGTCCTCATCCATCCTTCTGGTATTACATTCTTTCCAAGGATTTTGAGCTCGACCAATAACCACCGTGTCCGCATTACGCCATAAAAACATAACACGTTGATCTGCTGACATTTGTCGAAAAATAGTTTCTTCAACCGCAAGGTTAAACCAAGGATCAAAAGATTCGGAGATAAGTAAACGTAACCTAGACATTAAAAACTACCCTTAAAACAAAAATTGCTTCTAAGATAGCATAATCACTGAAAAAAATAGCGAGTTTAGATACGCCTTGCTTGCCAGAACACTTTTCGCCAATAAACGTTATCCATTGAGGAACGGATCACCCCTTTACTGGTTGAAGCATGAATAAAAGTATTATCGGTATCATAAATACCCACATGTAACCCATTTTCCCCTGAACCAGTCTTAAAGAAAACCAAATCCCCTGGCATCAAATCCGATTTATCAATTCGCGTCCCTAACTGAGTTTGGTCCACCGTCGTTCGGGGCAGCTGGATAGCAAAACGATCGTTAAAGGTGCGATAAACAAAACCTGAACAATCCACACCACTTTGGTTCATTCCACCATAGTGATAAGGCGTCCCATACCATTGTTCTAATTGGTCTTTTAACTGTGCTATTGTCATTATTGGGTCGGACAACTGTGTTTTTAGCGGCGGAGGCGGTGTTCTTTTAACTGTCGTTGATGAACAGCCGATTAAAACTAGACACAAAAGTAATGGTAGGTGTTGTATTTTTATAAGCATAAAGCACCTTATTCATCGTTCTTATTACAATATTTAACTGAGATTATAGTGCGTGAAGAATAAAAAATAAGCAACTTAGATTTTACCCCCCCTTATTATTACTTTTCATTTGTTTTGTTGGTCGGCTAATCAACCAAACGCCTAATAAAATAAAGGCAATTCCCGCTGCTTTTAACCATGTTGCAGGTTCATTAAACCAAGGTAACAAAACAGCGAGAATATAGACGAATACGTAACTAAGGCTGATAAGGGGGTAGGCTTTATTTAATGCGATATATTTTAATGCAAATAACCAACAGAGCATCGATAATGCGTAGCAAACTAACCCTATAAAAATAATACTTAGGCTAACAAAATTTGCCAATAACCAATCTGCTTGTAACCAGTGCCAGCCAAGTGTAAATGAGGGTAACTCAACCACACCGGCTTTCAAGCTCAGTTGGGCCACAGTCACTAGTAATGCACTGCCAAGTACCCATAAATATCCTTTATTCATACACTGATACTCATTAGCAAAATACCAAACATGATCGCTGCGACCCCTAGCCAATGACTAAGCCCTGTTTGTTCTTTATAGATAAACTGGCCAATCAAAGTAATTAATACAAAGTTAATACTTAGCATTGGGTAAGCAATACTGAGAGGCATGGTTTCCAATAACTTCAGCCAAAACAACATGCCAAGACCCAGCATGAAAACCGCCAGCACCAGCCACCGAAGTGCTGATGCTGTTTTATTGGTTTTTTCACTCTGCCAATTTACCACAGCTTGTTTTTGAGCCACTTGCCCCATGCAAGTTAATACGCTAACAAGTAATAATAGTAATAGTTGAGCTATCATTGTTGATGATAAACCACAATCGCCATACGCGAATTTTTAATGACTTCATCTGGTTTAGGTATATCCGGTAACCCTTCTTTACGACCTAATAAAAAGACCACCGTTACCTGCCCTTCTTGACGTGCTTTTGCTAACCATTGTGCAAATTGGTCTGGTTTAACTAACCGATGTTGGCTGTCAGGGTATTTCAAACCGTAGGTCAACTCACCACTACTATTATATAAATAAATATTTGAGTTTTTAGTTTCCCAAGCAAGACCAGCCGCAACACCAACATTACTCGCCATTAAATAACGGCTATTCATCAACAAATCATGGTTTTGATGAATAAAGTTTTGCGGCAATTTCGAATCAATGGTGTTGTTTGGTAAGGCACTACCAATACATAAGCTAACCGCCAATGAACATGACGCAGCCCAAAGCCAATATTTGGCATTAAGCACGGTGCAAAGGTAACCGATGATCGCCCAGATAGAGAAAGCAACGACACCTAAAACCATTTTTGACCATTCATCTGGTTCATATAACGGTTTCTTTATCACTGTGCTTATCACAATCACAGCAATCACTGCAGCAATGCCCAATACAATATTAATAATACCATTAACTTTTAGCGCTCTCATCGTGCCATTACGCACGCAATCAACCCCATACTTTGCCATTAAGAGAGCTAAAGGCGCCATAAACGGCAACATATAGGTTGGTAACTTACCGCGAGAAATACTAAAAAAGATAACTGGCACTATAAACCAACACAGTAAAAAGAACATATCAGGGCTAGATTTACGTTCTTTCCACCCTTTGATTATTGCGCCGGGTAGTAAACCTGCCCAAGGGATGGCACCGAGCAATATGATGGGGATATAATACCAAAAAGGTGCAATATGCTGAGCATCATCCGCAGTAAAACGTTTAATATGCTCTATCCAGAAAAAATAATTCCAATAATCAGGTTCTTGTTTAGCAATCGCCAATGCCCATGGAAGGCTAATAATGACCGCTGAAATTATCGCAAGTGGCCCATACTTTACTAATTCAAGAAAACGCCTTTGATACAGTGTGACTGGAAGCATGACGATCACGGGTATAGCAAGGGCTAAAAAACCCTTAGTCATAAATGCCATACCACAAGCTAACCCAAGGCAAACCCATGCCCCAAGTTTAGATTTGACTTCTCTGGCTTTCATCGCCCATAAACAACAAAACATACTCGCCGCTATCCATAAAGATAACATTGGGTCAAGTACACTGTATGTCCCGATGGAAAAAACTAAAAACATCGAGATGTAAATCAGGCTTGCAACATAAGCAACGTGGCTATTACGCCACATCATTTTTGCCATGCGATAAACCAGTAATGCACTAAGAAGAATACAAAAAACAGAACCGAAACGAACTGCAAAGTTAGTATCACCAAAGATCATTTGGCTGATATTGTTTATCCAATAACCTGCAACTGGTTTTTCAAAATAACGCACATCCAACATATAAGGGACAATCCAGTCCCCCCGCTGTAGCATCTCGCGGCTGATTTCTGCATAGCGTGTTTCATCGGGTTGCCAAAGTAAACGGCTGTTCAACGGCAATAAATAGGTCAGGATAAAAAAAAGAGCCAGCAGAGAGGCTCCTACTTTGCTCGCTCGGTTATTCAACATAGATTGCTTATACCTCTTCTTGGCAGCCTAGCCAGCCTTCACGCCCAGGGAATGGTGCTCTGACCACACGCCCTTTTGGCAATGAATTTAAATCCTCTGGCAGTAATTCACTCAATGTACAGAATTGGATTTCTTCTTGTGTGATTCGTTCCAATAATTGTAAAAATTGTTCCGATTTTGACATTCCTTCCACTTCTGTGTGGATAGTATAAACTGGAACGCCTTGATCTTCTTTAATTGCTTGAAGAATAAAATCATTAAATGCTTCATCACTCACGACAGTCCCTACGACTTCATCGTAAGTTGGTAATGTTACAGGAATTTGAACTGTCCCAAGAGAACCATCCGCCATAATCGGTCGAAATGGATATTTGCCACGACAATCACTATTGTAGTCAAAATTAAACGTTTGTTTAACTTCTAATACTCGCTCATCACCTCGCCAGCCAGCAACAGCCGAGCATGTTACACGTTGACCAATGGCACATTCTAATGCATCAACACCAAACTTCACTTGTTCGGTAAGTTGTGACTTACTCCATTTTGCAACTTTAGCTTGCCAACCTTGATGATCCCATGCATGTAGACCAACTTCATGGCCTTCATCCAACGTTTGTTTCATCAAGTAGCCTAAATCTTTAGCAATCTTTTTACCCGGCCAAGCGGTGCCTGCGAGTAAAATATCTAACCCATAAAGAGACGCTGCATTCGACCTGAGCATTTTCCACAGAAATTTAGGACGCAAAAGGCGCCATAAATGGCGCCCCATGTTATCTGGTCCTACACTGAAGAAAAAGCTGGCCTGAATGTTGTGCTGTTTAAGCACTTTGAGTAATTGTGGAACCCCTTTTAATGTACCTTGGTAGGTATCCACATCAATTCTCAAGCCAACTTTTTTCATTAGTCTTTATTACCTAGTTCTTCAACCGCACCTTGCAAGAAGAAATCTAATGTTTCTTCAATAGTATCTTTCATGTCGATAGTTGGAACCCAATCTAATAAGCGGCGTGCGTTTTCAACACTTGGCTTACGATGCTCGACATCTTGATAGCCTTGACCATAGTAGCTACTGCTTTCAATTTCACGGAAGCCAGCAAACGGAGGGAACTTATCGCGTTGTGGGTGATTTTCAAAGCTTTCTAACAACATTTCAGCCAGTTCACGAATACTTGCTTCGTTCGTAGGGTTACCAATGTTGATGATTTGGCCATCACATTTACCGTCTTTGTTTTCAATAATGCGGAACAACGCTTCGATACCATCTTTTATATCAGTAAAGCAACGTTTCTGCGCACCACCATCAACAAGTTTGATTGGCGAACCTTCAACTAAGTTTAAAATTAGCTGAGTAATCGCGCGTGAACTACCAATACGTGCAGAGTTTAGGCTATCTAAACGAGGCCCCATCCAGTTAAATGGACGGAATAAGGTAAATTTCAGACCTTCTTTTGCACCATATGCCCAAATTACTCGGTCAAGTAACTGTTTAGAGACAGAGTAAATCCAACGCTGCTTATTGATAGGACCGACGATCAAGCGTGATTCGTCTTCATCAAACTCTTTATCATCACACATACCATAAACTTCAGAAGTTGATGGGAAGATGATGCGCTTGTTGTATTTCACGCAATAGCGAACAACTTTTAAGTTTTCTTCAAAGTCTAATTCGAAAACACGCAGCGGATTACGGGTGTATTCGATTGGTGTTGCAATCGCAACCAATGGCAGAATAACGTCACATTTTTTAATGTGATATTCAATCCACTCAGTATGGATGCTTACATCACCTTCAATAAAGTGGAAACGAGGGTTACCAATAAAACGCTCAATTGCTGATGAACCGATATCCATACCATAGATATCGTAATTTCCATCTTTTAATAAACGTTCAGTTAAATGGTTACCAATAAAGCCATTTACACCCAAAATAAGAACACGAGTACGACGTTTAACTTGTGCAGTTGGTTTCGCACCTACACGAACATCAGTCACGATACCCATTTCGGTAGCAAGGCGGTTACCTTGCATATATAAACCTGCTTCACTTTGCCCACTAACAACTTCAATCGCACCTTGACCACAAGCAATACGCAGAGGGTCATTAGAAAGTACAGTCCCCGCAGCTTTACCTTGATTGTCATCTAGAACACGTGCACGCCAAATAACCATTTTGCGTGCGCCTAAATAAGTAAACGCGCCTGGATATGGCTCAGTCACCGCACGGATAAGACAATCAATTTCTTTTGCGCTACGGTTCCAGTCAATTTGACCATCTTCCGCTGTACGACGCCCAAAATACGTTGCTTGACTTTCGTCTTGAGCAACCGCTTTATAGGTACCCGCTTCGATTAGTGGTAGTGTTTTATCTAATAAAACTTCTGCCGCCTCACGAACTTTTGCATGTAAGGTTAAGCCCGTATCAGTTTCAGTGATTACCACTTTTTCTTGCGCAATGATATCGCCAGCATCAGCTTTAGCCACCATCTTGTGCAAGGTTACACCCGTTTCATTTTCACCTTTTAATAGTGCCCAATTGATAGGCGCACGACCACGATATTTAGGCAGTAATGAACCATGCAAGTTAAAAGCCCCTTTAGGTGCAATTGACAGCAGTTCTTCACTTAGCATATCACGGTAATAAAAAGAGAAAATCACATCAGGTTTCATTTCGCGAATACGTTCAATCCACAGTGGGTGATTAACGTTTTCAGGTGCGAAAACAGGAAGCTCCATGTCAGCGCTTAAGCGTGCAACTGAAGAGTAAAAGTGGTTTTCATTTGGGTCATCAGTGTGAGTAAACACTGCTTGAATATCAAAACCCGCTTTTTCAAGCGCTTTTAGCCCTACGCAGCCAATATCATGATAGGCAAAAACAATAGCTTTCATTAGTCTTCTTCCTGATTTTTGTCGGATTTAAGGTCTGCTCCGACGACTTTTTGAATAAAATAACGAGGTCTCGCGCGCACATCATTGTAAATTCTACCGATGTATTCACCTAATAAACCCATAGCAACAAACTGCGCACCAATAAACATAAAGAGTACTGCAAACAGGGTAAATACGCCATCTGCTGCCCACTCTGCGCCAAAAATTAAACGTAGTGCAATCAATAAAACCGCCAGCAGGAAACCACCGACAGCAATAACACTACCCACAACGCTTAATAAACGCAGTGGCGCAGTAGTTAGGCAAGTCAACAAGTCATACATTAAGTTAATCAGCTTCATAAAGCTGTATTTAGAATCACCAAACTCACGTTCCGCATGCGCAACATCAATTTCAATCGTTCTACGCGCAAACGTATTCGCAAGAATAGGAATAAATGTACTTCTTTCATGACATTGCAACATAGCTTGAATGATATGGCGGCGGTAAGCACGTAACATGCAACCGTAATCCCCCATTGAACGCCCTGTTGCTTGAGTGATCATCGCATTAATCATCTTAGATGCCGTTTTACGGAACCAAGAATCTTGGCGATTAGCACGACGCGTGCCTACTACATCATAACCTTGCGACGCTGTTTGCACTAAACGTGGGATTTCCTCAGGTGGATTTTGTAAATCCGCATCCAAGGTAATAACTAAATCCCCATCTGCTTGATTAAAGCCCGCCATAATAGCAGAGTGCTGACCATAGTTACGATTAAGGATAATAGCAATCACATGGTTATCAGGGTTTTCTGCTGCATCCGTTAACATTTGTGCTGAGCGGTCACTACTACCATCATCGACCAAAATTAACTCATAAGATTGAGTCAGTTGTTTACATGATTTGATAGTACGTTCTAATAATTGTGGCAAGCTCTGTTCTTCATTATAGACAGGGATTACCACTGAGACTTTTTTTATCTCATCAAATTCATCTGCGTATGACACTATTTAGACTCCAAAAGAACTGCTTCTACTGCTTTTACAACCCGTTTAACATCATCATCCGTCATATCTGGAAACAGCGGTAACGAACATAATGTCGCACTATTCCATGTCGATTCAGGTAACGTTAATTCAGGATATTTTTCACGGTAATATTTTTGTGTATGGGCTGCGCGAAAATGTAGCCCCGTTCCAATATCGTGCTCTTTCAATTTTTCCATGAAAGTGTCACGGTCAATACCACATTCGTTTTTATCAACACGAACCATAAATAAATGATTAGCATGCAAATGAGGGTAATTAGGAACACTAAGCATCTGTAATGGAGAGTCTTTTAGCAATTCACGATACTGTGCTGTCAGTTCGGCTCGACGTTGATTTAATTGCTCAACACGAGATAACTGCACTACCGCTATTGCGGCATGGATATCCGATAAATTGTATTTAAAACCGGGTTCTACAACTTCAGCTTGTGGCTTGCGGCCTTGCATTTGCCTATCAAACGCATCAACCCCTAAACCATGAAATTTAAGTGTGCGTACGCGCTGAGCAAGTTCGTCGTCATCTGTTGCGACTAACCCCCCTTCTGCACAAGTAACATTTTTAATAGCATGGAATGAGAAAATAGACGTGCCTTTCTCGCCAATCCACTCATTTTTATAACGCGTACCAACAGCATGTGCAGCATCTTCAATCAATACAACGCCCGCTTTTTGAGCAATTAAACGCAACGCGTCTAAATCACAAGGAGCTCCTGCGTAATGTACCGGAATAATTGCTTTAGTTTTTGTTGTTAGCGCTTTTTCTACCGCTTCGGGTTGGATCATCAATGTATCGCGGTCAACATCAATCATTACAGGTGTAGCACCCAGTAATTCAATCATATTAATGGTTGAAACCCATGTTTGTGATGGTGTAATCACCTCATCACCTGGGCCGATACCTAATGCCATTAAGACAACATGCATACCCGCAGTAGCAGATGAAAGTGCTATCGCATGCTTACAACCATAGCGTTTACAGAAATCCTCTTCTAACTGGTGATTCTGTGGGCCTGTTGTAATCCAGCCTGAACGCAGAACTTTTTCAACTGCCTTGACCTCTTCATCACCAATTGCTGGTTTTGAAAATGGTAAGAAATTGCTCATATTGTTTATAGCCTAGTTTTCATTGTGAATAGAATATTCTAGTTAATTATACTTTAACCGAACCTCAACACTTGCGAATCTTGCTGTATTATCCCGCATAAAAATAAGTGATTAAATCAACTTTTCGATTAATCCGCTAATTTTATAATTTGCCACATTCTATTCGATGTGTTTTGACTTAGCTTAATTTCAGACATAAAAATGTCAGATAAATTTTTTTCGGTCATCACCTCATCAGGTTTTCCTATCGCCATTAGCCTTCCTTGTTTCATCAGCCAAATACCAGACGCATTTTTATAAGAATGGTTGAGGTCGTGTCCACTCATTATAACGGTTCCTAGGCAATCACAAAAATATTTAATCCATTTATCTAACGTTGCCTGTTGGATAATGTCTAAATTGCTCATTGGTTCATCAAATAATATGAATTTTCCCGCCAATGACTGTTCATCCCAAACCTGTAAAAATGCTGCGGTAAGTCTAACTCGTTGCCACTCACCTCCAGAAAGTTGTGTAATCCGTTTTCGAAGTAAGGGCATTAATTGAAAATCAGTACATAAACGTTCAAAAATACCTATTAGTCGCGAGTTTTTAGGTGAAAATAACTCAAGATATTGAAAAACTTTCAAGATAGGCATGGTATTGACGAACTGAGGAAAATACGCACGTTGGGTAGCTAATTGAGAAACACGATACTGTTGTAGATTAATACCATTAATGTGGATATCCCCCGCTACAGGCAAATAACCACTTATCGCACCTAATAACGAACTTTTCCCTGAGCCATTTGCGCCTAATAAATGAATTTGCTCACCGGGAAAAGCCTGAGCTGAAATATTAATTAACCGTTTATTAACGTTAATATTTTTAATATCAATTATTGGTTGATCATTCATCGTATTTACCGCCATTGTTGATGACGAATTAATAATACGATAAATATTGGTGCACCCAATGTGGCAGTGACCACACCAATTGGTATTTCTGCATTCGCGATTAATAAGCGAGAAAGTAAGTCTGCAACCAATAAGCCCAACCCGCCGGCAACCGCACAACCCAGTAATAATAAACGATTATCCGTGATACCACTTAACCGCAATATATGTGGAACAACTAAACCAATGAAACTAATAGCACCTGCAATGGCAACACTAAGCCCAATCAAGACTCCGCTAATAACAATTAAAATAATTCGCCATTTATGTATTGAGATACCTAACTGATAAGCTTGAACAGCCCCCAATGAAATATAATTCAACACATTCCCTTGAAAAAGAGCCCAAAATAAAAAGGGCAAACATGCAGCCACTAAGCCCATTTGGCGCCAATCAACCCCACTAAAACTCCCCATCATCCAATAGAGTAATTGGCGTAAATCCAAATTACTGCTCATATACACCATCCATGTCATACAAGCCCCACTAATCACACCAAGTGCAACCCCAACAAGCAATAAACTGGAATTATTCATGTCCTTACGACGAGCAAAGTAAAGCAATATAGAGGTAAACAGTAAAGCACCTATAATCGCGCTAACACTTAATAGCCAGTAATGTGTCATGCCTGACGATAGTAATACAGTCAATACTACAGCAACACCTGCGCCATTACTCACACCTAATAAGCCAGGTTCTGCTAATGGGTTTTCAAATAAGGCTTGCATTATTGCCCCTGTGACAGCAAGAGCTGCACCAATCACAATGACCGTAAGTGTGCGAGGAAAACGAATTTGCCAAACAAAAAGTTGTGCTGTGTCATTCATCCATTGGCTAGGCCAATACCAAATCTCCCCTGCACTAAGCGATAATATTGCAATGATAAAAAGGGAGAAAAACAAAAACACGATTAAACGTATGTCTGATTTATTTTGTTGTTTTTGTAATCCAAGCAAAGAATAAGTCATATATATATTTACTTATTTATTATTGAGTTAGAAAATTACCGTTTTTTATGCAAGATATATTATCACCATAGATTTAAATTAATTTTTAATTTTAACATAATCTCTATGGAAACCTATGAAAGTTAGAAACAATGCACTCAAATCATCACTGATAACAAATCCTCACGAAAATATGCGTCCCTCTAGTGAGAAGAAGAAAGGGTTTATAAATTCAATCAGAAAAATCAATGTTCTGTCTAGTATAAAAAACTATATCTTACACAAGTTTCAATCAAATACGGTCAAACACTATCCCACCTTCTCTACTGAAATGCCCCCAACCTCACCAATTTGTGAAAAAAACAAATTAGCTGCGAAAAAGATAGAGCAAGAAAACATAAAGGCCATCGGTTACTGTAAAGAGCTCACTAGCGATGAAAAAATGAATTATCTTCAGCTTAATAAACTGGGTAGCGCCATTTTAACTCACCCAAACTACAGTGAAACAATTGGTATTTTTCGCACATCAGCAAATGCGCTTGAACGTGATAAGTTAGTCTCACACCTGCTCGCAGGCAAACCACTTAAAGAATATCTTTTAAACAAAGATATTGTTGATATTAAAATTTATACTTCAGCTTACAAAAGGATTGCTGCTAATCTAATAGAAAAAAATATTCATTCATTAGAAACCCCTCCAGAATCCATTCATAAATTAGCCGATGCAATACAACAAAAATCTGCGTTATTAAAGGAAATTTCCACTCAAAACTCAACCAATCAGGACAAAAGAGAGCAACTGAAAGAACTAGATTTAAATGCTCAACATGCATTTTTATCTCTTGAAAAAACACCGTTAACACTACAATTAGTTATTCCTCTATTCGCTGAAATCACAAAAAATCAGGAAACAAATAAAATGGGTGCTTACAACTTAGCAACTTGTTTTGCACCTAGTTTGGTCACTAGATCAGATCTACCTCCTGATTCTCAGTTTAAATTAAATAGTGACGCACAAATTTACATAGAAGCTCTAATTAATCACGATTTAAAATTGCAATCCTATGATGTCTAATCAACTCTCAACTACTATCACAGTTTCCAAAAACAAAAGACCGCCTAGGCGGTCTTTTCTATATCAATTGATATGATTACTCTTTAGGTGTTGCTTTTTCCACGCGGCTTTTTAATTTTTGGCCTGGACGGAAAGTAACAACACGGCGTGCAGTAATTGGAATATCTTCCCCAGTTTTTGGGTTACGTCCGGGACGTTGATTTTTATCACGTAAATCAAAGTTACCGAATCCAGATAATTTTACTTGCTCACCATTTTCTAAGGAAAGGCGAACCTCTTCAAAGAAAGTTTCGACAAGGTCTTTAGCATCACGTTTGCTAACACCCAGTTTTTCAAACAAATTTTCTGACATTTCAGCTTTAGTAAGCGCCATAGGTTTAGTCCCTCAAGGAGGCTTGGAATCGCTGTTTTAACGCAGCAACACACAGATCAACGGTCGCGGTAATCTCTTCTTCTTCCATCGTACGTTGAGTATCTTGGAAGATAAGACTGATAGCTAGGCTCTTATAACCCTCTGCTATTCCCTCACCACAATACACATCAAATAAGTTTATGCCAACTATATGATTTATGCCAACTTTTTTACACTCTGCTAAAACTTCTGCAGCAGCTACATGTTCTGGCACGACCACAGCGATGTCACGGCGGTTCGACGGATAGCGTGAAATCGCCTTAGCTTCAGGGATGACACGTTGTGCTATCGCATCACTACGAACCTCAAACACCACCGTACGACCATTTAAATCGAGTTTACGTTCTAATTCTGGATGAACCACACCAATAAAGCCAATGTGTTCATTTTCCAGATAAATCCCAGCACTTTGACCTGGATGCAATGCAGGATGTGCCTCAGATTTAAATGTAATTTGATTTAGTTTCCCAGTCAATTCAAAAACAGCTTCAAGATCACCTTTTAAGTCAAAGAAGTCAACAACTTGTTTATCTAATGACCAATGTTCTTCAAATCTGTTACCTGTAATGACCCCCGCCAACATAGGTTCTTGGCGAATTCCATATTCTGCTTGATTATCAGGAATAAAGCGTAGACCTGTTTCAAATAAACGAATTCTATTTTGTTGACGATTTTGATTATAGACAACCGTTGTCAATAAACCAGTCCATAGAGACAAACGCATCGCCGACATATCCGCAGAAATTGGGTTCGGCAACATTAATGCATCTTGTTGTGGGTGCAATAATGCCTGAACTTTCGGGTCCACAAAGCTATACGTAATCGCTTCTTGATATCCACGGTCAACTAACATCGCTTTAAGACGTTTTAATGGTAAGTTAGCTTCTTTATGATTAGTCATAACCAGATCGGCGCGTAACGGCACATCAGGAATATTGTTGTAGCCATAAACACGTGCGACCTCTTCCACTAAGTCCTCTTCGATTTGCATATCGAAACGCCAGCTTGGTGCCACTACATCCCAACACCCTGCTGAAACCACGACTTGGCAACCTAAACGCGTTAAAATGTCGGTAACTAATTCATCTTCAATAACATGGCCAATCAAACGGTCTAATTTATTGCGCGTCAGCTTAATATTGGCTGCTTTTGGTAAGTGTTGCTCACTCGTAGCATCAATAATTTCGCCGACTTCACCACCACAAATTTCAACGATTAACGCTGTCGCACGTTCAATAGCTTTAAATTGTAGTTGTGGATCAACACCACGCTCAAAGCGGTGAGAGGCATCAGTATGCAAGCCGTAATTACGTGCGCGACCTGTGATTGATAGAGGGTCGAAAAATGCACACTCTAGCAGGATATTTTTCGTCTCAGCATTAACACCTGAATGTTCACCACCAAAAATACCCGCAATTCCCAATGCTTTAGATTCATCAGCAATAACAAGTGTATCTGGTTTCAATGTAGCTTCACTACCATCAAGAAGAACCAGTTTTTCCTCTTCTTTTGCCATACGTACAACAATAGCGCCATCTAAACGGTCTAAGTCATACGCATGCTGAGGTTGCCCTAGTTCTAGTAATACATAGTTGGTAATATCAACAACAGCATCGATAGAACGCACACCACCACGACGCAGCTTTTCTTTCATCCACATCGGTGTCGGTGCAGACACATCGATATTTTTGATTACACGGCCTAAAAAGCGCGGACAGGCCTTAGGAGCTTCAACACGGATAGGAAATGTGTCTTTAGTCGTAACAGGGACCACATTGATAGCAGGCTCAGTTAGCGCTAATTTATTAATAACAGCAACATCACGAGCCACACCAAGAATACTTAAGCAATCTGCACGGTTTGGCGTAATGCTGATTTCAATTGCGTTATCATTAAGTTTTAAATATTCGCGGATGTCGGTTCCAACAACGGCGTCTAACGGTAATTCTATAATCCCGCTATGGTCATCAGAAATACCCAGTTCCGAATAAGAACACAGCATGCCTTCTGATGGCTCACCGCGTAATTTTGCCGCTTTGATTTTGAAATCACCCGGCAGTTCTGCGCCTACCGTTGCAACTGCAACTTTCAACCCTTGACGACAATTTGGAGCACCACAGACAATATCTAATAAGCGATCGCCACCAACATTCACTTTGGTAACACGTAATTTGTCTGCATTGGGATGTTGACCACATTCAACCACTTCACCAACAACAACACCGTGAAATTGACCAGCAACAGCTTCAACCCCATCAACTTCAAGACCAGCCATAGTGATTTGGTCTGATAGTGCGTCACTATTGATCGCCGGGTTCACCCATTCGCGTAACCATAGTTCACTGAATTTCATGAGATAAACCCGCCTTATTTAAACTGTTTGAGGAAACGAAGATCATTTTCGAAGAATGCACGTAGGTCAGAAACGCCATAACGCAACATTGTTAAGCGTTCCATTCCCATACCAAATGCAAAACCTGAGTAGACCTCTGGGTCAATCCCAACATTGCGAAGTACATTCGGGTGTACCATGCCACAACCTAACACTTCTAGCCATTTACCATTTTTCCCCATGACATCAACTTCAGCTGAAGGTTCTGTGAATGGGAAATATGATGGGCGAAAACGTACCTGTACTTCTTCTTCAAAAAAGTTATTCAGGAAGTCATGCAATGTGCCTTTTAAATTAGTAAAGCTGATGTCTTTATCAACAATCAGACCTTCTGTTTGGTGGAACATTGGAGTATGTGTTTGGTCATAGTCGTTACGATATACACGACCTGGTGCAATGATACGAATTGGAGGTTGTTGACCATTCATAGTACGAATTTGTACCCCAGAGGTTTGGGTACGTAACAAACGCTTAGCATCAAACCAAAAAGTATCATGATCTGCACGTGCTGGGTGGTGAGCAGGAATGTTTAGCGCATCAAAGTTATGATAGTCATCTTCAATTTCAGGGCCAGTCTCAACAGAGAAACCTAATTCACCAAAAAATTCTTCAATTCGCTGGATCGTGCGGGTCACTGGATGTAGTCCACCGTTTTCCATACGACGTCCAGGTAATGATACATCCACTTTTTCTGAAGCGAGACGCGCATTGAGGATCTCAGCTTGCATGGCATCTTTACGGGCGTTTAGTGCATCTTGAACCTGTACTTTGGCTTCATTTATTACGGCCCCTGCTGCTGGACGTTCATCGGCAGGCAGATCACGCAACGTTTTCATCTGTAGTGTGAAGTGGCCGCTTTTGCCTAAAAATTCAACACGCACTGACTCCAACGTAGCAACATCTTGGGCCTGTTCAATGGCTGCTTTTGCCTGTGCAACCAACTCAGCGAGATGTGGCATTGTTTCCCCTTTATGACCACTCGGTCTTTTTGCTAGTTATTCACTAAATTATTAAACCCACATTCCATTTAAGATGGCGGGGTAGTTAACTGATTTTACTGTATTTAATCCTAAACCAGAAACAAAAAAGCCTCCCTAAGGAGGCTTTAGCGTAACTTTTCGTTTATTCTTTCTATCTTTACGCGCAAAAGCCCCCGAGAATCAGGTGCTAAAGTAAAAAAAGAAACGAAAAATAACAAAACACATGCAATGATTTCTCAAAAAATGGGCTATTAAAGTATTAACACAAATAGTTATAAATGAAAAGAGGAAGTTACCTTCCTCTCTTCAAGCAAACAATTAAGCTAAAGCGCTTTTTGCTTTTTCAACTAAAGCAGTGAATGCTGCTTTATCGAAAACTGCGATGTCTGCTAAGATCTTACGGTCGATTTCAATCGAAGCTTTTTTCAAGCCATTGATGAAACGGCTATAAGACAGACCGTTCTGACGAGCCGCTGCGTTAATACGCGCGATCCACAGTTGACGGAACTGACGTTTACGTTGACGGCGGTCACGGTAAGCGTATTGACCAGCTTTGATTACCGCCTGAAACGCTACGCGGTAAACACGTGAACGTGCACCATAGTAACCTTTCGCCTGCTTCAGAATTTTTTTGTGACGTGCACGGGCGATTACACCACGTTTTGCGCGAGCCATAGCTATCTCCTATCGTCTTTTATCTTAATTAACTAAATTGTTTACTTATGCGTAAGGCAGGCAGGCTACTACCAGACCCAGATCGCCCTTAGATACCATTCCTTTCGGACGTAAATGGCGTTTACGCTTAGTTGACTTTTTAGTCAGGATATGACGAAGGTTTGCATGCTTGCGCTTAAAGCCACCGCCTGCAGTTTTTTTAAAGCGCTTTGCTGCGCCACGTACAGTTTTAATCTTTGGCATTTCTTTTATTTCCAACTTCGCATTGTGATAAACTACGAATTAATTAGGCGAATAACTTTCGCTATTACTTGCAAGGCCTAATTATTTCTTCTTCGGTGCCAACACCATAATCATCTGACGTCCTTCAATTCTTGAAGGGAATGACTCCACTGACGCCAGTTCTTCCAGATCAGCTTTGATGCGATTAAGCACTTCCAGACCAATCTGTTGGTGAGCCATTTCACGACCACGAAAACGCAGCGTAACTTTAGCTTTGTCACCATCTTCTAGAAAGCGAACCAGGTTGCGTAGTTTGACCTGATAATCACCTTCATCTGTACCAGGGCGGAATTTAATTTCCTTCACCTGAACAACTTTTTGTTTCTTTTTCTGTTCTTTTTGAGATTTGCTCTTCTCATAAAGGAATTTGCCGTAATCCATGATACGACAAACTGGCGGTTCAGCATTTGGGCTGATTTCCACAAGATCTACACCTGCTTCTTCAGCTTTTTCAAGCGCTTCGCGTGCGCTCATAATGCCTAACTGTTCACCGTCTAAACCTGTTAAACGGACTTCAGGAACACGGATTTCATCGTTAATACGATTTGGACGTGTTGTTGGGATTCTTTTTCCGCCTTTAATACTTCATTCCTCCAACTGGATAAAGAGATTTGCATACTCTCTAAAGCAATACGCAGAACTATTATTGCTTAATACAACATCTGCGTACAAGATTCTTTGGCTTGTCTGCTTATGATTTAAAAACTGACAAAGCGATTCGACCGCGGATTTTAATGCTTATTGCCCGATTACTCAAGTAAATCTTGAAATAAATCACGTTAACTTATTTAAAAATTTAGTTTTACCGTATTTATTTCTATCAGTCAGTCTATTTTAATTAGTTATTAATTTAGCTTATTACTGAATAAGCACGACATTTGCTCACATTACTGACAATACAAGATAAGCAGTGCCCATAACGAGCACTGCTTAGCTATACCAATACTGGCTTAATTATTTTTTCTTTGGTGCCAATACCATGATCATCTGGCGCCCTTCAATTCTTGAAGGAAATGATTCCACTGACGCCAGTTCATCCAGATCAGCTTTGATGCGATTAAGCACTTCCAGACCAATCTGTTGGTGAGCCATTTCACGACCACGAAAACGTAGTGTGACTTTAGCCTTGTCACCTTCTTCCAAAAAGCGAATTAAACTACGTAATTTAACTTGGTAGTCGCCTTCGTCTGTTCCTGGACGGAATTTAATTTCCTTCACTTGAACAACTTTTTGTTTCTTTTTCTGTTCTTTCTGAGACTTACTCTTCTCATAAAGATACTTACCGTAGTCCATAATACGACAAACGGGTGGCTCAGCATTTGGGCTGATTTCGACTAAGTCGACACCTGCTTCTTCAGCCTTAAAGAGTGCTTCACGCACACTCATAACACCGAGTTGCTCACCGTCTAGACCTGTGACACGGATTTCTGTAGCACGGATCTCTTCGTTAATACGATTAGGACGTGCTGTTGGGAGTTTTTTTCCGCCTTTAATACCTTATTCCTCCATCTGATTGAGTTGACGACTGCGGATCTCTTCAAGCAGTTTAGTCATGAATTCGTTGACATCAAGGCTACCTAAATCTTTACCACGACGGGTACGTACAGCAACTTTGCCTGATTCAACTTCTTTATCACCACATACTAGCATGTAAGGGACTCGACGCAGCGTGTGTTCGCGGATTTTAAAGCCAATTTTCTCATTACGTAAATCTGCTTTCGCGCGAATGCCAACACTTTGCAGCTTGCTAACTAATTCTTGAACATAATCAGCTTGGCTATCCGTTATGTTCATTACAACCACTTGTTGTGGTGCTAACCATGTTGGGAAAAAGCCTGCGTATTCTTCTGTTAAAATACCAATAAAGCGCTCAAGTGAACCCAATACAGCACGGTGGATCATAACAGGAACGATACGTTCGTTATTTTCGCCTACATAGGAAGCGGTTAAACGGCCCGGCAAGAAGAAGTCTAACTGGACGGTACCGCATTGCCATGCACGGTCAAGGCAGTCATACAGTGTAAATTCAATTTTAGGACCATAGAATGCGCCTTCGCCTGGTTGGTATTCGAATTCAATACCTTTTGATTTCAGAGCGTTAGCTAAGTCTTCTTCCGCTCTGTCCCACATCTCGTCAGTACCGATACGTTTTTCAGGGCGAGTTGATAGTTTCACAACAATCTTTTCAAAACCAAAAGTTGCGTAAACATCATAAATCATTTCAATACAACTGGTTACTTCACTTAAAATTTGTTCTTCTGTACAGAAGATATGTGCATCATCTTGAGTAAAGCCACGCACACGCATCAAACCATGTAAAGCACCTGATGGCTCATTACGGTGACAGCTACCAAATTCTGCCATACGTAATGGTAAGTCACGATAAGATTTCAAACCTTGGTTAAAGATTTGTACGTGACCAGGGCAGTTCATTGGTTTTACACAATACTCACGGTTTTCTGATGAAGTCGTGAACATTGCATCTTTATAGTTATCCCAGTGACCTGTTTTTTCCCACAGTACGCGATCCATCATGAATGGACCTTTAACTTCTTGATAGTTATAAGCTTTCAGTTTCGTACGTACAAAAGTTTCCAGTTCACGGAAAATTGTCCAACCATCATTATGCCAGAACGCCATACCTGGCGCTTCTTCTTGCATATGATATAAATCTAATTGTTTACCGATTTTACGGTGGTCACGCTTAGCGGCTTCTTCTAAACGCAATAAATAGGCTGCCAATTGTTTCTTATCAGCCCATGCGGTACCGTAGATACGCTGCAACATTTTATTGTCGCTGTTACCACGCCAATACGCGCCAGCCACTTTTTGCAATTTGAAGTGGTGACAAAAACGCATATTAGGTACATGTGGACCACGACACATATCAACATATTCTTCATGGTGATATAAACCAGGGCGATCATCTTGGCTAATATTTTGATCCAAGATTTCAACTTTATAGTCTTCGCCGCGGGCAACAAATGTCTCACGAGCTTCGCTCCAAGAAACACGTTTTTTCACCACATCATAATCTGTTTTGGCAAGCTCAAGCATACGCTTCTCTAGCTTTTCCAAATCTTCCTGCGTCAGCGTATGGTCTAAATCGACATCATAATAAAAACCGTTGTCGATAGTTGGACCGATTGCCATTTTGGTGTTTGGCCATAATTGCTTGATGGCATGACCTAACAAGTGAGCACAAGAGTGACGAATAATTTCGAGTCCGTCGTCATCTTTACTCGTAATAATTGACACATTAGCATCATGTTCAATCATTTCACACGCATCAACACGTTCGCCATTAATGCGACCGGCGATACACGCTTTTGCTAGACCCGCGCCAATATCGCGAGCCACGTCCATCACAGAAACAGGATGGTCAAACTGACGCTGACTTCCATCAGGAAGAGTAATAACAGGCATTAAAAAATCCTTATCAGCAGTGGTGACCCACACGCCAGATCACTTGCTTGATTATTCCAAAATTATAAATCAATACGTTACTAACGATTTCTCACTTCACTATGCGAGATATGTACACAATTCTAGTTAAATTAAGATAACATAAATTGATACATCGCGAGTAACTCAACTATCAATGATAACACAGACATAATTTATGGCGATAGCGCAAAGCCGTTTATTGTTCTTCTTCATAAGAAAAATCAATACCTTCCCGTTCATAAGAAAAATCAATACCTTCCCGATTAAATGGCGAATAATCCATCCAAAGCAGGAAATAGTTTTTCTTTTTCTTTGAAATACACCCTATACCAAAGAGATCCACTAGGCGCCGTTAATTCTTCAATGATTAAGTTACCTTGTTTAAGAGTAATATATCGCTGAATTGATACCCATAACGTATACCCAAGATATACCACTCCAATCAAGGTAAGTATTTGTACATTGATATTATCTAATCCCCATATTTGCCAAAGAATATAGCTACAAAATATAACTTGAATTAAAACCCTAATCATAAATGCATTGCTGAAAAATGACTGGGCGTGCTGTAATGTTGCAAAACAGGGGTTAGCTAATGTCTGCCTTTTCTCTTCAACAGGAATACCTTGGATATAAACCATCCAATCTGATGTATCACTGTTTTTTAGTATTACTCCCTTTTCTTTCATTGCATGTATTTTGAACGATACCAATACTGCCCATCCCACACCAATAACCAGTAAATATGCGATAAAAGTACTTACAGAAAAAAATGCAAGGAACAAACTAATAACAATCAAACACGCTAACTTACCTGAATTAATCCAAAATGGAGCAACTTGATAATTCATTAATTACCTTAGCCTGTGCGTTATAGAAAAATAGACTCAATCATAGATGAGAATAAGTCTCATTAATATGATTTTATAACCAACGCCTAGTTTGGTTGTGATAACTATCCCATTCTGCTTTAAAGGATTTAGCTAAAAAGTTTTCTTCTTGCGGAATTGTATATAAATCGGTTACTAGCCAGAATACTAAGCCAGAAACTAAGAAATATGGGGAATGTGTTAATAGAGCCAGTGCCAAACTCATGGAAGTAAAAGCCAGATACATGGGGTTGCGGGATAATCGATATGGGCCATTTGTGATGAGGTGCGTTGCCCGCACACTCGGATTAGGCGATGTTTTATGTTTATAAAAATAAAATAAACTTGTTGCCACCCAACTGACACTTTCTAGAGCAACTAAAATCCCTAAAACCCCCAGCCAGCCAGAAAAATACCAATCTAACGCACCTTGTTTAAAAAGAAAATAAACTGCAACGCCATTCGCAATTAGCCAATTCAACAATGGAAATTTTAGAATTTTCATTATGCTGCCTTAAACTCAAAAATAAGGTAATCAGCATATTATAAAACAATAGAAAGGCTTTGTATGGGATATTACCAAGCAAAATAACTAACCCAAAAAATTAATTATTAGGCCCTAAAGAGAATACACTTTTTAACCCTTCTAATTTGCTATACTCCTGCTGGCATACAAGGTCACGAACATCTGACGGCATTGCATCAATCCTTGCTTGGATATTCGTCAGTTGCTCATCTAAACTATTCATACCCTTAATATCTACAATGTCTTGGTTAACTTTAAGGTAGCTTGCAAAGTTTTGCAGATTATCCTCTAAGCTATCACAGACATTATTGCTCACTAAACTTTTAGGTAAAATTGTACTAAGCGATGTTGGCAATAGTTGAGATATAGTTGGATAAATATTTTGTTTCCACTGCTGAGGGAAAACAATCAAAATCATTGCGGTAGCCAAAACCAACAACATTGACGCCCCTGCGAATGTCGCTATGAGTTTTTTCATACCTATTCCTATTTCTTTAATAATTCATTAAAAATAGGATATATCACTCTACGTAAAGCTATTTTTAAAATTAAAAATCATTTGTAAAGAAATTCTCAGGCTTATTTAATAAAATTTCATACCCTCATAAGGGGCTTCTTGGCAGCTTTTTAAACGTTGCAATAAGCCACCCACATGCAGTTCTAATTTGTGCCCATCAGGGTCAAGAAAATAAAATGATTTCCCCTCACTCTTATTTTCTTTCCAAACAATGACATTAGCCTGTTTTAGTTTGGCAACACAGATAGGAAAATCTGCCTCACTAACTGTAAAAGCATAATGAGTGTAATCTGTTTCGGTATGTGAAAAAGATAAGCGTGTTTTATCTAACGATAAACATAACCATAAATCCCCACAGGAGATATACGCTCCATTTTTCCAACTTGCATGTAGCTTCATACCAAGTAATGATTGATAAAAGAAGATGCTTTTCTCAACATCAGTCACTGCAATGGTTAAATGGTTAATTCCAACTAACATACTATTTTTCATCCTATATGAACGCTAAACGATTTCTTTTAATGAATTTACATAAACTACCAGTAAATAACATTGTAACCGTTACAATCTATAACACATCAACATTAAGACAACCTGTTAATAGATGCCCTTAACCTTTTTATGACCCCCATAAAAAGGTTTTTTTTTGCCTATTATAATTGAATACTTTTAGCTCATCCACATATGTCTATGTTATTGATAAAGTTAATTGAGTTATTCACAAAGGAAACTAAGGGTTATCCACAGTTAATGTGAACAACTTTTTCGTCCCAGTACTCATTTGTAGTTTACATAAATTCTTAATCGTATTTTGTTTTAATATTAAAACATTAATCTAGGTAGATATGCTAAGGTACAGATCTATAACAAATTTTGTTATCATCTAAGATAAGGGTACTCATCTATCTAAACTGGGAGCTTGTATTTAATCACTATGACAAATTTCCTCGAGCTATTTCAAGCTGTTGGTATTGGCCTTGTTTTATTGCTTCCACTCGCTAACCCTTTAACAGCGATTGCGGTCATGCTCAGTATTTCCGCAAATATGACCAAAGAGCAACGTGATCACCAATCGTTACTCGCTTCTATTTATGTATTCGCAATTATGACTATAGCCTTTTATGCAGGCCAATTAGTGATGAATACATTTGGTATATCAATACCTGGGCTTCGTATTGCAGGTGGGTTAATTGTTGCATTTATTGGTTTTGGTATGTTATTTCCCAGTAATGATTCAGGAGAAGACCAAACAGCAGCAGCTCTTGATGACCCTAATGTCCCTAAAAAACGCCAAGAGTCACCCAGTATTGCCTTTGTTCCATTAGCAATGCCAAGTACTGCGGGGCCAGGTACTATTGCGATGATCATCAGCTCAACGGCCTCATTGCAAGGGAATGTCAGCTTTGCTCCTTGGGTATTAAAAGTAGCGCCAGTACTCACCTTTTTAATTGCGAGTCTAATCGTGTGGATTGGTTTGAGAGGTGCGACATCAATTATGCGATGGTTAGGAAATAGCGGTATTGATGCAATAGCCCGTGTAATGGGTTTCTTATTAATCTGTATGGGAGTGCAATTTGTTATCAACGGTATTGTTGAGATTGTCGCGCAACTCCCACACTTATTGAAGGAATATCAGTAAGACATCGCTAATGCATTGTATGCATTTTTAACTTTCCACAAATAGCGCGGAGCTTGTGGTGCGGGATGCTTAGTTTGAACGTGTTGATAAAACTCTTCAGGTGATAAACTATTAATCATAGCTATTGCCCTACTTTTATCATTATCAAACGTTCTTAATAGTGCCCCTGCGCCATTCACATAAGCCACAACTGTTGCGTAATATAACGTTTGCGGGTGGCTAATACCTGCAAGCTGCTGCTCCCTCAAAATTCGAATATATGCAGTGCCTATATCAATATTTTTTCGAGGGTCTTTTAAATCGCTAGAACTAGGTTCACCGGACTTTCCTTGATAACGATAAGCGTCTCTCCCCGCAGTTGATGCTTTAATTTGCATCAAACCAATCGCATTTGATTTGCTTACAACTTCCGGCCTGAAATTCGACTCTACCTCAATGATGGCCCTAATTAAAGTTTCATCAATACTGTAGCGGGCTGCTGAGTCCCGAATAAATTCATCAAAAGGAGTGCGAGGGAATACACCATTTTGTGTCGTCGCTGGCAAGGTGTTAGGGTTATCCAACATTCGTTGCTTCGCCACTGGTCTATCTGGTTCACTAGAACAACCAGCAAGTAGCAGTAACAGAATAGCCCCGCTAATCATTTTCTTCACTATTATAATCCTCTGCTACTTAAGCCGATGGAAGAATAACTAATCCTAGGAAAAATAAAATTATTTTTACTTAACTTTTACTTCAGGACGTGTTTTAGTCATACAAAATAACAATAAAAACCAGCATTTCATAATGGGTATGTATGTTATTCCACAATATTTGTGTTTATTTACTCAAACGATATTGATTATCATTATCAGTTGGGTTATAAAATGTAATTGTTATAAACCTTAACAACTATATGCTAGAAAACGCTAAACCAATAATGTCAGGGTCAATTTTTATGAAGAAGAATTTATCTCGTTTATCTGCACCTCTAATAACAACCTTATTTGTGCTAACAGCAATTATATTTGCTAGCCAACCCGCCTTTGCGAAAAAGTTTAAAGTTGTTACTACTTTTACAATTATTCAAGACATAGCACAAAATGTAGCTGGTGATGCCGCAATTGTCGAGTCAATAACCAAACCGGGTGCTGAAATTCACGGGTATCAGCCAACCCCTAAAGACATAATGAAAGCCTACGATGCGGATTTAATCCTATGGAATGGTATGAATTTAGAAGTTTGGTTCCAACGTTTCTTTGAAAACTTCAAAAATGTCCCTGCTGTCGTGGTAACCGAAGGGATTGAACCCATGCCAATCCGTGAGGGTGAATATAAAGATAACCCGAACCCTCATGCATGGATGTCACCCGCTAACGCTAAAATATATATAGAAAATATCCGTGAAGCCTTAGTGAAATATGATCCTGAAAATGCTGAAATATATAATGCAAATGCCAAAAAATATGCGGCGCAAATTGCAGCACTTGACGCTCCGCTTCGCGAACGTTTAAACCGTATCCCAGAAAACGAACGTTGGTTGGTGTCAAGTGAAGGGGCATTTAGCTATTTAACTAAAGATTATGGCTTTAAAGAGGTTTATTTGTGGCCGATTAATGCTGAAGAGCAAGGTTCTCCACAGCAAGTTAAAAAAGTCATTGATACTGTACGCAAATATAAGATCCCTGTCGTATTTAGCGAAAGTACTATTTCTGATAAGCCAGCTCGTCAGGTCAGTAAAGAAACAGGGGCAAAATATGGCGGTGTATTATATGTAGACTCATTATCCACTGCTGATGGTCCTGTACCCACTTATATTGACCTGTTAAATACGACTGTAGACACGATAGCGAAAGGATTTTCACAGTAATATGAATCACTCTAATCAATTCGAACACCCGAATCTTATCGTCGATGATGCAACTGTAACCTATAACAATGGCCATACAGCTATCTATGACGCAAGCTTCAATATCTCAGGTGGCTCTATTTGTGCTCTCGTTGGCGTAAATGGGAGTGGTAAATCGACGCTGTTTAAAACGATTATGGGGCTAGTCACCCCATCTTCTGGCAGTGTAATGTTAAACGAACAACCCATCAAAGCTGCCTTAAAAGAAAACGTCATTGCTTATGTTCCACAAACAGAAGAAGTTGACTGGAATTTTCCCGTTTTAGTTTCAGATGTTGTGATGATGGGGCGTTACGGAAAAATGGGTTTTTTCCGTATTCCCAAACAAGCAGATAAAGATGCCGTAAAAATGGCGCTAGATAGAGTTGACCTTACAGGGCTTGAGCATCGTCAGATAGGCGAACTCTCCGGTGGTCAAAAGAAACGGGTTTTTCTCGCTCGGGCTCTCGCACAAGAAGGTAAAGTTCTATTACTTGATGAACCGTTTACCGGTGTTGATGTTAAAACAGAAAATGCCATTATCGACCTATTACGCAGTTTGCGGGATGAAGGGCACCTGATTTTAGTTTCAACCCATAATTTAGGGAGTGTTCCTGAATTTTGTGATCATGTGATTTTAATTAATCGCACTGTATTGGCGAGTGGTCCGACCGAAACCACATTTACACAACGAAATTTACAACAAGCCTTTGGTGGGGTCTTGCGCCATATCAACTTGTCAGGTCAAGAACTTCATGACGACGATGACCCGCGTTCTGTTACTGTTATTACCGATGATGAAAGAGCTGCTGTCTTCTATGGTCATGACCATGATGCGCCAGTTCGAAAAAATCAAACTAAGGGTTCCGAATGATTGAAATGTTATTACAGCCCTTTCAATATGACTTTATGGTAAAAGCCATTTGGGTAAGCGCCATTGTCGGTGCAGTCTGTGCTTTTTTATCTGCATATTTGATGTTAAAGGGCTGGTCATTAATGGGAGACGCACTTTCCCACTCCGTTGTTCCAGGCGTGGCTGGTGCTTATGCGTTAGGTTTACCTTATGCTGCGGGGGCTTTCTTTACTGGTATCCTTGCGGCACTTGCCATGACATTAATAAAACATTTAACGCGGTTACGTGAAGATGCTGTCATAGGCTTTATTTTTTCCACATTTTTCGCTGCAGGTTTATTGATTGTTTCTTTAAACCCGACTTCAGTAAATGTGCAAAGTATTATTTTCGGTAATATTTTAGGCATTGCTGATGCTGATGTCTTACAAGTAGAAATTATTATCGGTGTTTCATTCATCGTTTTACTATGTCTATGGAAAGATTTATTAGCCGTCTTTTTCGATGAAAGCCATGCTCGTTCTATTGGGTTAAACCCGTTACGTCTGAAAATTATTTTCTTCACGTTATTAAGTGCTTGTACGGTCGCAGCATTACAAACTGTTGGCGCTATATTAGTTATTGCCATGGTAGTTACCCCAGGAGCAACCGCATATTTATTAACTGATCAGTTTAAGCGCTTACTTATAATTTCAGTTACCATTGGCACAGTCACGAGCGCAGTTGGTGCTTATATCAGCTATTTCCTTAATGGTGCTACTGGTGGTCTTATCGTCACATTACAAACCATTATTTTCCTGCTGGCATTCTTCTTTGCACCTAAACACGGTATTTTTGCTTCACGCCGTAAGGCAAGGAAAGAAGTCGCCCAGCTCCACCAATCACACCAACAAGGAGCATCTCATGAGTGATTTTATTGACGTATTGATGGCTCCGTTTGCATTTCCATTTATGCAAAAAGCACTCGTTACCGCAATAGTCACTGGGACCGTCTGTGCTATTCTCTCGTGTTTTTTGGTGTTAAAGGGCTGGTCACTAATGGGGGATGCTATTTCCCATGCTGTTTTGCCGGGTATTATTATCGCTTCAGTATTAGGTATCCCACTCGCTATTGGGGCATTTGCTTCGGGTTTATTCTGTGCTGTTGCAACAGGTTATTTAAAAGAAAATAGCCGAATAAAAGAAGATACGGTTATGGGGATCGTTTTCTCAGGTATGTTTGCCATTGGTTTGGTTATGTTTGCCAAAATCGATACTGAGCAGCACCTCACACATATTCTTTTTGGTGATATTTTAGGGATAACCAATAGTGAGTTTAAACAGATTTTACTGTTTGCCGGAATCACCATCGCAATTATTTTACTGAAGCGTAAAGACTTTATGCTTTATTGCTTTGATCCAAACCAAGCCCGTGTGATTGGCCTACCCGTCAAGCTGATTCATTATGGTTTACTGTCTTTACTTGCATTAACCATTGTCGCTTCACTGCAAGCTGTTGGGATCATTCTGGTTATTGCCATGCTGATCTCACCGGGAATTATTGCGTTTGTTCTGTGTCGGAGCTTCGGGAAAATGCTCGTTGTCGCGATTATCGCTTCGGTAACATCAAGTGTGATAGGAACTATTCTAAGCTTCCATATCAACGCTACCACTGGGCCAACAATTGTAGTTACTCAAGCAGTTTATTTTGTAATTGCTCTGTTATATAGCAAATTAGTGTTAGCTCGAAAAAGAAACCAAACTAACCCTCAAAGTATGCATACCGCATAATGCATTGAGAGAAAAAATAAAAGCTGAACCGCTGTATGATAAGTTCAGCTTTTTCCTTTCTGAATAAAGATAACATACAAACACTTTGGCATACTGATATCCCTCCTCTTTTATTGATAAAATTATTAACTAACAACACTATTAAAATAGTTAATTATTTTCTCCAGCAGACCTCGGGGTTAATTAATAAAAAACAAGTAAACCGAACCGCCTTTGCAATAACCTAGATTTAGGTTTTATACCTGATAATTATTCAGTTTTTTCGTGATACCCTCTTATTTTTAAACAATTATCACTGTTAATTCCTAAATTATCACTATAGTATTGTATTAATGAATACCAAAGCAGAGGCGAGGTGAGTCATGTGGCAAGCAATGTGTCGTTTATTAAGTGAACACTTAGGTGAGGCAGAGCTACGTAACAAAGTCATTCTCTCTGGTGGTGATATTCACCATACGCTACGAATTGACTACGGCGACCATACCGTGTTCATTAAGCAAAATCGGCGTGAATTTTTACCTTTGTTCAAGCAAGAAGCCGAACAACTTGAAATGCTCGCTAAAAGCCAAACCATAACTGTACCAAAGGTTTATGGTGTAGGTAGTAACAAACACCACAGCTTTCTTCTTCTCGAATATTTTCCTCTTAAACCCTTTGATAGCACCAACGCTTGGCACTTTGGTCAACAATTAGCAAGGTTACATCAATGGGAAGAGCAACCCAGCTATGGGTTTGATTTTGATACCATGCTAAGCACTGTGGTTCAGCCCAATGGTTGGGAAAAGCGCTGGAATTCATTCTTTGCAGAAAAGCGGATTGGCTTACAATTACAACTTGCCTCAGAAAAAGGGATGGTTTTTGCCGATATTCAGCAAATTGTCGATATTGTTAAACACAAGCTAGCAGGTCACCAACCCCAACCCTCTCTTTTACACGGCGATTTATGGCCTGCTAACTGCTCTATCACCCATCAAATTGATGGCGTACTTTATGACCCAGCATGTTATTGGGGAGATAGAGAATGTGATATTGCTATGCTCCCACTATATAAAGAATTACCAATACAAATTATTGATGGCTACCAAAGCGTTTGGCCACTTCCAAATGGTTTTTTAGATAGGCAACCCATTTACCAGTTGTATTATTTAATCAATCAAGCCCATATTTTTGGTAATGAACAAAGTTATCAATTAGCACGTACTATTGTAGATAACCTACTCAACGAAAAATAACTTTTTAGCAACTCTAATCACAAAGTATCAACCAGCCAAATAAGTTGCGTTATGAATTAGCGGTAAATACTGATATCTCGGGGAGCATACCTAAGTATGTGCCCCGAGTCGCTAAACACAGCTAACACTCTCATAACGTAAAATTTGAAAATCACCAGTTCAAGAAACGTAATAGAAAATACAAGGCAATTCCTAAAACAATAGGCCAAAAATAAAGAATAAAAAATTGTGTAAAAATAGTGTGCCGTGGAATAGTCACTTTTGCTTCGAGTTCTTCTTTGGAAATTTCTAACCCCTTCGCTTTTTCTATAATCACGTGGTCTTCTAAGCTTTCGCGGATAAATTTAATTTGCCGGTACATACGTAAACCTGAAGCACTAAGCGCTAGCCCAACAAAAATAAAGATAAAAATAATGATAAAACCAATATTGCTACCTGAAAAGCCATTCGCGACTTGAGGCACTGGTGAGTTATTCCAAAAGAAATTTAAAAACGGTGTCGTTTGACGTACCATTTCAGCCATTAATTTAATAAAGTCATTGGCAACCGCATTAATGCCTTCACCTGCAAGCCCTTTCATGCCAGCAAGTTTAATTAAAGACGCTAACGTCGAAATTAATGCTACCAGAAAAACAACCCACCCAAAAATACGTTTGCCGATCGCGACATAATTGGCATTGTGGTAATTCATTACTGCTTTTCCTCAGAGTTATTATTCTTGATAAACTTTCATGGCTAATAATAGCTGAAATAATGAAATGCCTCCAAATTTCAATTCATTATTGATAGTAATAATTCGACTTTCAGAATGTTCAACATACTAACATCCTGGGTTCAAGGCGATTTATCGCGCAGAATGCCTAATTATCTTGCCATAAAGCTGATAATACTGATGTCAATTAATACGAATATTAGCCCTTTGCTGGTACTATAGTTGGCTCGTTAATTAATACGACCTGAATGGAGTTTTGATATGTACCATAACCTTCCCATCCAATCGGTTATTTTTGATATGGATGGTTTATTGATCGACTCGGAACCTTTCTGGGCACAGGCTGAACTTGAAGTTTTTTCACAACTTGGTGTCGACGTTTCAATTGCAGATACCCTGCCTGATACACTGGGTTTACGTATTGACCATGTGGTTGAACTTTGGTACCACGCTTCCCCTTGGCAAGGATGTAGCCAAGAAGAAGCCAAACAACGAATTATTGACCGAGTTGTTGGCTTAGTTGAAGAAACTCGCCCCATTTTGCCAGGCGTACAACATGCGATGGAACTTTGCCGCTCGATGGATCTAAAAATAGCCCTCGCTTCAGCTTCCCCCCTGTACATGTTAGAAAAAGTGTTAAACTTACTGGATATTCGTGACTACTTTTCTGCCGTCGTTTCCGCAGCGGATTTACCGATGAGTAAACCACACCCAGAAGTTTACCTTAAAGCAGCCTCTGAATTATCAACTAAACCAATTAATTGTGTTTCATTGGAAGACTCTTTTAACGGTATGATTTCTGCGAAGGCTGCAAGAATGCGCTCTATTGTTGTGCCTGATAGCCAGCATTTTAATGACCCTCGCTTTGGCTTAGCCGATATCAAACTCACCTCTTTGAATGAGTTAAAGGCTGAGCATTTACGTTAAGAATCAGTATGTTGATTAATTATCACTCACCCCTGCCTACTTAGGTAGGGGATTTGCTTAAAAATATAAAATCCTTTCCTTATTTGCTAATAAATAAGAGTTTTTTTACCTTTCTGCCTCTATCATATTCTTTTCAAACACTTTATACTGCCAATTAACTGTATAGATAAACAGATGGTATTTTATCCACCATGACTGCTGAAGGGCATCTGCTTTTTTCCGTCGCCTCTTTAATAATGGCCCATAAACTTCAACTCACCCCTGAGCTTGCTCAAGGTGATTGGCTACACATGGTTCCGGGTGCATTATTAGGCGCGTTATTGCCCGATATTGACCACCCTTCATCTCTTCCCGGCAGGTTGCTACGTATTTTTTCATTACCAATTTCTAAACTCTGCGGTCACCGGGGTTTTACTCATAGCTTAGTTGCATGGTTACTAGTAATGGCAGCTTGTTATCAATGGATGCCAGTAGAATGGCAAGTGCCAAATGACCTTATTCAAGCCTTTTTATTAGGTTACCTCAGCCACCTAATCGCCGATATGCTTACACCATCTGGTGTACCGTTTTTATGGCCATTACCTCAACGTTTTTGTTTTCCCATCATTCGAGGGAAAAATAGCAAACGAACAGAGCGTTTTATTGCTGTTATTTTGACGGTTTGTGCCTGTTTTTTGCCTATTGGATACCAACTGGATTTTTATAGCCAAATTGAGAATGTGATAAAATACATTCATTATCAGTTAGATACTCACTTTGCTATCTAAATTAAAGTTTTGTCATATACTGTAAGTATGAATAATACTATCTTATTACTATTTGATATAAGAAATGTGCTTTTTCTATTGATAACATATAACCAGTTGTTTGAAGCAACTAAATCCTTATAACCATTAAGGATTAAAGGGCAAGTAACATACCTTATAAAAATATGATTTGGAGTTCGGAATGAATATTCCTCTAATTATTAATGTGCTCGGCTTTGTAGCACTGCTAATACTGTTGGCAAAACTGGGAGCTAAAGGCTGGAGCCTATCTAAAAAAGTGTTAGTAGGTCTGGTTTTTGGTGTCGCCTATGGCGTTATACTGCACCTAGTTTATGGCAGTGGTCATCAAACGGTAAAAGACTCCATTCTATGGTTTAATATTGTTGGTAATGGTTATGTTCAGCTATTACAAATGGTAATTATGCCATTAGTGTTTGCTTCAATTTTAAGCGCAGTAGCAAGGCTACATAAAGCGTCATCACTGGGTAAAATTAGTTTTTTAACCATTGGTACATTGTTGTTTACCACGGCTATTGCCGCATTAGTTGGTATTTTAATTGCTAACGTATTTGGTTTGACTGCTGAAGGCCTAGTCCAAGGTCAGTCAGAAACAGCTCGTCTATCCGCTATTGAAAGTAACTACATTGGTAAAGTCTCTGACTTAACTGTACCTCAGTTAATCTTATCCTTTATCCCTAAAAACCCATTCGCAGATTTAACCGGTGCTAATCCAACATCGATAATCAGTGTCGTTATCTTTGCTGCCTTTTTAGGGGTAGCCGCTTTACAACTGTTTAAAGATGACAAAGAGCGCGGTGAAAAAGCATTAGCAGCAATTGATGTATTACAAGCATGGGCGATGAAGTTAGTTCGCTTAGTGATGCGTTTAACCCCTTATGGTGTTATGGCGCTAATGATTAAAGTGGTTGCGAGTTCGAATCTTCACGACATTATTAACTTGGGTACTTTCGTTGTCGCATCCTATGTGGCACTAGCCATCATGTTTGTTGTACACGGTATATTGGTTACCTCTACCGGCTTAAACCCAATTAAATTCTTTAAGAAGGCAGGCCCTGTATTAACATTTGCATTTACGAGCCGTTCGAGCGCAGCAAGTATTCCATTAAATATTGAAACACAAACTCGTCGTTTCGGTATTCCTGAATCTATTGCCAGTTTCTCAGCCTCTTTTGGGGCAACCATTGGTCAAAATGGTTGTGCCGGTATTTACCCTGCTATGTTAGCCGTCATGGTGGCACCAACAATGGGGATTAACCCATTCGATCCCCTCTGGATCGCAACGTTAGTTGGTATTGTCACAATCAGTTCAGCGGGGGTTGCTGGTGTCGGTGGTGGCGCAACATTCGCAGCATTAATTGTGTTGCCAGCAATGGGGCTACCCGTCACTTTAGTCGCACTATTAATCTCTGTTGAACCATTAATTGATATGGGTCGTACCGCATTAAACGTCAGTGGTTCAATGACCGCCGGTACGGTGACGAGCCAACTTATGGGAGAAACGGATAAAACCGTATTTAACCAAGACGATGATGGCGAATTAAAACATGTCTAGTTTTTAAACACTCATCGATACAAAAACCTGCTTATTAGCAGGTTTTTTATTGCTGTAAATTTATGATTAATCACATTAACCCTGCATTTAATAATAAAACGCGGGCTTTTATACTGAAAATTATTGCCATCAACTAACATAACATTAGATAATAAAATCTGAGCAACGTTTTCTTGAGCTTCCTGCTTGTGTTGCGTCATCCCATTTTCTATGGGAATTCTATCAACATTTATTTGTGGTTTTTAATATGACTAATGTTCATAGCATGAAAAGTAATATAACCAATTAATATTAAAGAAATAAACAATCAAAACACGTCCAAATTGGCGCCTTCAAGTGATTCATTTAACCACATGATAGATCAAGATTATTTAAATAGTTTTGGGGATCTACTTTTAACCTCCTGTTGAGTCTTATTAATAAAATTTCTTGATTTACATCCCATGAATACTGTATATAATCACAGTTAAACTCACTGTATATAAACCCAGTTAATTAACCTACGAAGGAGTGTTTTATGGTTACTATCAAGATCCGATTTAACCACAATAAAAAAGGTCAGTTACCTACAGGTACTTTTGAAGCATTAAGAAATGAAATAACAAAAAGATTAAGCGCCAAATATCCCGATCTAAATATCGATATAAACTGGAGCACTCAAGATAATGTGTCTATTGACGGTCTTGGGAAGAATGAGAAGAAAACGTATATTGAAGAAACACTGGAAGAAATATTTATCGATGGTGATTGGCTCCCTGAAACCCAAGAAGCCGAAGTGGAATATTTTGATAAATAGAATTAAGCCGCAGATATTCGCGGCTTTACTTTATATACAGTCTATATCAATGTTTTTATCTGCTTGATTATTTAAATCTTCTATCTTTAATCGCTCAAAAAAGTGATGAGAGTCAATGTTCAAAACCTCCAAAGATAATACCAAAGTATCAATGTCAATTTTGTTTATTCCTGTCTCATAACGATATAACTGTTGCTCACTTTTACAACCAACCAATCTCGTAAATTCAGCTCTGCTATACCCAGCATTACGCCTTAGTTCTCTAATTATCTTACCAGCTAGTACTGCATATCTATCTTTAGTAATCATCAAAGTGACTCCATTTAAATAATACTCTTACAGCAAGCAAAATAGACTTAATACCTCTTTAATAAGTATAGTCAAAGTGGGGATTTATTCACTATATGATGATATTATTTTAATATTCAATTTAAGTTGATATTATCTTTTTTACTCCATTGTCAGGTGTTATACAACCGAATATAATTTTGCTAAATTTATTCGACTTCCTAGTCTACCCTTTCCGCTTCCTCTGCTGCACGTTTAGCTTCTTCTTGCGCTAATCGCTCTGCTTCTAGCTTAGCGAGTCTCTCAGCTTCAGCTTGCTTTTGATTGTAGAGTGAGTTAGGTGGCATTTCGACACGCATGTCTATCCAGCACGATTCAGGTACGTCACAAGGTTCGTAGTTTTCGAAATAAACAGGCACACCTTCTTCATCAAAGTGCTTAATGCGCTTGTTCTGGAAACGTTCTGGCATATCTGCGTTCTGTTGGTGGAAAACAAAAATTTCAATATCACCATCTGGTCTCACCTCGTAATCAATGAGAACCATGTTTTTACCGTTATGGTCTTGAGGAATGACAAAGCCGTTATTGATACCCCATGCACCATCTGCATTAAAACCCACAACACCTTTAATGAGGTAATGGCCAATACCAAGGTGCTCCATTTCAACGCCTTCAGATTCTTCGTTTAACTCAATGTCATCAGCAAAAAGCTTAACTATCGGTGATGCGGCTTTTAAGTTACCGTTTGAGTCTTTTGTTGTGTTTAGCGTTGTGTAAACTGTAGAAATTTTCCATGTGCTTGGGTCGTATGATGTAATACCAGACGTAACTGTAATTGCTTGATTACCATCACGCGCGATACAAATATTAGCGAATGAATCTCCTGCTTTAGTAAAAATATTAGCGCCATATCTTGAGGAATATTTGTTTACCGTGTCATTTCGCCAGACTCGTGTGACATCTGTTTTAAATTTAGTTTCAACACCAACATCATTAATATTGATAGTATTTGCAGAGCCGCCCCAGCCATAATCACCAACTTGCATTAATGTGCCCGGCGAATTCGGAATAATATGTGTTTGCCACGCACCACCCATGTTTCTACTTTTGATTGCAGCTTCATTTCCGCTGCCACTTATTTGTACACCAGATCCACCATTTCTATAGGCTGTTATTTCACCTTGATTTGTTTGTATTGACCCTGTTGCTTTTATTACTCCGTTTACATCCCCACCAGCCTTATCAAACTTCCCATCTAGCTGCTTATCCATTTCTTTTGTGGTACGCAGTTTCTGGGTTGTTTGGTCTGGCAATGTCACAGTGATAATGCCCTGCTCGGTCATCCAGCGCGTTAATATGTCGCTGAACTGCACATTCGCCCCATTCATGGACACAATCTTATTCATCGCATCGGAAACAGAATGAACCATCGTCGTGAGAATGACGTATTTTGCCCCCGTTGCTGCGGTTGGTAATGGGAAATTTAATGTGAGTTCAGTATCCGATTGAATCGACTGAATACTATTGTTGTGAACCGTGGTACCAATTTGAATTTGAATCGCTTGCTCTGCTGAAACACGGTTAATGTTATTGAGCCATTTAGTGCCGGTACCGATTAATTTAGTGCTATTTGCTGTAGTGGTAACTGTGCCTGTGTTGTACATATGATTGATTCTCCGAAATTTAGATACAAAAAAAACCGCAATTAAGCGGCCTGTTAATTATTCTGAGGTTTAAATGGTTAGTGCTTTTACTGTCGATGTGCCAACTTTGAAAACTTCCACCCTCTTCAGATTTGAGTAACTCAAAATAACGCTTGCTGTTGCATTCGTATTTGGGTCGCTTTCTGTGGATACTGCACGAATATAGATATAACTCTTACCGCCTCGGGGTGCGATAGGCAACTGAATAGGGCCTGCATTGACAGTTAAATCTAATCCACCATTTCCTGTATATTTACCCGTTTCACTGTACGCAGTCGCTACACCTCCATTACCATCATCAACACCAACCTGAATTCGAACATATGCGGAGTATTGCCAGCCACCTTCTACCCTGGTCATTTTCAAGTTACACGCTAAATCTGCATCAAATACTCTGCTAAAAATTTCAGAGTTGATTTCAACTGCTTTTATCCACCCAGTGTTTAGCATTCCAACACCAAATGTTGCATTGCAAACTGTGCCTGTAATTTTCGTTGATGTTGAATAATACACATCACCCAAGATTTCTTTTGCATCAACGGTGCCACTAAAATAACCATCAGCACCCTCAATCCGACCTCTGAAAACCGCATTATTGAACTCGGCATCACCTTCTTTATCAATCTTCCAGCCACTCTTGCCTGCCTTGTAACCATTAGCTTGAATAACATTACCAATTTTAGCATTAGTAATAGAGCCATCTTCGATATACGTTGGACCTAAAAACACTTGATTATTTTTTATTGCAAATGGAGTAACAAGTTGACCATTAGCGTTATTAAAAATAGCAAATGTGTCTGCACTGAAGCCAATTAGCGTCTCAACCTCTCCGTTTTTAACGCTAGCTCCCATCATGAACTTCGCGTCATAGTATTGGCCGTTCCAATTAATGCCCGTTTTGATTGTGTAGATAGCAGAACCATTCCCTTTATGGTCGAAAACAGTTTGTCCACGCAATTCAATTGCCGCCTTGTTATCGCCGATTTCTGATTTAATGAGTTCGTTAACCTCCGCTTGTGATTTCTCATTATCAGATACTGTATTCTTGAGTGTTGTTATACTCGCATTAACATCATCAAACTGTGTTTCTAACTTTTCTATCGACTGTGCAAACGCATGATTGTTATCAGCAACAACTTTATCAATGCGAGTGATTGACGCTTTGGCGCGTAAAATTTCCGTACTTTGCATGTTCTGCTGGGCTGTTAACTGCCCGATAGCTTCAACTTGTGAGCCCTCAGTATTGGCCATCGTCTGTTCGATATGATTGATTGAGGCTTCATTATCTTCAAAGCGTGCTTTTGACTGTTCTTTTGCCTCCGTTAATGCCTTATCAGTATTTGCCGTCGTTTCAGTCAACTTACCGATACTAGCTTGAGTCTCTTCGTGTTGGCTCTTTTGCGTCTGTTTAATCTGAGTTGTTGTTTCATTCAGTGTTGCAATAGACTCTGTGTGCTGAGCCACTACCGCATTAGTTTTTGATAACTCATCTTTGTTATCGTTAATATCTTTGCCAAGCTCTGCTCGCACTTGTTCTGTACGCTCAGATTGAGACTTGTCTTTCTCTGCTATTGATTTACGCACATCAACAAATTCTGCTTCAGATTGTTCATGCTGCGCTTTTACATTCTCAGCTAATTCCGCTGTCGCTTGCTCATTTGTTGCTGTTGCCGTTGCAAGTCGGGTGACTTCGGATTTTGTTTTCAATAACTCTGAATTGGTTTCATTCACTTGTGCATTTGTCTGCATTAGTGCTTCAGAGAAAGAAAACTCAAGGTTAGTAATAGTTTGATTGATATTGGTGATATAGCCGGTCATTTCACCGAACTGGGCTGTCGTCGATTGTTCAAACTTCGCTTGCGCTTGTTTTAAGTCGACTGTTGCAGTTTCAACCGTGGTCACTCGCCCTTTGATTGTACCGACTTCATTATTGGTCTCATCCAAATCAGCACGAACTTGACCAATTTGTTGCGCAAAGGCTTCATTCGATTTCGCCAATGATTCTTGGACATTCAAAACATCCGCTGCCACATGCTCAAATTCTGAATTGACTTGCTGCTGAAATTTCGCATGAGACTCTCTATCAGTCGCTTGCACTTGCTCAAGCCGAAAGATTTCAGCTTTCCCGTGCGCGGTAGTTTCGCTAAGTTTGAAGTGAAGCTCAGTCGTGAATTGGGTATTAGTCATCACAGCTTCGTTAACAGCTTCTATCTCGCGATCAATACTGATAACTTTTTGCTTGAAGTCGTCATTGTCGATTTGTAAGTCGGATAGGTTGTCCTTGTTAAAGTCGATTTGCTCCTGCATGATTTGACCGACTTCATTTGATAAAAAGTTATGGCCAATTTCATCAAGCATTTCTTTTGGCGTTCCGTCAGCCTTTCCTACGGCTTCAACAAACGGAGACTTGCCATAGCTATTAACCGTACGAACATAAAACCAATAATTGGTATCAGCTTTTAAATTCTCCTTCGTCCAGAATTGCCCTTGGCCTTGTCGATTGGCTTTAGTGGTAACTTCAGTGTCATTCGTGCTGGCCAGTTTTTTGTCGCTAAACCAAAACTCAAACGTATAGCCGTGTTGAGCAGTTTCGCCGCCATGCGGAATGCAGGTCAAAGAGAACATACCGCCAACCATTTCAACGCTAACCGGTTTAGGTGGTGCTTGGATATCAAAATCAACAATGGCAGGGGCAGACATTGCGCCAGCCGCATTGATAGAACGGACTTCGGCACGATATGAACCGCGCACAAGGCCCGATAAATCTACTCTATCCTGTGGTACCTGAATGGACTGAATCACTTTGCCGCTTTCAATAATGTTTACCGTGTTATAGCGAACATCTGCAGCGGCTGATTGCCAGCTCAAATAACCTTGAACAACTTCACCAATATTCGTGGCCACAAATGCAAGGTTGAGCGGTGGCGCTACCCCGCCAGTCGGTAAAACAGTGAATGGAGGCCGAACAAAAGGCTTACCTATAATGTCTTCATAGATGTAAGCGCCGTCCTCCTCGAGGAGAATGTCAACGCCCTCCTGCGGGTGAAATTTCCACTCAGCCACTCGACATTCAAAGTTTTGAATACCAATATGGGGCAGATTTAATAAAACAACATCTCCTGGTCTATAGGCGTAACCATCCATATTCATCCGTAATTGAACACGACGCCCCGCCCGTTTTTTACGAAGGTATAAATTTGAGAGCCGTGCCGCTTGGTATGGGCTAGTGACAAAGCGGTAATCCATATTCTCTTTAATTTCTAGCCCATCTTCTTCAATCCACTCATCAACAATGACCGGCTCAAAATCGGTTTTGATGTATTGCTGCTCAGCATCCACGAACGTACCGTAAATGGCATTAGTCGCATCACGTAACGAAAGTTCAGGGGTAATATTAACGGTATCAATTATTTGATTAGGTTCAATGCGTAATACTGCTGGACCATTATAAGCCTGCATCAAAATGCCGTGCTTGCCCGCAACATAAGTCGGCTCAGCAGCAATGCATTTATGCATGTGATCCAGTATTGCTGATGGAGACTCAGAAAGTTCATAGGCCCCATTAATCGTATAGCGAGGCTCCGTGTTGCCTTCGGGAGTTGTTACCGGTTCGCTACATAAATCAGCCGCAACTTTGAACGCATCAAAATCAATATCTGAATCAGGTACACCCAAATAGCTACGGTAAAAATCAAGAATAATTAACGCTCCGTTATTGCTCCAAGCCGTTTTATTTGTGCGCGGATCATAAACGGGCTTGCCCCATACTTCGACTTTGATGTTAGGCACACCGTACGGAAATTTTTCAGCGTCGTATTTCAGGGTTAAACGCAACCATGCCAGCCCATCACCTATCATGTCAGATTTCCATGACGGGGCATTTTTCAATAAGTAAGGATCACAATCTATACGGCCATTATGGAATTCATAGCTAGCCTTATCACCGAACGTACCAATCAGATCATCGTTCAGCCAAATCTGGCCAATGTGGTCAACTTTATGTGCGGCAATCGCCAATGCCATGAATAATCGTTCGTTTTCTGTCTGGTCGCCCTTTTCTTCTTCTGCAAAAAATAATAGACCCGAACACACGGTTTTACCGACAATGATAGTTTCTGGTGCAGTCGATGAGCGCAACATTTGCTTGCGTTCTGACTGGTCGCGATATCCCATTGAGGGCATTTTATCTTTGAAAATCATTGTGCCGGCAGCTTGAACTGCAATACCTGCAACAATTAATGCCGTCCCTAACCCCCCCGTAGCAATAACACCTGCAACCATTAAGCCAGCAGAAACGATATTGGTGACTGTCTTACCCATTTATTCGACTCTCCACACTTTAACTGGTTGAAAATTAACAGGGCGTGCACCGTCATCCGTTACAGCCCATATTTTATTCGCCCACAGAACACCAAGGGTTTTACCGTCATCACCATTGAACATAACAATGTCTCCGCGCATTGCTTCATTAGGGTCTATTTCTTGAAAAAAGCCCGATAGACCAGTTTCCAAATCCCCGAACACTGCCTTTAAAACTCGCATAGCCCCTGATTTAGTTTTGTATCTGCCTCGAGCCTTTTCTGCGATATCGACACCACACACGGCAATAACGCAATCCGCTGCAAATAAACAACAATCATGTTCACCCCATGAAAATGGCTTGTGCATCGCTTGCTGTAGAATTTCAGGGAGTTGAGTTGTCCAATTTGGATGTCGCATTTGCTGATCTCCATGCATAAAAAAACCCGCCGAAGCGGGTCTTAAAAATCGATAAAATTATTTATTTAAAACTAGTAGAGCTCAATATATTATCGCCTTAGATATTCATTCATTACAAAGCTCATTAATTACTCCATTAGTGAAACTATCATTTCCTATATTTAAAGTTCCATCGACGACCTTGATAGTTTTACTTCCTGTAGCCATAACAGAAATAATGAATGGCTTATTCCCCGTGTATGCGCCATATAGATTCTTGGAGTTAACAAATCCACAAACTTTATAAAAGTCCGAATATCCTTCATTACTATTCTTTTTTACTGCTATTTTACTAAACTGCGCTGAATATGGGTCATGCAAAACCTCTGATATCGCCATTTCAGCTACTGAAATAATTTTATCGTCGGTAACCTTAAAAAATCGCACAATAAAAAATATCACAAGTAAAATAAATAAAAAGCCTAAGACATATAGAAATTCTTTTTTCATCGTTCAATCCAACTAAGCGTCACTTAGTCCTCAGAATAAATGATCTCTACTTATAAATAAATGTTGGTGCATCTTTTTTGCTACCCCAATATATAGCACGCTCAGCCATTTGTGCCACATATCGAAATATGCGATCACCTATATGTCGTTTACTCCATGACTTATCAGTGAATCTGTCAGGTAATCCCTGCGACCATCGCTCAAAACGATTGGATACCGTTACTGAAACTTCATTATCATTACCTGTGGTGACGCCAATATTAGATATTTGCCCTGAAAAAATAATTTCAGCTAATATAGGCTGTCCGTCTTTGCCTAAAGCCACCAGCATGACACTAACATTGCGCCCCCGACTTCGCTCATTCATAACATCCGCGATTAAAAACGAATCAAAACCAGAAAGTGATAAAATAAGCTGCTGAGGACTAGTCGAATTCGTTTCTGAAACGGGCTCAATCTTTCCAAAAGAACCTACTCCAAGATAAACCTCACCAGCAATAATGAGGCTACCAATCCCTGTATGCGCACGTGTAACTCCTGATTTTAAATCTAATTTTGCAGCGACAACCAATTCAGCACCTTCATTTATCGCCCGAACCATGTCATTTGAAAAAGGATGATAGAGCATTACGTTAGCGCCTCCTCCAGTGTGATAGTGACATTTGAAAAGACTCCGGGTCGATATTGGAAATTACCCTGATCATTGCTCGTCAGCTTAAAGATGCCAAATGGCTCAACTGTTTCTATTTTATCATTGAGTGCTGGTGATAAACGCAACATAGGAGAAATAGGGATAATAGCATTTCCATCTTTATCACTAACCACATTTTCGGTAACCATCTTTAATTCATTACTGACAGTAAGATAATCTCCTTTACGTATAACAATCGAATTGGCCAACCACCCTTTAGTTTGCAATGATCTACCTGTTTGATTAGCCAACCCAACCAACGGTGAACCCTTACCCTTCAATCCCTGCCTAACCCAATTACTAATTTTAACTCGTCCACTTTCACCATCCAAAGAGGCTAAAAGAACTTCCAGTTCCCTTGATAATTCCTCCGTCAGATTATTAAAGGTCAATACACATCGCCAGCGACTCCCCGGAAATCTGACAGTTTGACTACTGCCCGTGAATACCGAAGTGAATGTTTTGCTATTGCTGATTAATTGCCAGCTCATACTAGTAGGCACAACTGCGTCAGGCCATTCAAGTATCATGATTACCTCTCTAGTGCCCCTCGAATCTTCCCTTTAGCAAGGAAATCACGTTGTATTTTTGCCAAAGCATCATCAGAACCTTGCTTTGCTCCCATTCTAGCCGCTTCCTGCATAGCATCTTGCAATGCCTGGTCGCCATAACCCGTTAAATGAAAAGTTTGCTGGATGATGATATTAGGTGCTGCTTGTTGCGACTCCTCTAACCCAAGTATCCTCACACCAAGAGAACCATCACGACCACGAGTTAGTGGCATAATGGCTTCTGGCCCAGCCTCCCCCATTAGCCCCATCCCCGGCACACCACCTTTTGCAAAAGGAAATAGTGTTGGTGATTTGACAATACTATTTCTATGCAAACTTAGTCCTGGTGATTCGTAAGTATTACCTTTTGCGTTTGGCTCGGCTTTAAGCCCCATCATGTCACCAAATGCTGTGCCTGTTAAACCTGACTTTAAGGCATTAAAAATCATCATCTTGAGTATCATTTTAGTGATATCATTCACGATAGATTGTGCAAAATCACCAAAATTCAATTTACCCGTTGTCACAAAATCCGCCATCATTGATGACATGTTATCAAGTGAATTCTGAGTAATTGTACGCATTTGTTCGTGAACATTATTAGCCGTATTGCCAAAGTCCTGAACACCTTTAGCCATACCTGCGTAGGCACCTTTCTGTGCAGATAATTTATCTTTGGAGGATTGCCGAGCTATCTCAATCTGCTTTTGCTCTTCGGATGCTAAGAAAGTTGTCTGATCCGCATACAATTGTGTTGTTTTGTCAGAAACTTCTTTGTCCAATTGGTAGCGTTTCTGGCGAAAATCATCACGAATACGCTGCTCCTCCAGCATTAAATCATAGGCTGGCTGGCTCATCGTCATCTGTAATATCTGATTTGTTGCATCTTGGCTTAATTTTGAAGTTTTTTGCATAATCTCAAAATTTTGATCATCAAACTTTTTTCGTAACTCCTTATATTTTATTTCTTTTTCTAACTCTGCATTTTTTATTAACTGCGCCCGAATTTCAGATGAATGGGCTTGAATAGTTTTTTGTCGGGCATTTAAATGCTGCCCTTGTAACCCAAGCAACTCTTGCTCAAATGAAGCAAGTTTACGCTCAGACGCTGTAAGCCCCTCGGTTTCCTCTAACTGAGCACGTAATGCAGCGCCTTGTTGTAAGAGTTGTTCTATACGCTGCTTCCCTTCATCAACAGCGGCGCTACCCCCTGTTTTTTTAGGCGTCGTAAATAACTTATCCAATCCCTTTAGAGCTTGTTGATACTCCGTTGCGGAAATTGTGCCTTTATCAAGCATGTCCTTAAATTGCTTTTGTCTTTCAGCTCGTTCTTTTTGTTGATCGATACCCGCAGAAAATGCTGCATTAAAGTTAATCTGGAGCTTTAAGTTGTCAGTTAAATTTTTTTGTTGTTCAAATTGTTGTTTCTGTCGCTCTTCTTGTTCCTGTTTTAACTTATTAGTTAATAAATTTTTAGTGGCTACATACATGCCTAAGAATGGATCGCTTCCCCCCATATCTAGGTTGCGAATTGTCATGTGTAACCCAGCGTAAGTTTTATCTAATTCCCTAATCCGCTTCTCGTGGTTTTCAGCAAATGCATCACTTTGTTGATGATACTCTTTCATTGCAGCGGTTGCCGCTAATCTAGCTGCACTAGCCGCCTCTTGTTTTTTCCCCTCACGTTCTAGTCTTGCTATCCTTTCCATGGTTTGGGCGTCAATAATATGCCCTGCATCAATTGCCTTTTGCAGCCCCTCAACTGGTCGCTCACCTAATGCCACTAACCTAGAGATCAGTTCATCAACGCTACCACCTGATTTTTCCATCTGAACACCAAGTTCTGACACTTGATGCAATAAATCTCCAGAAAAACCCGCTGAAGCAGCTGCGGTAACTGATTTATAGGCTTCTGCGGTACCACCCAACTCATTGGCAAGATTGCGCAGATCATAGGCGGTTGTTGTTAGCCCTAACCCACCTTTTTGTAAAGCAGCATTAAAGGCCTTTTGGCGTTCTTCAGCTTGCTGATACTGGGAATAAAGATAAGTAAACGCGCCTGCTGATGCCATAATCCCAACACCAACAGCACCCCCCATCATTCCCCATGCGCTTTTGAACAAACTCGCGCTATTAGCTGCGGCACGCTGAGAAAATGTCAGCTCTTTGCTAGCTTCGGATAATTGATTGGTTGCCGTAGTGAGGTTTTTCTTACCTTCGAGTTCGCTTTTATTAGCAGAAACTATTTCAATAGATGCACTTTGTATCCGTTTTTTGGCTTCAGCCTCGGCAATATTGGCTTCACGGATAACCCGAGCATTTTTGGCATGCTCCTCTGCATAACTAACAGAAATACCGTGTTGTTTATTAACTTCGACTTGGCGCTCTAAATATTCATCGAGTGAGAAAGCTTGCTCCCGCCTAGCAATAGCTTCATCTCGCATTTTTGCGGCAAGATTGATTTTTTCTTGAGCACTTTTTCTATCGGCTTGCGCACCTTCAATCTGTGCACGCGATAAATTAATGGCCTCACGAGCAGCCTCTTGCGCGACACGTTGTTGCTCTGCTAAAGAAAACTTAACGTTGTTCACATTTTCTAAAGAGCGTTCAAGCGCAGGAATGAAACCGCCAATTAAACTACTGGTAGCCACATTAGAGCCAGCGGAAACATTGGTTAATGCCGTACGGAGTTGAGCAAACCCCATTTGAGAATGGCGCGCTAGCTGACCAGAAGCGGATAGATCCGCCCCTGCTTTTCGTGCATTAGCTGAAACTTCCAATAATTTAGTGGCGGTCTGCCCGGCATCTTTAGAGGCAGCTTGTGCAAACTTTTTCGATTCTTTACTGGCAGAATCATAGGCATCAAACACTTGGGATTTAAAAGAGGCTGCGTTGAGGTGTAACGCAACCGCTAAACTTGCAACGTCAGCCATTTATCGCCCTCATAACATCATGACACTGCGATTCAATATCAGTGCGAACACTCGCTATTGATGCAGTAGCTTGTTGGTTTTCAGTGGTATTTTCTTGCTCAGGCATAAAAAATGCCTGCCAATGAGTAATAATATTGGCAGGCAATTTAGCAATTTTTCTCGGGTCAGGCTCACCCCATCGGTCAGCCAATTGGAAAATAAACTTAAGATAGGGTGAGTTGGTTAGTTTTTTTGCGCTTCCTCAACGGAGCCATAACTAAATTTTTGCACGAATGACATTGCTGATAACAGGGTCGGTGTGTCGTGTGCCTGAATAAGTTCATCCGCTGTGGGTAGCTCATCACTCGAAAGAGGCTGTCCATCTTTATCACAAATGGCCTTTAAGATAAGTTTGGCACCCGCTTTACTCGCATCAGAACTGAATCCCGTTTTCTGGGCTTCTTGTAAATCATGCTCATACTCATCGAGTTCAGCGATAGTCAAACGACGAATAAAAACTGTTACCCCTAAAATAGGATGTTCTTCAACATGTGGGGACGCTTTCAATAGTGAAGCTTTCAATGACATTATTTTGTACCTCCTGATGCAACTACACCCCAAGTCAGGTTATTTTGCTTACCTTTGACTGAGATCTGGATAACTTCACTTGCTGGCGCACTGATATCTGCCATTTCCCAACCTGATAATGCCAAGATCATCGTCGCAGTACGTTTATTGGGAAGTTCAATGAAGAACTGCACGGTTTCACGCGCCTGTGCCGCATTCAAAAAAGCCGCAAAATCTGCATTTTCAGGATCATCGATAAATCCCAGTGTTTTTTCAGGGCCTTCTGGCATATCAGAAATAAACTGCTTATTTTTATCCTTTAGCGTGGTGCAATCCACAAAGCTACCCGTTAGGCCTGTAGCACCAATGGCTTTACAGTTTTCCAGCGGCTTCAAAGCAGTTGGTAAATCACCCACTTTACCCCATTTAACGATAGTCCCAGCGGGAAGCATGGCGTATTCTGGCGAAGATTTATCAGCCATAATTTTTACTCCAAATAAATGAATTAACGATATTTTTCGATGCTGGCGCGTATCTCAGCGGCTAGCGTGTTTAAAATAAATTGGCGGTTATAGTCCAATGCTGGACGGATGAAGGGATTAGGGATTTGTTTTACTGTGCCAAACTCTTGTGCTTTGGCTTTCATTGCGTGAGCTTTACTTGGCCCTACACGAACGGTCATGACAGATAACGTTTTTTGGTCTTTCATGCGGCTCGTTGTGCGGATCTTGATACTGTCACGCATGTGCTCTGATTCACTGGTTGCATCATAGCCTGCGTGCTGCTTCATATCCTCCAGTACAGGTGCCATCGCTTCACGTCCAGCTTGCCGAAGCACTTTTGTTGTTATGTCTTCCCCTAAACGGTTTAACTCATACTCCAATTCTTTAAGGCCTTTTATCTCAACAGTTACCCTCATTCAGCCCCCTCTGGATAAGTGATAATAAAATCACGCATCACACGCCAAATAACCCGTTTATCCGTCTGCTCTTCTCGGTTCTGCATGAAATTACCTCGCTGAACTGTTTGAACGGGATAACGACCAATATGGCCATGAGTGATGCTTTCCCAAGCATTGAGCACAACCTTTTCAAGCTTTAATGCTTTTGAGTAGTCATTAGGGATTTGAAAAGTAATTTGAAATCGTGCTTGAACTAGGGATATTTTTGCTAGACCGGTCATCATTTTAGGGTCGCTGATGCGCTGATAAGTCACCCCTTCTAATTTGTCGGAAGGTAGCGCAACGGGGTATGCGCTTAATCCTGTTAGTCGTTCTAAATCCGCTTTGATATCAGTTTCTATCATGTCGACTATCGACCTCCGCGGTAATAATTAAACGGTCCGGCTGGTTTCTATCTAATGCGCGTACCGTGAAATTGCGATTTTGATAAGCAATTATCCATCCCTCATTGATATCGTTACGAGACCGAATAGTGAAATGATAAGTTTCAATGACTTGCTGTTGGTCGGCAGTGCGAATTTTACGATTAGACATCGCCTCCGCTTTGGCCCATACATCAGTGACTTTTACTAGCTCTGTCTTAGATTCACCAAATTCGTCTCTGATTTCTTCAGGGCGTGACAAAGTAATGCGCTTATTAAGTTCGCCTGCTAACATTACTTAGCCCTCATGGGTGATATTCGGTAGTCGCTTAACAACTCGTAAAATCCTTGAGGGATTTTCTTTAACTCCCTCGTGTCATACCAAAAACCAACCGCCAGCATTAATGCCAGCTTAATGATCGGTGTTATTGCTATGCCATTTGGGTCATCATCAGGAACGCTATCATCATGTAACGTTCTATTTAAATAATTAGCGGCTTTTTCTTTAGCGGCTGATAAATACCCCAATAAAATGGCATCTTCATCTTCGGTATCAATGCGGCATTGCAGGCGTAACTCCTCTATGGTTGGCAAAGACATTATTCCTCCGTTATATATTATTAAATTGATGCGACTATGTTCGCATCTAAGAGGTATAAAAAAGGCGGCAACTAAGCCGCCATGGATAATATTGTAATTATTTTGCTGCTGGCGCTTTCAGCAACTTCACCGCATTACTATCCGTCATCATTGAACCAACGCGTTTAGTGGTATAGAAATGCACAAACGGCTTGTTGGTGTACGGGTCACGCAACATGCGGACGCCAATACGGTCAAGAATGGTGTAACAACGCTTGAAGTTACCAAATGCAACAGGTGCTGAGTCTGCAGCAACATCCGCAAACTGCTCATTTTCCGCGATGCCGTAGCCCAGCAATGCGGAAGGTTGGCCTAATTGCAAGCCCGGCTGCCACAGGTAATTGCCCTGAGAATCTTTCAGCGTGCGGACTTGGAACAGGGTGTTGTTGTTCATCATGAACTTAGAGCCCAAGCGGTAAGCTTTACGCATGGTGTAAATCAGTTTCATGATTTCATCAGCGGTAATTTCTGTCGGCTTTTTCAGTAACAGATGCTGCAGCTTGCCCCAATCGCGATCTTTATCTGCTTGGTCGTCACTGCCATAGGCTAATAGGCCTTTTGGCTTTTTGACACCATCACCATGAGTGAAAGCCGCTTCTTCTTGCTCAGCAAATTCAATCGTCAGCTCACCCGTAATGAATTGCTCAACATTAAAGAAGGCATCATCAAGCATAACTTGTGTTGCTGCGGGATTTCCGTAAATTTCCCCCCACACTGGCTCAATAGAGGCAAGTTTTGAGGTTGCAGTTTCAGGACGTTTGTCCACCTCACCAACCCAGCCGCTATTCGTACCACCTTGATTCACCAAGCGTTTAAAGTGAGGCGTACCCACTGTAATAACATTACACTCCTGACGCATAACCACTTCATCGCGCAGGGCTGTAATAATGCTGCGATCTAGTTCTTCTGGCACTGCAAAGCCACCGTCGGGATCAGAGCCCGTTTGCATAGCCTTACGCTCTAAATCTGCAAGACCGTCTTCTTTGCCTTTACGAACAAACTGTTCAAAGGCGGCTTTATGCTCAGTCACCTCTTTTGTTGCAGTTACGCTACCATCAGGGCGCTTAATTTCAGCCAGTTCCGCTTCTAAGCTGGTTTTTAATTCATTCAACTCCGATAACTTGCCGTTTAATGAGTCAACTTGCCCTGCAAGTTTACTTTTTTCTGCTTCAATCGCATCGATGCGCTTGTCATTTTTTTGGGTAAACTCTTCGAATTTACCTTTCAGTTCCTGCGCAACTTCACTAACGTCTTTATGATCTACAGCCATAATAGTACCTTTATTATTCAAAAATGGATTTCAATGTGTCGATGGCGTCTTGCTCAGCATCACGCAGAGAAAGTGCCTCGTAGCCTTTAGCCATAAAGGCCTTAGCTTGTGTTCGCGAAAGCCCAACATCGCGCAGGACTCGCTCAATACTTTTTTGTGTGGGTAATTCGCCTCGAGCAAATGCCGACTTCACATCACTGACTCTGGCTTCATCATTTGAGGGAAATGTCACTAAACTGACCTCCCACAAATCGATTTCCTTCAATAAAAAGGCATCTTTATTGCGGTCATACTCCCAATCTTTGAGGATGTATCCAATAGAAAGGCCGGATAGTGATCCGGCCTTCATGTGTGCATGCGCGCGCTTAGATAAGGGGTCGTCATCAATGAGTAATCGCCCTTTGACATAGAGCCCCGTGCTGTCTTCCCGCATTTCGGTATAAATACCAATCGGCTCAGACATTTTGTGCTGCCAAAGCATGGCGGGTAATGACTCTTTTTCTTTCCACTGATTCAGTGAGTTAAGAAAAGCACCCGGCATCACAATATCCGCATAACTATCTTTCACGCCGAAAACTGAGCCATAGCCTTCAAACTCTCCCGAGTCGGTGACTGACTTAATTTTTAGTGGTACATCAAGCCGTTGTTTTGTCATTATCGACATGCGTTTCCCCCTCCTGTTTTGAGGATTCTGGCTTTGTGGTCATGTTCATTGGTGTGAGGTAAATATCACCACCCTCACGTGGGTTTAGCTCTTCCAATTCACGACACTCATTTGGCGAATAAATCCCCCAGTTGATACCCGTTGCATAAGATTCAAATCGCGACTTCATATCACCACGTAGCAGTGCGCCTGTATTAAATTTGGCATAAAAAACACCCTGCTTACTTGATTTAACAAGCCCAGCATTAATGCGCTGTTCGATACGTGTAAGATAAGGAACTAAAGAGTAATTGATAAACCCGATCCCAAGGTTTTCAATATTATTGAACGTGGCCCTATCCGTATTTTGGATCATATGAAGCGGTACACGGAAGATACGACAGATTTCTTCAAGCTGAAATTTTCTCGTTTCAAGAAATTGTGCATCTTCAGCAGACAAGCTAATTTGCTGCCACTTCAATCCCATTTCTAGGATCATAGGTTTATGAGCATTAACTAATCCCTGATGTCTGCCCGCAAAATCTTCCCTTAACCGTTCATAAGCATCATCCTTTAAATATTGGTCTGTTTGTAAAACACCACTGGTTACAGCACCATTACCAAACAATCTCGCGCCATGCTCTTCAGTCGCCAAGCCAAGGCCAACAGCTTGTTTTGCATAAGCGATAGGGCTGAGTCCGGTTAATCCATCTAGTGTGAAAATGCGTACATGCCAAATTTCAGACTGCGTTAATGTTTCACTCTTACCATTTGGAAATGTGACGTTATATTCTGGCTCCCAATTACTGTTTAATTTTGGCGTTACTGAACCGGGATTAAGAGGGAGTAATTCAACAACTTCGCCCAGCGCGTAAACCTTGTAAGCATAAAAATTACCACGCAAACACAAGCAGGCAATTAGCAACTCCCAAAATTCCTGAGAAGTCATGTAGTTATTGGGTTTTACGGATATTAGTTTATGGACTCTTTCTCGTATTGCCCGCTGATTTCCTTTTTCTAGCTGTTCATATAAGGAGCACGGCAACATCCCAACGGATTCTGCTAAAACTCGAACACAACTAAATACTGCGGTTAATTGCATCGCTAACTGCGGACTTACCCGTCTGCCTGAATAGGTATCATAAGAAAGCCCAATTAACTCGCTGAGTTCATGTGAAGTCATCCCCTCATTCGATTTCCGAAATAGACCAGGAAAAAACATAGTTACTCCTTATCATCTTTCGGTTGGCTCATGGATTTTGAAACCAGATATGACCAAAACAAACATAGCCCACCCGCTGTTATATACCCCGCCGCGGGGTAAACTTGCCAAGCACCAAACGATAGTAAACAGGCACCAGCAATCCCAACCAATAAGGCTGTAATTGTTAAAAATTTCATTGAGTTTCCTTAGAGGGATCTTAAACCTCTTGACGATAAAACAGATGAGAGTGTTTCTTCCTGTTCGTTCAGCATAGCCCGACCAACAGCCATAATAAGCGCTACAGCCCCGTCAATTTTATTTTCATTTTGCTCTTTTATAGGCCTAACGACATCATCGTTACCCGGTAAATATTTACCCACCACATTCCCCATACACCATGTCATGATGGGGTTACCGTCATGATGAAAACGCCCTGAAGCAATCGCGGCTTCAAGTTCTTTCATTGGATCAGACATATTTGTGTAGTTTTGAACGATGGTGATAGGGTTTAATCCCTCATCAGCCAGTTGGTGAGATAAGTTTGTTGCACCGTGAGGGTCAATCGGGCTTTCATCAATCGGGTTATTCAAGTTATCTGCTTTGGCATCTTCTAAAATAACGCGATAATCAATTTCAGCGCCATCGGTTAGCTTTAAATGGCCCGTTTCCACCCACTTTCTAAACCGTTCTGCAGTTCGCTGATTTTCAATATCTGAGCTAAAAACAGCGTCATAAGGCACATAAAAGCTCGGAGAGATGCAGTAATAGTGCCGCTTGCCGTCAATTTCACGAGTAAATAACTGAACCCGCGAGTTCATATCCAATTTTCTGGCCAGATCGAGTGCCTGAACACAAGATTGCCCTTCAAACATTTCTAATGTTAGGGTTTTATCTTCACACTCTCGCCAGCTCAACATATTGAAATACGCTGAACGCGCTGAAACCCAGATATTTAAATGCTTTGTTTTGAAGATACTGGCAAGTCGAGGGTTATTTTTTGCTCTGTTTTGCTGGCTAATCAGAAAATCACTGTAGACAGAAACACCCATGTTTGGGTTAGCTTTCTTCAGTGTATTAGGATCTGTCCAATCGTCGCCGTCGTCTACGGTATAAATGACACCAAATAATTCATCATTCGGTACCGTACCATTCAACATTTCAATCACTTCGCGGCGCTTATCGTAACAAGGCCCCTCAATGTTATAACCTGCTGTAGTGATAGCCCACATCAACGGCTGTCGCCTTGCCCCCATTCCCGTTAACATCGTTGTATAAAGCGAATCTGTATCATGTTCGTGATACTCATCGACAATGGCGCAATGGGGCGATTGGCCATCCCCCGGATCACCGATAAGCGGCTCAAACCGCGCACCATCTTCAGGGCGGTTCATGTTTTTTGCATTGACTTCAATACCAAATGCTTCCGTGAGTAACGGTGTTCGCTTGCACATCAATTTTGCAGGCCTGAACACTTCCCACGCTTGCTTTTCGGTTGTTGCGCCTGAGTAAACTTCGGCACCAAATTCGTTATCACATGTAAAACAATACAGTGCGACACCCGCAGAGATAGCCGACTTGCCATTTTTACGGGGGATTTCAGTATAAACTTCACGGAAACGCCTGAGCTTTGTGCCCTTCTGCACCCAGCCAAACGCGCAACAAACGATAAAAAGTTGCCACGGTTCAAGCGTAATAGGCATGCGCTTAAACGCCCATTCCCCCTTTGTGTGGGGTAATAACTGAATGAATTTAGCGGCTTGTTCTGCTAAGTCTTTATCAAATCGATAGCGGAATTTACGCCCTTTCTCTTGGGCCATATCATCAATGTGTCGTTGGCAAGCATCAATCACGTACTGACACGCCACAATCTTGCCGCGCACCACATCACGCGCATATTGATTTGCTGCATTGACGTTCGGGTAAGATTTACGGCTCATGATGAAATGATCCTCATAAAGGGGTTATCTTGTTTCTTTTGCCCTGCCATACCAATTAACCGCTGGCGACTGCTCGGATCTAAACCCAACATTGCGCCAGTACGATCCATTTCACTTTCCTGCTCTTTTTTCGTCGTTAAGTCAGGGTTTTTTATCGGTCCACCGGTTGCACCAGTTAAGCGAGTTCCGTCTCGCATGATTGCAATAACTGCATTGCGCCAAATATGGTAGGCCACACACCAGCGCTCAAGCACCGCAAGGTCGGTAATGCACAGAATACCTTGCCCGCAGAGTTCTTTTATCGTCAGCTCCCACATGACAATGGCTAGCTCTAACTCGTTCTCAGTGAACCAATCAGGTGGTGCCACACCTTTTAGTGGCGTGAATACTGGTTCATCTTTATTTAATGCACGTTTCCCCGGATTGCCGGCCAATTCTTTTCTGGCCGTAGGCTTCGGGCGACGACCAGATTTGCCCGGAGTGCCAGCCATAACAGAACCTCCAATAAAGCATTAATAATCATCAATGCCCGGTAAGTAGATTTGTGCTTCAGAAACAATTCGCTCTCTTGCGGTAAGCAATAATTGTTTACGTCCACCCGATCCCCAATTGGCCATTATTCTTGCACAACCGCTGACATTTTTGGTTTCAGTGTTGATGATGTGGTCCAGCTTGTTTAATCGAGCCATAACATCAAGGCCTTTTCTTGCAGCATCCTTGAATGTGTTATAAACAAGAATCTCAAATTCGGGTTTTAGCCAAGCGGCGTATCGTATAACCACCAACTCAAGCGCCCACACACCATGATTAAGCCCACCGTTAATGACTTTTACCGCAGTGCAATTTTGCATTGCGCTTAATTTATCGACAAATGCCTTTACCTGTTTGCTTCTCAGAAACTGGCTAGGGTTTTGATTTTCTCTTGCCTCCCCATTAATTACTGCGGAGGCATGCAAATCATTCAGGCTGTATCTACCTTCATTATCAACTCTGACAGATACACCATTAACGCTTACTCTTGGATATTGCATAATGTTTACCTTACTTAGCAATGAACCTTGCTGCATAGGAAACCAGCCCATCGAAGCAACATCAGCTATAACTGATCACCTCAAGGCTCATTCCTAAGTACAGGTTCGATGTTTAAAAATAACGGCGCATGCAGTGCACCAAATGACGGGTATAAAAAAGCCCCGCGATTGCGAGGCTATTGATTTTTAATACATAAATTAGGCTAAACTATCAGCCAGTTTTAATTTCATTTTTCGCGGATATAAAAATTCACCTGAAGCGGCAGTCCTAGAGGGCGAGAGGGGTAGAGATTTTACCCGCCCCTCCCATAGATGATAATTATTATCATTCATGTAAATGTTCATATATAACAGCTACTTGCGTAATCGTTCAGTTGCTGTCTTTCTTTTATGACAAGGCCAGCACAGTGATTGCAAGTTACTCTCATCATCAGTACCACCATGTGCTTTAGGTATGATATGGTCGACAGTCTTGGCTTCTACAGCTCGAGGCAGGCAGTTTTGACAAAGGTGTTTATCACGCTGAAGGATGCGAGGGCGTATCTTGTCCCACTTGGAACCGTAACCTCGCTCATGCCTGCTCTTGCCGGGCTGGTGGTTTTCCCATCCTGTACTTATATGATCTTGGCAATAACCACTACGGTCAGTGGTTGTCTTGCTGCACCCGTGCTTTCGACAAGCGCGGGGAATGCGTGGTGGCATGTTCAATACCTCGCTTTCTATCGCATAGCTCGGTACAATGGACCACCTTGCGCTGCATCTTTAATAATGACTTCTTTGATAGCTGCCACTAAAGCTTCGTCTTGGGCTTTAATTGCTTCAGTCCCTTTTTCCACCGCCTCTCCTAGTGATGTAATAAATGAACTACTATCAAGGAAAACCTCACCTGAGCTAATTGTGCGGAATTCATTGATACTAAAGCCTACGCTTGTTGTCTGCTTCAGCCCAGTGCTGGACATCAGCCCTTCAATGCGCTTTAGTTGCGCTTCCAGCTTATCTAAGTCAGAGCTATCGACTGATATCTTTATAGATAGGGTGGCTATTTCTTTTTTATCTGACATGACTGTCTCCATATATGAAAAGGCCACCAGTGATTAGCTGATAGCTAAAGATAAATTGACTAAAAAACGGAGCTGTGTATATTTACGCCTGATTAGAATAAAATGAACAATATGATTACATTAAGCCCCAAGCATGCTGGCTCGGGGCCTTTTTTTTATCTCTAATCTATTTAATAATCACCAATATAATTGCACGTTTGAAATAACCTGCTAGGCTTAACGCTGATATTCATCGTAAAGCAATACTTTAGCCTACCGCTGTGTAGGCTTTTTTTTATTTGCATACGCGTTTTTCAATATTCTTTTCCGTATTTCGTAACAATTTATACCTAGATTATTTAACTTATACTGGTAGTATTCACGCGCCCATTTGACATTTGGGCTATTCATATAATTATTAATACCCATTCCTAGCATTGCCCCACGCCAACGAGGGGCTTTTTTTATTCTTTCGGAATACTTTTATCCAACTCTTCACGGAATTGAGCTGGTTTATCGAAGCCTTGTGTTGCCATGATATTTCTCCATTAAAAAGCCCCTAATTACTTAGAGGCTCGTTGTTGTTCAATTTCCCGTATTGCTTTCTTATCCAAGTTGCACTTTGCTATTGATTTCATGGCATCAACGAGCAACTGTGGCATATCTTTCCAGTCCATATGCTCTGGTACATCAGGCTGAGGACAATCAGCGGTTAATTGCGCTGGTATCGGTACTGAATGAACGGGAGTCAATACCTCTTTTGTATTTCCGCAGCTCACTAACAACATCATCGGGAACAGCAGTATTAGCGCACTCATTGTCTTTGAGCACTGTTTTGATAACAGTCTTAACTTTGACATGTTCTGAGTCCTCTAATTGCTTTGCTTTGATATTATCGAGTGATACTTGATAGTGAAGAGTGATTGCTGATTGGGTTACTCTATTTAGTAGCTGGCTTACAGATAGTTGGTTATTGAGATTTTCAATTTTTCCACCTTGCCAGCCAATAAAGACTGTCATAAACAAAATGACAGCTACGCAAATTATCGTTTCACCGAGTTTCATATCACGACTCTTTCACTGACAGCGCAGCATCACCAACTGGTATCGGTCGATTATCGATTTCAACGCCATCAGGCCAGCGATAAGCAACAACTCGGTCAGTCCCAAACGCTTTGATGTTTACTGCGTCTGATTGATTACCACCCAAGATAAGAAGCGAGCCATTTTCAGTTTTACCAACACAGAAACCAACATGCCCACCGCCTGAGCGTGAGAAGCGAACAATGCAGCCATATTTAGGCTCTGTTAGCTTTTGCCCGAAAGTATCAAATGAACTTGAAGCATCTTTGCGAGGGGATTTAATACCAGCACGCTCTAACATGGCATTAACAAAACCAGCACACCACGGCACTTTACGTGCAGTACCAACCAATCCACGTAACTTGCTATCAATCCACATTTGATCTACGGCTTTCGAACCTTCAGCGGTATGTTCAGAAACGCCAATTTCTTTTCTGGCTTCAGTTAGCCATTTAGGTTCAGTCATTTTTTCACCATAAAAGTAAAAGGCCGCTTAATGAGCAGCCAGATTGATTTGATTCGGGCTAATAGCTTACTAATGACGACTACCGACATGATGTTTCCACCAGCAGAGAAGATAACGGTAAATAAAACGCCACTAAACAATACATCTGATGATGCTGCTATACGCTCGCCCACCGCCGTTTGATAAATTTGATAAACCCAACAAACAAATAAGACGGTGCCAATAATCGAATCCCGACGCTTAGCGTAACGACATAAAAACACCGTGATTGCCGAAGCGGACTTAAACAAAATATCAGCAGTCCCTAGTGGGTGAGTATCTATCCAGCGGGCTATATCCATAAAAATCGTTAAGAAGGCATCCATCAGTTACCCCCTTTATTTCGCCAATCTTTAATGGCTTGTACGATACCACTGAAGTTTCGGTCTATTGATGCGGCAATACGACTAAACAACTTTCTAAGGTTGTCTTTGTTTGCAGCTAGCACCAAAACGGGGATTAATAAAGCCGAAATAATAATGGCTGTTATCTTAGGGCTAATTTCCCATTGCCATACCTGAGCAATAAAATCCGAGGCTTCTTTAGCAATGAGGATCCCCGCACCTAACGCCAAAATAAAATGAAGTATCTTTCGTCGGTTATTATCTTTGGATGCAATGACGGAAACTGATGCGCCTATAACTGCGCCTAGCACAACGCCATAGTCGGCACCAATAAGGAAACCGCCCATCGCGCCACCGCCAGCAGCACCGAGGGTTATCCCTATTGATGTGCTCATAAATTATTTGTTCTCTTAACAGTTAATGAGAAGGTGTTTTACCTCTGCAGATAACTCGAACCGTATCGCCAGTTACCGTCGTAATGTAGGCATGATCTGTTCGTTTGATATCAAATGCAGGAACACCGTCTTTTGTTGTGTATTCCAGTCGAGCAACTATATCGGGATTATCGACTACTGGATAAAACTCAAGTCGGTACATTTTTCCCAAATAATGTGACTCCTCAACTTTACGGCCATTACGTTCTGTCATTAATTTAAGTGCGTACATAGTTACGTTCCTTAGTGCGTGGGTAATAGAAAATCCACCAGCTACAGTAGCTAGTGTGGGTTAATGAATTCAGTTGATATTTAGGTTAAGTTAGAGGTTCAGCCCTATGTGACTTACCGAAGGGATGGCTGATTAACTTCGGTGGAGAATATTAATAGTGCAAGCTAAATGTTTAGCTCTTCAACACACAATTTCCATCTTGTTGCATTTTTTGCCTGATGACAAAAAAAGCTTTAGCATACTCGGTCATTGAAAGTATCAAAGACCGAGATTATGAATCCAACCTCTTAAGTGTAGATCCCACTTTATCAGAGGAAACCGCCAAGGAGTTTTCTAGGAAAATACAGTCTACTTATTCTGATATTCTGGAGTCTGCTCGGGGCTTGGATGAGACCTATCGTTTAAGTGATGTTGAATAGCTATATTAAATCCTTACAATGCGGCGTTAGATGCCGCATTTTTCATGGCCTCGTATAAATTTTGTTCATTATCACTCTGGGCACTCATAACTACCTCTCTTAAATAGAAAAAGGCCACGCAATGCGCAGCCCTTGGAATAATTTTTGGAATATTTTGTTGTTCGAAATGGTGTTGTGGAGGCATACGCTGAGAGTGTATGCGTTCAGGTTCCCCATGGCGTGTGTGCTTCTATCCTGATAAGTACAGATAACCCATGCGAGTTAGCCAATCAGCCTTGGCATTCTCCACAATGAAAACCCTACTCGCTTTAGTGCCACTATGTGCAAGATAGAAGCTAGCAAATAGAGTTTTCATTATGTGAACTGAATCGCTTTTATATATTTACCTTAAGTCAACTTAGTGGTATAAAAACTCATCAAGCATTGTTGGTTCCATTTTATTGGCTTCCCAGTAATTTAATTTATGCCACCACCGAAAGGTGGTATTTTTTTGCCAAAAATAAAGCCCCACCGAAGTGGAGCCTTATTTATACATCGCACATATTATTCATAAACATTTTGTGATTTTTTTGGTAATTAAACAGTCTGACTGATGTTCGTCGAATTACCTTTGTTCAATAATAATAGACTAAAATTTAAACTTATCCTTTGATGATTGTCACAGTATGACCACCCACTTCTGATATCACTTTTTGTTATTTGTGCTCTGCCGTTGAATGGTCGTACCGCTCACATACGCAACAATGGCGATTCAAGTATTGCTCGGCTCGCCCTCAAATTTATCACTCAAAGCTATGCCATCTGGCAAAAGTGCCCACGCAACATAAAAACTATGAGGGCTCATTATCTCACCGGGTGAATAGTAAATTCCGATAAAGCAATCATCTTCATCTTTATCGACTTGAATATATCCAATATGCCAACCATCGCACGGATTAAGTACAATAACCTCTTTTCCTTCTAAATCTTCAGTTGGTAATTCGCTGGCGGGTCTGAACACTAATTCGGTAGGTATTTGCATTATTGAGTCCCAGAAAGCAAAAAACCCCGCACAAATGGCGAGGTTTCATTCTATAAGTTAGGTGACAACGTATTCACTCTTATCACAATAACATCGAATTTGCGTAGCGCACTAATACTTTTTTACTATCTATCGCTTTTACTTTGTTAATAACCTCAGAGTCCATTTCTAGGGTTACACCCAGCATGGCTAAGCAACCATCCACAAAGCCTTCAGCAACTTGCATCATTTGCCTAATTCGCCCCTCACTCATTTTCCATTCCTTAGCAATATTGCGTTTTGACACCCCATAAAGGTAATGCAACACAATTAACTCTAGCTCTTCCTCTTTTCTAACCTGCCGTAGCTTCGCAATAACGCTATCTATAATTATTCCGTCATCATCACTGCATGACTCTCTTGATGGTTCCTTGTTTGCAATTAGACCTTTAAAGCCTGCAGCAATATGGGAATAATCGATGCTCGGATTATCGCTCGTCCACCCTGCCCATTTTTGTAGAACCAACTGAATATCTCTCATGCAAAAAGTCTCCTGCGTTCCGCACAACGCATTAACCAAAAACACCCAGTGCCGCTGAACGGTCTAGGAATCGAAATAAAAAATATAATTGGCTTCCGTGTTCGCTTTCCCACCCATTTGGATCCTTATGCAACTCGCTGTGGTGAATACGGCACAATGGGATAGTGAACAAATCATGGGCCTTAGTGCCCATTCCACCCTGACCATGACCGATTAGGTGATGTGCTTCGTGCGCGATGGAATTACAGACACAACATGGTTGTGATTTTACCCACTGCAGGTAGTTATCATTAATCCAGCGCTGTAATTTAGGCTTCAACATCAAACTAGCTGGTGGCTCGGGGTTGATGGTTAAATTTAATACAGGTTTTGATGCTCGCTCATCATTTACTACGTCGCTGAGGTATTGGTCAGCAAGAGAGATAAGGCCTGATGGTTGATGCTTTAATTCATCAGGTAATGTTGTTATCAGCATTCTGCCATTAAACAAATTTAGGCTTACTCCTGGTTTAAACATCACAGCATTAACTTCAGGAATAATGATAGGGGTTAATATCCATTTGTGGCTCATGATATTTTCTCCACCGTTGTGTTAAGGGGCTTTATCTCAATTTCAAATCGACCACCCTTTACGACTTCATGCCATTCAATGACAGCACGTCTAACCTGAACGTCATCACTCCAAACCCCAGCATGTGTTAATGCATCGAAGGGGGCTTTCAAGTAATTATCAATATCCATTCGACGCTTTGACGGTGGGTACATCCTCACAATGACAGATACATGCTTAGTGATTGCCTTTGGTCTTTTGCGTAGTTGTTCATAGATTGCTGCAGCTGCATTTGCCCGAAATGCACGCCCCTTTGCACTAATTAACGTTTTACCGTTAATGTTCCGCCAGCAAGCATTAACACTAGGTGGAAATGGGAGTATTAAAGTAATTGAAGAATTCATTTTGATACCACCTCATTCCAAATTCTTACCGCTTCTGTCCTATCATTTATTGCAGGGCTTTTTTTACCGCAGCTATGACAATAAACATAAAACCAAGTGCGGTATTCGAGGGTAAGAATATGCAGATCTTCACTGCCGCATTTGCATTGGTGAATTTCTGGCATTTTGTTTTTCACGCCCTAACCCCCACCAAAAGTCTATCTAATTTCTTCAGCGTCTCGCTCCCCATATCGCCTATGTAAGCTTTTTCAACAACTTTAATCCCACACTCAAATTGAGGCTCGGGCTCGCACTTCTTGATTTCGTCCACTTTTTTAGGCTCGGATAGTGGCTGTATTTTAAGCTTTTCTGCCCTCTCTGGTTTTTCCTTCTCCTCTAATTTTGTCTCCCACATTGCTTTTAGCTTTGTAATTGCGTGGGGATCAATGCTGTATTGCTTTGACCTCTGCTTAGTTTTCCCTGCAGGGAAATTGCCGACATATTTTATGCAGCCAATTTTTTCCAGCATTTCAAAAGTTCGGTGTGCAGCGGATGGTGAATAACTAGCAACATTTTTTAGGATCGCTGCATTTATTGTTTTAAATTCGCGTCCAATCCTAATGACTTCAATTCCTTGCGTGTATTGGTATTCAGTTATCATTTTATGCAGCCACCCTCTTCGCTAACCACCTAACTTGCTCTATGAATATTCTGCCTCGTTCCTCTAGATCCTCACGCTTGATATAATCAAATGGTTTACCTGTCCATGACTTATCAAAAACGACAATAGCGCCAGCAAAGAATGCCCCCGTTGGCTTCTGTTTATCATCTGATGGGTTAAACCACGCAGGGAGCTCAAACCCAATACGACCGCGAATGAAGCAAACATGATCTGCATTTTCTGGCCACCAGCTTTCACTTGTTGCCGCCTTCAGAAGAAAAACATAGCGACCGCCTTTCTCTCTCATTGCAAAGGCGTGGTTCATTATGTGGCCAACACCCGTTATAGCCTGTTTTTCGTGATATGAACTGCGTGAATATGGTGGATTACCAAATGCAGCACCGCCAACTTCTTTTAGCTTTTCCGACCAATCTTGAGTTAAAGCATTATCTTCTGCAGTGTAGAAGTTAGGTGCCTTAGTGTTTTTACCGTCAGTAAATAAATCGAGTTTGAATAACCCATATATCGAGCTGATACCCCAGTACAATTCATCGGGTGTACACCACTGATCCCCAATCTCATTAAGCTTATGTCGTGGTTTAGCTTTAAGCGCCTCGAGGCTTTGAATGTATTTATTCATCAGATAGCACCTCGCTGCTGGTGGGATTTAACATACTCGCGCATATGCTTATAACGCTGCTGAACTTGAAAATGGTCAGCATGATGGTTTAAGTGGCGAAACTTCCTGCAACTCACTAAATCACAACGGGATTGATTCCATCTGTTACGAAGCTTGCGAATAGTGCGCCATTTACGTAGCTGTTTGAACATGGCAATCATGCCTAGCACGTCAACGCCATAGATTGTTTTAGTTTCACTACGCATCATGCTGTCACCTCTTTCGCTGCTTGCTCTGCTGCTTGTTGCCAAATGCCTGCCCATGCCTTGCGGCCTACAAAATCCGACATGTTACGAACACCCTGTTTGCCCGCTAATTCAGCTGCAATTTCTTCAATACGGTTTTTAGGGGTTAGTCTGGAACCAATGATCCGTGTGTAAGCATTGTCACGTTCTACTGGGTCTACACTCACTTTTTGTCCACTGGCAAATTTAACAATGACCTTTTCCCATTGCTCGCGGAGCTTGGAGGGGCATAAAATGACTGAATGCCAGAAATCATCGAGGGTAATGCGCTTGTAGAGTTGGCAAATTTCCTTGTGGCTGCGCCCGTCAATTTCACGCATCAGTCGAACGGTATTCGACCATTCAGTGAAGTTAGGCTTATCAGGCTCACCAATACCACGCTCTTGAAATAACCACTGCTTCCGTTCAAATAGCCATTGGGCGCACTCTAGGTCTTTTTCCGTTCCCCATTTTTTGAAGTTAGCGCTGTAAATCACCGCCTCTGGGTAACGATTTAAAAAATCAATTTTTGACTGGTCGCTGGATTCGTTAGAATTCTGCGACGAAGAGTTAGTTACTGATGGATCTTGTTTTGAAGTTACTGACGGATCGCCCCCAGATTCTGGTGGGTCAAAACGGTTATTTTTGCTTGATTCTGACGGGACAGATTTTGATGCAACAGAATTTGACGCATCAGGTTTTGAGGGGGCAGAATTTGACGGGTCAGATTCTGCTGGTTGAGAAAGCGCAGCCATTGCCGCTGAAGCTAATTTATCAACATTTAATTGATAGATATTGCTCGCATTGCGGTTACCTTTACGACGCTTCTCTCTGGATAACCATCCACCCTTTTCTAAATCTTTTATTGCTGTACGAACAGTGCTTTCACCCGCACCAATTTGCCGGGCAATTGTCGGTACTGATGGCCAACAAACACCATCATCATTTGAAAAATCGGCGAGACGGGCCATTATCGCAACAGAGGTTATTTTCAAACCTGCACTTGCGCAGCCATCCCAAACATAACTTGATAGTTTTACGCTCATGCTGCTACCTACTTAACTTCTGTGTAATCACGTTGAAATAACCAGAGTGGAACAAAGCACCGATGTGGATAATCACCCCACATGAAGATGACCCGTTTTTGGTACGGATCCCACTCAATGACTTTAACGACGATGCCGCGCCTATCTCGGAAGTAACGGTTAAGGTTTTTATGCTTTTCATTGCTCATTAACCTCTCTCCCACTGCGGAAATAGTACTGAGCCCAGATACCTTCTAGATCTTTGTTGTCTACCAATTGTTGTTTAGTCTGGTAGTTGCCCGACTCGTCAGCAGAGGTTATGATCTCTACATATTGAAACGGACTACATTTCGATACTGGTAAGCAGCGGAATTGCTTTTTAGGTTGAAACTGGTTTAAACTGCTCATGCTAATTACTCCACACTAAAGTTGTTAGCGTTCTCGACGCCTCGGACCGCATATCTGAGGCGTCACTTATTTCTAACGCGCGTATGCAAGATGATGATTGATTCAATTTCTTCATCCCTTGCCGCCATATGCTTGCGGTGAGCCTTCCTAATATCATTTGCTTCATCTTGTGTTATCTCCCCATCCTCAAGCGCTTGTTTAATGATCTGGTCAACCTTTCCACGCCTAACATCCGTTGATAGCTTTTTTTCAAATAAATCTATATGGCTAAGATCGCCCGCTTTTACAGGCTCACGTAATAACAGGCCATGCCGTGCTGCATGGTATTCCACCAGCTTTCTAGTACCTGATAAGTCTTCCATTGCTTCCAGCTCATCATTTTCAAAAAAGCGACAACCATTTTTTTCATACAACTTGTTGTTGAATGTGGTTTCGCTAATTCCAAGTGCAGCCGCCATCGCTGAACGACCACCAGGGAATGCCTTACACATTTCTTTTACGACTTCTTTTAATGTTTGTTTGCACATATCTACAATTCCGTTGCTTTGTTGGTAGTTAACTCAGTTAGTTGGATTTGTTATTGTTTGCCTGTTCCAATTAGTTCATACAGATCTGGTCTTATTTCATGAGGTAAAACAGCATTGTTGGTGGCTTTCACAATAGACATAACCAACCTTGCGTCTACACCACCTCCATGAAGCCAACGCCAAACTGTAGGTTGGCTAACGCCGCATAAGTCAGCTAGTTTTTTTTGCCCCCCAGCAATATCAATTGCTTTTTGAATTGCTTCGTTTTTCATTTTTTAACCCTTTTAGTATTGTCGTGAGATAAATAATAGCAATGAGTATTAATTTATACAATAGCAATGAGAATTTGATTTTTAATACGCATGACTATAAATTCGCATTCATGAAAACGACACTGTCTGAACGCCTTCAAAAGGCTATGAAATATAGGGGCAATATGACTCAGGGTGCTTTAGCTGAAGCATCAGGTGTTGCTCAACCTACTATCTGGCGTTTAGTTAATGGAAAAGCTAAAGGCTCTGTTAAATTAGTTGATATAGCTAATGCTCTTGGCGTGAATGTTGATTGGTTGGCGAACGGCATTGGGGAAATGGAAGGGTCTAATAACGAGCAAAAATTTAGGCTAGATAAATCTCTTAATATTTCAGTTTGGGATGAGACTGGTGAGACTGACGATTTCGTTTTATCCCCCATGGGCAAGCCATTACCGTCTTACCGTGCATATGTCCTTAGTCGCAATACAGGGTGCGCTGAGGCACCTAACGGGAGTATCGCTATTGTAGATACTGAGATAACACCAGGAACGGGGGATCTGGTGATAGCGCAGGTCAACAATTCTATTTCTGTATATAAATTTTTAGATGGTGGTAGTCACGGCTTCCTGTCAGTTGATGATAATAGAGTGCCATTGATTGATTTATCCTCTGCACTATTTATCGGTGTAGTTGTCTTTCTTGTTCGTGATTTCAGGAGATAGCTTGTTTTCTTTTTTTTACTAACAAGCACCTCTCTATACTTACCAACCCCATTTCTCACCAAAACTATCACCATCGTCTCATTCCTCTCGAATATAACATTGTAGCTTTTGGTTATTTACTGTGTATTTATACAGTAAATTGTTTTATACTTTATATTCTCAAGTAAAATTTGCAAGAATTATTCTATAAAAATTCTGATAGCCTTTCGTATTATTATAAACATAAAAAAATAATCTCTTTAATTTCAATCAAATACAGTCCATATTAAAACAAATAAAATATACTTATTGCTATAATTAATACTCATTGCTATATTTATTCCATCGAGACAATCATTAGGTGGATATCATGCAAACCAATTCAAATGAACCAATTGTTACTTTTAGTGTGCCAATGTCGCAGGATGATGTACGCGAGTGGATACTGGCAAAGGCTAAACTAATTAATCATCTTAAAAGACTGCAAGCTGACCGTGATAACAAGCAAGCTGAACTCGAAAAGCTCGACGAAGAAATTGCAGAGTGCATGGATATGTGTGCAGTTACTGTTAGTGCTTAACTGAATTCAATTGTGTGGAGTACTTAGTATGGGAATGCTTATTTTAACCCGTAGAGTCAGTGAAGAAGTCATGATCGGCGATGATATTAAAATTAAAATCTTAGGGGTCAAAGGAAACCAAGTGCGGATTGGTATTGAAGCCCCAAAAGATGTTGCTGTACATCGTGAAGAAATTTATCAGCGTATCTTGGCTGAAAATAGTATTGCCGCTGCTAGTAATAAGTGACCCTTGTAGTTTTTGGCGGTATCGCACCGCCCTTTATCATAATACATAAGGTCACTGACTTTATGTCAGTCCATACTAGGTAATATGTCTTTATATATTGTCAGTGGTCTTATTTATTGTGTGGAGTTAATTATTGAGGACATAAATATGTGTGATTGCATGAATAGAGTTGCTAAAGAATTAAATTCTAAATTAGCACTGAAAGTAACTGAAGGTGGAATTATTTCTGACACCGAAACAGGTTGGGATAATAAGGTGCTTGATTTTTCAAATGGCAAATTTCACGTAATGCTTAATTATAAATTTGCTTATCGTGCCAAAAAGAAAAACGGTGAAATGGCAAAGAACTTAACTAGACTCGATACCAACGTAAAAATGTCTCACTGTCCTTTCTGTGGTGAAAAGCAAAGCTAACTTAATAGGGATTATCTTATGAGTGTTTTTAATGTTAAGAATCTAGTTATTTATCGAATAACTCGCGATATTGATTTTAATAATATCGAAGAGCAGTTATCAAATTTAAAATATGAGCCTTGCGGTTCACTTGATATGCAACGTTTTGGCTTCATTCCACCACTTGGTATTGGTAATTCTGATTGTTTGACTCATCAAGTTAATGACCAGATGCTTATATCTCTTTTTAAAGAAGATAAAATGCTACCAACTCCTGTTATCAATAATGAGTTAAATAAAAAAATTGAGAAGCTAGAAGCGGATCAGGGTAGAAAATTAAAGAAAGCTGAACGCCAAGCCATTAAAGATGAAGTTATTCAGGAACTGCTACCTCGTGCATTCTCTAAGTATACCCGTTTCGATGTGTGGGTTAATCTTACTGATGGCTTTATTGCTGCGCTAGTATCGTCACATCGACGTGCTGAAGAGTGTTTTGCAATGATACGTAAGGCTCTTGGTTCTCTGCCTGTCGTACCGTTAACGATGAAAGACCCTATTGAATTAACGCTAACAGAATGGGTTAGAAGCGGGCAATTACCAAAAGGCTTTGTATTTGGTGAGCAATCAGAAATGAAAGCCATCCTTGAAGAAGGTGGAATTGCTAAATATACAAAACAAGACTTAATTTCTGATGAAATTCAAACAAATATTGAAGCAGGTAAACTAGTTACTAAATTATCATTAGGTTATGAAGATAGGGTTACATTCTGTATTGATGATAGTTTTGTTTTATCTACGCTTAAATTTGATTCCGCATTTTTAGAAACTAATGATGATATCGAACGAGAAGATTATAACCAACGCTTTGATGCTGATTTCTTCTTAATTATTTCTGAATTAAATATTTTAATAAAAGTATTAATTGATTCACTTGGCGGTGAATCCAAGCTTTAAGTTATTTAGCCAACACCAAGGAATTAATTCTCTTTATTAAGAGACGGACTTTTATTATCTAAATTTTGTGTGGAGTATTAATTATGCAACTTAGCCAAATTGATTTAATTTCCGCTATTTCTAATGAAATAGAAAAACAAATACCCGGCATACCTGCTGAACCTCGTTATATGAATGCCATTATTAGGGCTGCAAATTTGGTTTGTGATGAATTCAAAAAGCCGCTTATTAAAGCTTCTGAAGGTATGGGTCTTGCTGCATGGCTTGCTAGTGATGATGTTGGGGCGAGTTCAAAATATATGGCTTCCGTTCTTTCTGGTCAATTTAGCGCTCCAAATCATTACCCTTGGGATGGTGCTGATTTAGGCCGCTGCATTCGATTACTAGAAGCCGTACCTGAGCTAGCAAGCCAATTACATGAAATGAAAGCATGCTCACCCCAGTGGTCTGCTGTTATCGATAATTGGGATAAATGGAAAGAGCTTTACGAAGCAGGTGAAGGAAAAGAACTTTATCAAGAAATGAAGTCTACCTATAAATCAATTGAAGCAAATAAAGGTATTTAATTATGTCTATTAAACCTGAATTAGTAGAACGCGACGAACTTGGCTACTGGGCTCATTCGCAAATTCCCGTAAGTGAAGATGTTGAATATTTAAAACAATGGTTTGATAACAACTGCCTTGAAATCTGTAATGTCTATATGGATGGCGATATCGATGAAAGTCACCCAACATTCAAACTCTACTTTGAAGATGGCCAGTGTGATATCTCAGGTTGGGTGCCTAGCAAACCTCAAGGTGATGGCTGGTTTATTGGTGGCATTTCTGAATCAGAAGACGGTCCTGTTTGTTCATGGCTAAGGCTTGATGTGGCAAAACTAAAGGCAAAATTCCTCAGGGCACATAAAGAAGCTGAAAAAGCTGCATTTGAATATTTCTGCGCCTGTGATGTTGGTGATGAACGTATTCAAGCTAGTGAGGTTTATGAGCGCATTAGAACTGCTACACGCATAGGTGGCTGATATGAAAGAGCGCGGAATTATTTTTAACTCAGAAATGGTACGCGCCATCCTTGATGGCCGTAAAACTCAAACTCGTATAATAATGAAGCCACAGCCAAAACCAAATGAAAACGGTGGTACTTGGTGGCCTAGTAATATATGTCAGTCAATGATTAATATCGAAGATATGATGCAGGATAACGAAGGGATATGGGCTGGCATTGCTGGCATAGCCTGTCCACACGGTGGAGTTGGCGATCGCCTTTGGGTTCGTGAAACCGCTGGGTTACAAGTGCGACGCGACTGCCTTGGTGGTACTGGTGAGTTTTTTGTTTATAAAGCAGATAAGCCAAATGCTGTTAGGTATAGAACTGCCTGTGGGGCAGATGTTCCTGTTAAATGGCAGTCCCCAGTTAGAATGAAACGTTGTCACTCACGTATCACTCTAGAAATTACTGATGTTCGAGTAGAGCGACTACAGGCAGCTAGCGACGATGATTTTAAAGCTGAAGGCTATCCGCTGGAGAGAGAATTAACTGGCGGCAGTACTGATGCATTTTGCTGGTTTCGTCACTTATGGGATTCAGTTAGTAAGCCTGACTGTAATTATGAAAGTAATCCGTGGGTGTGGGTTATTGAGTTTAAGCGAGTGTGATTATGGCTATTTTATCTAATAAATATAAAAAAGATAAATACGGTATTCAGTTTATTTTTGAAAATGGGTCACCAGCTGCAACCATATATAACACAGCGCTAACCAAAGAAAATATAAACTCAATTATAGATTTAGTGGAAACTGCTTATTCAAGAGGAATTAGCGCAGGCAGAAAGGAAAAGATTCAAGAATTTAAAGAATTTTTGGAGGAGTGATTGTGAATAATAAACTTACAGAAGAAATTGAAATCCTTCAGCGTAATGCCGGAATGGACCTCAAACTATCTTGGGATATTCACCGCTGGAGTATGGTTCTGATGATTGCCGATCACTACCTATCTATCGGTAATGTCAAAGAAGCTCGCTCATGGGTCCAGAGCATTTATCAATGGATTGAGCCTGAAATGCACGATGACATGAAAGCTCATTCTAGTGATTTGAACTCCTGGTTCAATCAGCAAATGGAAAAATCAGTAAGCCATGAAGAGGCGGTAAAATTTATTCGTAAACTATGTCCTGAAATTGAAAAACTACGGAAAGAGCCACTATTCAATAAAGAACAAATGAAGCTTGGTGTTCTATTTGCACGTAATCATTTAATTAGTGCGTATCGAGCTAATTTTATTGATTGTAATTTAAACGAGTTTGCTAAGTTTATGAGTCAACTCACTCACGTAGCAAATGAATCGATTGATATTGAATTGATGATGGGTGATGTTCTTGCATGCAATGGCCAAGCCGAAGAATGGATTAAAACTGAATTGGAGCGACGTAATGAAATTTAAACACTTAATGGTAGATCTAGAGGGAATGAGCACACATAACAATGCAGCCATTGTTTCTATTGGTGCAGTAGCTTTTGAGCCTTCAACTGGTGAGATTGGGTCTACATTTTACCAAGTGGTCGATTTAAGTAGCTGCCAACGTGCAGGGCTTCATATAGATGCTGATACTGTGCTTTGGTGGATGCAGCAAAGCAGTGAAGCTAGAGCTGCTATCATTGCTGATGGGGTTAATTTACGTAAAGCACTACATGAACTTAATTGCTTTGCTGAAGATGCATTAACTGATGATGTGCAGGTGTGGGGGAATGGCGTTGATTACGATAATGTCATTCTTCGTAATGCTTATATTGCCGTTGTTTTAGAGCCATTCTGGAAACACTGGAATAATCGTTGTGTTAGAACGATTGTAGAGATAGGCCGTAATGCTGGAATCGATCCAAAGAAAACACTTCAGTTCGAAGGTGAGCAACACAATGCGTTAGCCGATGCAATTCATCAAGCTAAGTATGTGTCTATTATCCACCAGCATTTAATTAAACCAGTTAACGACGATATTTAATTTTTAAATCTGTATGCGGCAGATGTGGAGATAATTATGTCTAGGATGGTATCACTAGAAGAGTGGGCAACATTAGAATTCGGTAAAAACGCCCCCAGCACTCAAGTACTAAGAAAGTACGCCAAAGCGAACATGATGGTACCACCAGCCCTTAAAGTGGGTAATAAATGGGTGATAGATCGTGATTCTCGGTGGGTCGGGGTTGTTTCAAAACCGCAATTGCCAAATGGCGCAAGCGACAAACTAAAAAGGATATTATCTGATGGCTGCAAGACCACGCTCTCATAAAATTACAATTCCTAATCTATATCGAAAGCTTGATAAACGAAACGGAAAAGTTTACTGGCAGTACAAACACCCGCTAACTGGAACCTTTCACAGCCTTGGCACGGATGCCGAGGAAGCCGCACTTGTGGCATCTCAAGCAAATACAGTTATCGCTGAGCAACAAACAAAACAAATACTCAGCGTTAATGAACGATTATCTACAATTAAAAACAAGAAAGTGGGAATTAGCGTTACAAACTGGATCGATAGATATCTAGAGATTCAGAAAGAGCGAGTCGAACTAAACGAATTAAAACTAAACTCATACAAACAAAAAATAAAGCCCTTAAATTTATTTAAACAGCATTGCGGGACACTACCACTCAAGGATATTACAGCATTAGAAATAGCTGGGATCATTGATGAAGTAAAAGCACTAGGCCACAACAGAATGGCGCAAATTGTGCGTTTTGTTCTTATCGATGTTTTTAAAGAAGCACAGCACATGGGCCATGTTCCTCCCGGTTATAATCCTGCTCAGGCCACCAAAAAACCAAGAAACAAGGTCAAGCGTGAGCGTTTATCATTTGAAGAATGGGAAAAAATTTATAAGCAATCTGCAAACCACCAGCATTATTTGCGCTGTGGGATGTTATTGGCGGTTATAACAGGGCAACGGCTTGGTGATATTACTAACATGAAATTCTCAGACATCTGGGATGGAATGTTACATGTACAGCAAGAAAAAACAGGGACCAAGTTAGCAATACCTCTATCGCTAAGATGTGATGCGTTGAATTTAACATTAAGTGATGTTGTTTCTATGTGCCGAGATCTTGTTGTTAGCCCCTATCTACTACATTACAAACATACTGCAGGTAATGCAAAAATTGGAGGGCAGGTATCAAATGCATCATTAACTACATCATTTAAGAATGCACGAAACAAATGTGGGCTGGAATGGGAAGATGGCGCTGCACCATCTTTCCATGAACTTAGATCATTATCTGAAAGATTGTACAGAGAACAAGGGATAGATACACAAAAATTACTTGGTCATCGAACCCAAATAATGACAGATAAATATAATGATGATCGTGGAAAAGAATGGCAAATTGTTGTAATTTAATCGACTCGGTTTCCATACTATTTTGGGGATAAATTTTGGTGGGGTTTTGGGGAAGTTTTTTAAAGCACTAAAAACAACCCCAAATGCAGTACCATTTCTTATGTGATTTCAACATTGCATATGTCCACCATCAATACATATTACTTCAATACAATGAATTACCAAGTTTAATTCAATATCTATATTTCGATTAACATTAACATTTCTAATCGTTTTAAATATTTGGAGTTTTATCTTTATATGACTAATGTCCATATACTAAAAACTGATCCTTCAGATAACCCCTGTATAAGCTGCGGTGCTTGTTGCGCCTATTTTCGTGTCTCATTTTATTGGGCTGAAGCCGAAAGCGGCGGCGGTGTTGTTCCCCAACATTTAACTGAGCAGATTACGCCGTTTATGAGCTGTATGCAGGGTACTAACCAAAAACAAAACACCCGTTGTACCGCCCTAGAAGGCACAATAGGCAAATGTGTATCTTGTTCCATTTATGCTCAAAGGCCTACGCCGTGTCGTGAATTTGAGCAATCTTGGCAGGATGGAATATATAATGAAGCCTGTGACAGAGCGCGAGCAGCGCATGGTTTACCGCCTTTAGAGCCTCACCACCCGCAAATCGCTTGCTAACCGTCAATGACCCAGAGTTCTCTGGGTTATCTTTTCTGGTTATGAATAAAAGTTGATTGCCCGCGCTCTTGCAAACAAATGCTATGAAGCTAATTTAAACAATTTCATTCATGACTTGCATAGCTAACTCGAAGGAATATAAACGTGCTTGATGATCGAAAATTTGACCATTTACCATGATTTCATCGGCTTGAGTTTGGCGTAAAATGGTTTGTAAACCGTAACCCACCTTAGTTTTATCTCCCACTAATGACATCCCCAATGCTTGTTGCACACCAAATTCCTCTGCTGGCGACCAAATGTTTTCCATACTTTCAACAGGGGCGGGAAGCTGCGATGGCTGACCTCGGCGTAACATAACGAAAGCTTGTTGCATCGACGTAAATAAAAACTCGGCCTCGCGCTGGGTGTCTGCCGCAATAATATTAATGCAGACCATGGCATAAGGTTTTGACAACCGTGATGATGGCTTAAAGTTAGCACGATAAACCTCAAGTGCTTGCAGCAGCAAGTCCGGTGCAAAATGTGAAGCAAACGCAAATGGTAACCCCATTTGAGCCGCTAACCTCGCACTGTATAAGCTTGAGCCAAGTAGCCATACGGGGATTTTCTCACCATACCCAGGAACCGGGCGTACCGCAGGCTCTGGGTTAGTTGCATCAAACCAACTCACGATTTGTGCTACATCTTGCGGGAAATTATCAATATCCGTATTCATATGACGACGTAATGCTTGCATTGTCCTTTGGTCACTTCCAGGAGCTCGCCCAATACCTAAATCAATTCGCTCAGGATACAACGTATTAAGTGTGCCAAATTGCTCGGCTATCACCAATGGTGAATGGTTCGGTAACATGACGCCCCCAGAACCAAGTCTCAAAGTGTGAGTATTCGCGGCAAGGTAGCCAATTAACACTGAAGTCGCAGCACTAGCTATCCCTGTCATATTATGGTGCTCTGCCAACCAATAACGGTGATAACCCAATTTTTCCGCTAATTTTGCGATATCAAGGGAATGAGCGAAAGCCTCCTTGGCTGTGGAACCTTGAATAATTGGTGCTAAATCAAGCAAAGAAAGGGGTGTTTTTTTATCAGACATATACGCTCACTTTGTTAGGGTTTTATTGATATAGAACCTAACTTACCATCGTAGACTATCCGATTTGATGTCTCCAGTGCTTAAGTTCCCATTAGCACAAGAGGTCTAAAAATGTAAAAAAAAGTCTACTAACCCACTGTTTTCTCATGAATATGAATTAAGATTGAACAAAAAGTGCAGTAATTAAGGAGCTTCAGTCAGCGGAGGTAAAAGCGATTGCGGGTGGAAATCAATTGGTTAACTATTGGTTCATCACCAATATAAAGGAAATCGCAATGAAAAAAATAACTACCAGTTTATTCGCCCTAACTTTAATGTCTATCGGCTTTGCTGCGACAGCAGCAAACATCGGCAATGGAGGGAATAACCACATGCCACGTCAACATATGGGAAATGGCAATCACCATAATATGGTTTATAACGTGGCGGAACAGACAACTACCCCAAATGAAACAATAAAAAAGCTGGCGGATAATACACCTAAAATTGAAGATGGCAAACGCTACATGGTTAAAGTAACCGTGATGGAAGTCCCTGAATTTAAGAACATAACTCCAATGCCGATGCCTAAAGCTAACAATACACCAGTAACCCAGTAGTAAGCTATATCAGTTAACTTACATGGCGTTATCGGCAAAACCTTTTTTATCGATAACTATAATCGACTAGCCTTATAAGATAGAAGCCGATATCTTAGCCACATAATAAAGAGTTCTATATATCCTACGATTGCCTCTGTTTATCAGGGGCTTTTTTTTGAACTTTTTCTGAATTTTATCCCCTCTTCTAGTAATAATACCTAATAGCGACTAACCTTATTTAAGCAGATATTTATTTGCTGCTTATGATTTATTCCTCGGTTTTCATATTTTTAACCACAAAAGTCAGGAGCCTACCATGGGGTATTATGAATTAAAAAAATCTACCAAAGATGTTGCTCAGCCTTATTATTTCGTTTTAAAAGCAGCTAACCATGAGATCATTGCGACAAGTGAAATGTATGCATCTAAACAATCTGCATTAAAAGGTATTGCGTCAGTACAAACCAATGGCCCTTCTGAGACGATTAAAGACTTAACCGCTTAATTGATAGCCCCTACTTTCTTTAGGTAGGGGCTTTATCGCGCTAATTACAATTAGTTGTATTCTAAATTAACCGAAGTAGCGCAGTGACAATTGCCGCAGACAAAACTATGACAATAAATGGTTTTTTATACCATGTAAGTACGCCTGCAACTAACACCCCTACTATTTTTTGCCAATCCGACAACTGTTCTCCTGAAAATAATGTAGAGGTTACGGCCACAGAAAACAAAATAATAATTGCTGCCGCTGAAAAAAGGGCTTTGCTATTTTCCGATAAAATCACCCGGCCTCTAAGTAATGCACCAGATGCGCGCATTAAATAAGTACCGACCGCTAGTAGTAAAACCCCGCAAAATATTAACCATGGGCTGTTTGTCATGACTATTTCCTTATATAAATAACTAGGCTCAATAATGCGAGTAAAACAGGTATCCCAGCAGGTAAGACGGGGGTTACCAAAACAGCAATAACGGCGCCCACAATGGCCGTAATCCGTAAGCGTTTATCCGTGAGCGCAGGCAATGAAAGCGCTAAAATAATCGCAGGAAACATAGCATCCATGCCATAGACATGTGTGTCACTGATTAAACTGCCTAATACTTCCCCAATCAGTACACCTATAGGCCAACAAAGTAAAATCCCGACCCCACACAGCCAAAATGCGGCGCGTTTTTCTGTATTTGTTTCTTGTGCTAAGCCAAATACAACGCTTTCATCGTTCATGATGTGGTAACCCAATAGCGCTTTTGCCCCCTTGCCTGTTAGGTCACTAACCGCAAAACTAAAAGGAATATGCCTTGAATTAACCAGTAGACCCGCTAAGGCAGCTGAAATGGGGCTTCCCCCTGAAAAAATAACCCCAATAAATAAAAATTCAGAGGCTCCAGCAAGTACTAAAATAGATAACGTCAGAGGGACCCACCAATCAAAACCTTGAGAAAGGGCAAGTGCACCATATGAAATACCGACAATTAAGTCCGCAATACAAACGAGAGCGATATTTTTCACTGTGCTATTATTAAGTGTTGAAGTTAGCACTTTCCAATCGTTCGATATAAAATACATTTGTTCATTATGTCGATCTTTACTATAAAGTGCAATCAATACTCAGAAAAATTCAAGTTGCAGGTAGGTGACAAATGCGTAAGCCTCATCATCTGTAGCGAGTATTATAAATAGGATAAAAAATTGAACTTACCTTCGCCCCCCATTGAGTTGATCTCCAAAGCACTGGCTCGTGAAAGGCAAAAAAATGGGTTATCGTTGTCCGAGTTATCTCGTAAAGCAGGTATTGCGAAGTCGACCTTATCGCAATTGGAATCTGGTAGTGGTAACCCAAGTATCGAAACCTTATGGGCGCTTTGTGTTGCGTTAGATATCCCTTTTGCTCGTTTAATTGAAGAAAAACAAGATGCTGTCACTGTGATACGCCACGGGGAAGCCCTTCCCGTCAGTGCGGAACATGCTAATTATTTAGCATTTTTATTATCATCTGCACCTAATGATTCACGACGTGATATTTATACTGTTATTGCCCAACCGGGTCGTGACCGTATTTCAGAACCACATATGCATGGTGTAAGTGAACATATCATTATTATGGCCGGTAGGGCTTTGGTTGGCCCATTAGATAACCCTGTCGAGTTAAAAGTTGGGGATTATATTCATTATCCAGGAGATGAGCCGCATATCATGCGAGCCTTAGAACCCAATACGATGGCCGTTATGGTCATAGAGAAACAAAATTGACATCATAAATACCTATAACACTCTAATAGCCATAGACTATATTAATTGGAGCTTAAAACATGCCCTACTATGATGAAATTATCGAAAAAGTTGACCGGCTCATTGGTGAAAACGCTGTTCACCATATGAATGAAATGCTAATGCAGTTATCCCATGACCCACAACTCAATGAAGACCAACGTTTTACACAACAACAGCGTCTAAGGGAGGCTATATTTGCCCATCATAATGTATAGCGACCAAATACTTAGCCGCTATACTGAGTGTTAATAAACAAAATAAATAGGCAACAAAGTCAAAGGGAGGCCCGGTATAGGTAGAATAACGAGCCCTAAGAGCATTAACATACTCAATTAAAATTCCTGCTGCTGTAAATAGGCCCATGCATATTGTGCATGTAACTCAGCCCCCGTCGCCATCGTATCTTCATCGATATTAAAACAGCCGTGGTGATGTGCCCATTGCGTATCCTTCTCAGCATTCCCGGTACCTAGCAACGCAAAACACCCCGGAATATCTTCAATGTAGAAGCTGAAGTCCTCGCCCCCTGGGGTTGGCCTTTCGTTGATCAACGCTTGCTCACCAAAGGCTTGCGAAATAACTGACTGAGCAAGCAGTGCGCTGCGCTCTTCATTGATCACAGGTAAAGTCCCATAAATATAATCGACTTGTGCTGTTGCACCATAAATCGCTGCAGTATGTTCTGCATAACGGCGGATAGCGGCTTCAATACGATTACGCGTTTCAATATCGAAACACCGTACCGTTCCGTCCAATACCGCATTTTCAGCGATAACATTAAAGCGAGTTCCCACTTCCATTTTACCAATCGTTACCACTGCTGAATCTAATGATGAGGTTTCACGAGAAACAATAGCTTGTAAATTCATCACAAAAGCCGAAGCAACAACCGCAGCGTCTATTGTCGCCTCTGGCATAGAACCGTGCCCACCTCGTCCTTTAAAGGTGACTTTTAATAAATCCGCAGACGCAAATGAACCGCCAACATTACAAGAAACTTTGCCTGATGGCGTCGTTGTCCAAATGTGCATACCAAACACGTTATCCACATTTTCGATAGCCCCTTGTTTGATCATCGCTAATGCACCCTGAGCAATCTCTTCCGCAGGTTGAAAAATCAAACGCACATTGCCGGCTAACTCTTCACGTACCTCGTATAGCGCTTTGGCCGCGGTTAACAACATGGCTGTGTGTGCATCATGACCGCAGGCATGCATTTTCCCTGCTGTAGTGGATTTATATTCTAACGAATCGTTTAATTCCAATACGGGTAACGCATCAATATCAGCACGTAATGCAACGGTTTTGCCTGGCTTCGCCCCCTTGATTTCAGCGATAACCCCTGTTGGCTCAGTTAAGCGATATTCTATGCCTATTTTGTCTAATTCTTCGGCAATACGTTTTGTTGTACGTACTTCTTCAAATGGCAATTCAGGATGAGCATGTAAATCACGTCGAAATGCAATCATTTCTTGAGTATGTTTTTTGATTGCGGCTGTAATAGTTTTGCTGATCATTTTTCTACCTTTTACCCCATCACAAAATAACGTTTTGCATGGCTTATATAATTAATAATTAACATTCTATGAGTGACTTAACGGTTTCAAACATCACATCAACACCGCGTGCAATTTGTGCATAATCAGTCCATTCATCCGGATGATGACTAAGCCCATTGCGACTTGGGACAAATATCAGTCCCGTTTGGGTGATCTGTGCAAAAATCATCGTATCATGCCCTGCACCACTGACCATGCTACGAAAACGTAGCTTTTGAGCGCTGGCATGTTCTTGCATTAGAGTATGAATCTCGCTATTTAGCTCAGTCGGTTGAACATATAATGGCTGAATAATGTCACTGCCTATTCCCGCTTCAGTACTTTCTTGCTCTGTTAAAGCCATAATTTGAGCGATGACTTTTCTAAGGGCTTCATCGTTTTTAGAACGAATATCAACACTGAAGGTGACTTCACTTGGGATCACGTTAGCCCCATTTGGTAAAACCGCCAACCGTCCCACTGTCGCGACAGTATTATCCCCCGCAGCTTCTGCAAGCTTAGGGATTTGGCTGATAATTCGGCTAGCGCAAACAAGGGCATCTGCGCGCATATTCATCGGTGTTGTGCCAGCATGCCCTGCTTTACCTGTGAGTTTTATTTCTAACTGGCTAATACCAACAATTGTTTCGACGATGCCAACATCTTCATTCGCCTGTTCTAATACGGGGCCTTGCTCAATATGTAATTCTAAAAAGGCTTTCACTTTTTTAGGGTCAAGCACAGCTTCTGACGCTTTGTCGGCATTAAAACCCGCAGCAGCCATTCGCTCAGCGGCACTTACCCCTTGCCTATCTTTTAATTGGTGCAATTCTTTGGTGCCAATTAGCCCCGTGATTACACTTGAAGCCATCAAACCACGGCCAAAACTGGTTCCTTCTTCTTCCACCAGCGCAATCACCTCTAATGGGTACTTTGGTGTTAAGTTTTGTTCGCGTATCCGAGCAACAACATCTAACCCCGTGACTATCCCCGCTGGTCCATCAAATGCACCACCGTGAGGAACTGAATCAAAGTGAGAACCAATAATAACTGCCGGTAAATTAGGCTGTTGACCTTCCAAACGCCCATAAATATTTCCGATCGCATCTTCGCGAACGTGTAAACCTAACGCGGTCATTTCCTGCTTTAAATAATCACGAGCTTGTTTATCTTGCTCGCTATAGCTCATCCGCGTTGTACCTTGACCTGGTGTCGCAGTATATTCTGCCAATTGTTCTAAATGGCGCTGAATTCTTGAAGTACTTGTTTCCATTGTTTTATTTACCCCGCTACTGGAACAATATACGCAACCATAATGCCCGCTAATACCACAGAAACCATAGTGACAGAAATAAAACCACCCACTAACATTGGCCCTAACATATGGCTAGTTAATACTTGCCGCTCTTTTTCATCTTTTGTTAATGCATTAATCGCTTCATTGGTAATGATGTAATCTGCAGGGAAACCATACAATGCAGTGAGCGCAACAGCAAAAGCCATTTCTTTAGTCACGCCTAGAATTTTGCCAACAATCCATGATGCGATAAACATTCCAATCACTGCAGCACAAATTAATACCACCATCGGATAAACTAGGCGTAATAACATATCTGGGGTGGCATGGTTTAATGTATCAAAAATAAACAACATTAACGCCATAATAGCAAAGCCAAAGCCATTAGCCTTTTGCAATGGCTGCCTTTCTAAAAAGCCTAATGAAGATGCAATTACACCGAATAATAAGCACAGTACAAAAGGGCTAATACTAACAAAAGGTGCGGCAAAACTGGACGCTAAATATGCTAAATACCCTACGAAAGCTAGACGTAAGAATTTGAAATAGCTTGTATTATAGTGGCTAGGAATTTTTTTAAACATACGAGGCATTTCGTCTTCAGAAACGAGTGTTTTGACTTCAACCTCTTTTGTTTCTCCAGTAGCTAATGTTTCTTTCCATTGACCATTACGGTATTTTTCCAGAACTCGGCGCCCTTCTTTTTTTAACATTATTGCGGTTAACGGATAACCCGCAAAACCTTGCATAACATAAATTAAAATAGCGAAAACCGATAAATCAACCAAACCAGCTTCCGCTGCACCTTTTGACATAATTAGTGAAGAGACAATACCACCAACTAATGGAGGTACAGCAACCAATACTGTATTTAAATCGAATAGCATTACGCCAATAATTAAGGTAAAAATGATGATCCCTAAAATACCCGCTAATGAAACTAAAATAGTTTTCCACTGACGCAATAATTCTTTTAAAGATAACAGTGTTCCCATATTGGTAATTAGCAAATACATTAAGGCAATTGCCACCACTTGAGGAATACCCGCAATACTGACAATATCTTTTGGGAAAATAGTCCAATAACCGATTAAAAATAATACCGCACACACGAAAACAGAAGGAACCCACGCTTTCGTTCTAACCGCAATAGCATCCCCGATATATAATATCCCCACAATCAGAAACAGAGCTAACATCTGTGACATAACTTTTTCCCCGCATTTATCTTTTTTTATTAGATTATTTTTTGGTGTTATAAGCTTTTAATTTATCTTTTAACTTTATTAAAAAATTTATTTTGTTTGATAAAACATCAGTATTAAGAGCAATTCGCTGCAAAAATACAAAATTGCAACAAAAATCATAATAACACCGAAAATACAGATGTATAGATAACAAAACAGGAATTAAGTAGGTTAGAATAAAGGTAATAATCTTGTTCAATAGTCAGATATAACAACAGAAAGCATCGTCTCCTTAATATCATCTTAATGATAGTTCAGATATTAATATTTAATCTCACTTATTAGCTTATTTATAACAAGATCGACTATAGACTAAATTTTAATCTATGAAATTATATTCTATTGCTTCAGGATGTATTTTCAATAAATCTCGCGATAACAGCAGAAACAGCCTTACAAATATGACTAATATTTCCATTTTCGTGGAATATTATACTTTATTTAACCGTTAATCTGTTTCTCTTTATATTGCCACTGTAAAGGAGGATATACCTTTCGCTTTTTTTGCCTTTTCTAATACCTTATTTACTCTCTAAATGAGAAAAGCCCTATAACCATAATATGGCCATAGGGCTCGATTTGAGTTTAATAAAATAAGTTAATTACTCGTTTGCTGCTCTACTACAGACTTAGTGGTTTTTACCTTACGATTATTTTCAAAACCCGGTTGTGGGACTTTAATAAAGAATGTCAGAACACCTGCAAAAATATACAACCCTGTATACGCCCAAACCACGCCAACAATATCAAAGAAAGGTAAGACCAAACTGGCGATCGCAGGCGCAGCAAAGTTACTTAACCCAGCCGAAAGATTATAAATAGAAACCGCTGCGCCTTTATGGTTAGGCTCAATACTTGGGAAAACCGCAGTCATAGGTACAAAGGCAGCGACAAAAATCCCTAATAAAATGGCAGGTATTAAAGCAATCGCAAAGTTATGCCCAAAATAGACCGGTAAGTAGTAAAACATCAGGCTTGAGATAGCCATGCCTAAACAGCCAAACCACCTGACTTGGCGTATCCAACCTATATGCTCCCCAACAATCCCCCAGAAAATATTAGTAAAAATAGTCACAAAGAAGAACACGGCCCAAATTTGTAACCATTCTGAGATGGTAAACCCTAAGCGGTCAACAAATAGCAATGGCATGATGATCGCAAAACCAAACAGAGAAATCGTGTTAATGATGCGAATCAAACTGGCCATAAAGATATCTTTATTGGTGAATAAAATGGTCGCAGCACGCGACAATTCCGCCATTTTATCCTTCATGGGTAAGTTTACTTTTGAACGGTCTACTGGAACATGGCGTAAGCTAAAATAAGCAATCGCACCACCAACTGCGACCCAGCCGATTGCCATCCATAATGTGCCGGTTTCCCCTATCATTGGAATAGAAAAACTAGGTAAATAGCTACCAATTACGCCTATCCCAACAGAATACATCGCCCAAAACCACCCAGTTGCGGCAGCAAGGTGAGCTCGGGGGATCACCTGTACTAACATCATCATAAATGAGTAAATAAATAGCGGGTAAGCCAACCCACGAATACCGTAAAATAATAACATTAGAGTATAGCTTTTCAGGCCTAAACCAAAAGCCATAAATAAGGCATGCATCACTATCCACAGAATAAACCCAATCATCATCGCTTTAAGTGGAGTAATAATTTCAGCCACCACACCCGATGCCCATGCGGCAACCGCTGCCATTAAGCCATATACCGTAAATACCATAGCAGATTGCGTCGGTGTAAAACCTAAGTCAGTAATATGTTTGGATAAAAAAGCCATTTCAAAACCATCACCACTCATAAAAATAGCGATAGCGATGAACCCCCAGAACAAATGCTTAGGTAAACCAAGCCAATACTGCTTCTGTTCCATTGCAGTTTCCTCATTGTCATTTTGTTATTTTAATCAATCGCGAAGAGTTAACAGTAATGGCGGTGTGTAGGGAACACCGCCATACTGACTTACTGTGGCAGTAATTCCCTTGCTTGTTTTTGCTGTTGGTACAATAAACGGAATACATCAAGCCGTTGATGTAACCAAGTTTGGTATTGTTCTTGCGGTGAATAAGTGTCTAACACATCAGGTTTTTGGCATACTGTTTCGGTATCTCCGCCATCCGCCAGCCACGCTAGGCGTGCTGCACCTAACGCACCGGATGAACTTGCAGGGTGTGTAACAATCGGTATATCAATCACATCGGCAATTAATTGTGCCCAGACAGGGCTACGAGCTCCCCCGCCAGTTAAACTACAACGGCTAATTTGTGTGCCCGTTTCAGTTAGAACTTTCATGCCATCTGCAAGGGCAAACGTCACTCCTTCTATCACCGCATAACCAAGCTGAGCACGTGTTGTTTCATTCCTTAAGGCGAAAAAAGACCCCATTGCGTAAGGATCATTATGCGGAGTTCGTTCCCCAGAAAGGTAAGGTAAAAACACGGGAGATTGTTTTTTTTGCTGTTCAGTCAATTGGCCTACTTCATCCATCAATTGGTTTTCCGTTGTAGACAACAACTGGCAAAGCCAACGTAAACAGTTGGCGGCGCTTAGCATCACACTCATTTGATGCCAACGGTCTGGTAAAGCATGAGCAAATGCATGCACGCCTTGATGTGGTGCCGCCTGCAATTGATTGTTCACGACAAAAATGACACCTGACGTGCCAAGAGAGATTAATGCATCCCCTTCATTAACGGCACCAACCCCCACAGCGGAGGCGGCGTTATCCCCACCGCCTCCCGCCACAATAACATCTGCACTGAGCCCCCATTGGGAAGCTAAATCTGCACGAAGTACACTGCTTTTCTCTGCACCTTCCACTAAAGTAGGCATATGTTCGCGAGTTAAATTTGTTGCAGCCAATAATTTATCAGACCAATCACGCTTTGCGACATCGAGCCATAGGGTTCCTGAAGCATCTGACATATCACTGATAAACTGTTCAGTCATTTTCCAGCGCAAATAGTCCTTTGGTAGCAATACCTTAGCAACTTGATTAAATACCTCAGGTTCATTACGTGCTACCCATAATAATTTAGGCGCAGTGAAACCGGGCATGACAAGGTTGGCACCTATTGTCAAAAACTCGGGGTGGTTTTCCATCAGCCATTCACATTCATTCGCGCTTCGGGTGTCGTTCCATAAAATACAATCCCGTAGCACTTGATGATGATTATCAAGTAATACCGCACCATGCATTTGCCCAGATAAACCTATCGCTTTTACTGCTGCCCATGCTTCTGGTGCTTTTTGACGAAGTGTGGCTACCACCGAATTAGTCGCTTCCCACCAGCTATCTGGCGATTGTTCCGCCCACTGAGGGTGGGGCCTTTGCACGGTTAATGCCATATGGCTAGAGGAGACAATTTCTCCCTGCCCATTAATTAAAACTGCCTTCAATTCTGAAGTGCCGAGGTCTATTCCAAGGTACATCGACTTTCTCCTTACAGAGGTTGATGTGGTGATTTCAACCAGCGTTCAACATCTGCCACTGTATTTTTCATTAATTCATGAAACTGCGTTGAATGCGCTAATGTGCTAAATAGCATTTCACTGGAAACGAATTTTTCCAATGCATCACTGGCATTCATCAAGGGTAGATAATATGCAGCATCAAGCACGCCATCTTGGTATTCATACGGTAATTTGCCTTGTGCCCAACGCTGTAAAAAGACAAAAAATAGTGCGGGAAGTACTGCTGTTGCTGCAGGAACTTGGCCTCGTTGATAGCATTCTTGTAGTGTTGGAGTGATAAAGCCTGGAATTTTTGATAAACCATCAGCGGCAACTCGCTGATTAGTATCTTTTATGTAAGGATTACTAAAACGAGCTAAAACGACATCGCGGTATTGCTCAAGATCTAGCGGGCTTGGTGATAACGAAGGGATGACATCTTGCGTTACATAGTTCCAAGCCATCTGTTTAATAGCCGCTTCACGGGTGCTATCATCAATAAAATTCAAACCAATGAGTGTTCCCGCCCAAGCAATACAGCTATGGCTTGCATTCAAAATACGGATTTTGGCTTCTTCCCACGGTAATACTGAATCCACCATTTCAACATCGACATTTTCTAGTGCTGGACGCCCATTAATAAAGTCATCTTCAATTACCCACTGAATGAATGCTTCCCCCATTACCGGAGCTTTATCATCCCAGCCTGTATGTTGTTTTACACGTTCAGCCACATCTGGTGTTGGCCGAGGTGTGATCCTATCTACCATGGTATTTGGTGAGCGAGTGCTTTCTTTTACCCACTGATATAATTCTGTTTCACCTTTTAATTGTAAAAAAGATAAAAAACCATGCCTGAAACGCTCACCGTTATGACGTAAATTATCACAGTTTAATAAGGTTACCGGCTCACCATGTGCGGCTAAGCGTGCCCGTAAAATATGGGTCAATGCACCATAAATAGTACACATTGCGCCTGCCAAATCAGCCTTGATATCTGGTTGCTCAGCATCCAGCTCATGCTGTGGAGTCAAATAATAACCTGCTTCTGTTACGGTAAATGCGATCACTCGAGTCGCTTTATCACAACCTTGTTCAACGAGTTGGCTTAAATTAGAGTCCCAATGAAGTATTTTACGCACCGAGGTAATTTTTTCGTACTGACGTTCCCCTTCAGGGGACACCGTTTCGAGTGTGTATTCTCCATTTTGTTTAGCTAAGTTATCAAGCAATGTATTAGCATCATTGCGGATATTCCCTAATGCGATTGACCAACTATCATCACCTTGTTGAATTAAGCGGTGTAAGTACCAAGCTTGATGAGCACGATGAAATGACCCAGCACCGATGTGCATCCACACTGATTTTTGCTTTAACATTGTGACCCCTTAACTTAGAATAAATATTTGCTACAAGTTTGGGCATATGCCCGTTTGTTATATTTTAGTTTCAACTTGATCACAATTACTGCGATAATGCTCACAATATTGACTTTTGCCCTTTTAATAAGCAATTGCCCAGAATTACAATATCGTAAAAAAGCAGGAGACAGTCCATGCAGAAAGAATTAAAAAAAATGGAGCAAGCAGCGCGTGCAGCATGGTTATATTTTGTGGCAGGCAAAACTCAACAAGAAATTGCTCATGAACTTGGTTTATCACGACAAGTAGCACAACGCCTTATTTCACTAGCCAAAGAACAAGGCATGGTCCATGTTCAGATCACTCACCCAATTACTGAGTGCCTTAAACTCGCCAATGAAATTCAACAGAAATACCAACTAACACATTGTTGTGTGGTTCCATCAGGCCAGCTTGATACAGGCTCAACCCTCGATATGATTTCAGTGGCTGGCGCTGAATTAATGGAACAATTAATCGAACAAGACAACCCCCAAGTGATCGGTATTGGTTCAGGCCGAACATTACGAAGTATTATTGATGCCCTTCCTTACCTAGAAACCCCGCAACATCAATGTGTTTCATTGATTGGTGCTATCGCTCGGGACAGTTCGGCAACACGTTATGATATTCCACTGCGTTTTGCAGAAAAGCTGCAATGTCGCCATTATATCTTACCTGCCCCGCTATATGCAGATAGCCCAGAAGATAAGGCCATGTGGTGCCAACACCGTGTGTATAAGGAAGTAACAGAAAAAGCCTTAAATGCAGACATAACTTTTATTGGTATTGGTGAGGTGGGAAAAGGCTGCCCGCTGAATTCGGAAGGCTTTGTCACCGATGAACAACTGGAAATGTTACTTGAGAAAGGCGTAGCCGCTGAGCTATTAGGCCATTTTATTCAAGCCAATGGGGAAAGGCTATCGACAGCGTTAGATGACACACACACCAGCGTCCCTCTATTTGCACCACCGAATAAACCTGTTATTGCTTTTGCTGGGGGTTCCCATAAAACTCACGCGATACAAGCGGTATTAAATGGCGGTTGGGTCACAGGGTTAGTAACCGATGAAGCCACAGCTCATCATTTATTAGAAAATAATTAAAACAGAAACTCAGGCGATAATGCATCGCTTGAGTTTCTTCTTTTTTATAACGAATCATTCCATTAAAAAATGGTTTGTTCAGTTTATAAGGTTAATATTACCCCTGTGCTAACCAGTGATGACACAGCATACCGAGCAAAGTAAAGACCAACGCGCCAATAACATGGATGGCAATGGTGCTGATGGCAAAGCCAAATTTTCCCTCTTGAATTAAAACGACCACTTCAAGTGAAAATGTGGAGAAAGTGGTGAATGCACCACAAAAGCCCGTCACAATAAATAACTTATAGGCGGGGCTAATATTGGCGTTGGCAAAATAAGAAATAGCAAAACCAATAACAAAGCCACCCACTAAGTTGACAACAACAGTACCAAGGGGAATATTGGGATAAAAGTGATTAAGTTTCAGGCTAACAAACCACCTTAACCACCCACCGAGAACAGAACCCAGCGCTATTGCAAATAAAGAGGCATACATAGAAACTTCCTTTAATGTCTGGCGGGATAAATGAAAGGAAAGTTTCCTATTAGATCATTCATGCCCTAAATTCAGGGCACATAATACCTACGTACCCTATCTTTTGGAAAGGTTAACGTAGGCATCATCAGCCCTACATGGGCGGTTTTGTAACAGGAGGAATGCCATCTCCCATAGTTCTACATAAAATCATAATGTTATTTATTATATTATGTGAACTCTTTTTAAAAACATACTCCTAAATAATTCAAGTTGCAACTCGTCAAGGCGAGAGATTAAAAATAAGTAAGCATATGATTTATTTAGGAATATAAACTAATAGTCGATTCCCTTTTTCAATATCAAACGTCAGTGATGTGTAGTCATAATGTTCTAAATTTCCTTGATAAACCAATTCACGGACACCAGTACAAGGCTGATAAATCTCATGCTTATTCCATAATTGATTAAATAGCGCAGATTGCCCCACCAGCGTTTTTACTAATGTTTTGATATTAGGGTCATTTTTAGTCAAAGCATAATCACGACGAAAACTTGCGAGTAACTGTTTAGCGACTAACGGCCAATCCGCAAACCGTTCTTGATAGCGAAGGTCTGTGAATAATAAATAAAGAAAATTACATAAATACGGTTCAGCTTCGGAAAAATGAAAATAATCATCAGCACGTGAATTATAAGCCAGTACATCCCAATGCAAATTAAGCACATAACATAAATAGTTATCTGGAAAATCAGTGATCATTTTTGAAATTGCCGAAGGCACACAGTGTTCTGTATTTCCAGTCGCTATAGGCTCTCTGTTATGCGTAAGTAGATAAAGATGCTGGCGTTCAGCCGTATTTAAATTAAGTGCATTTGACAGGTTATCAAGAAATTGCGTTGAAACCCCTATCTCTCGGCCCTGTTCAAGCCATGTGTACCACGTCAAACCAACACCAGCGAGTGCGGCAACTTCTTCTCGGCGCAATCCTGGCGTTCGACGGCGAGTTGTGCGTGGTAAACCGACTGATTCAGGAGAGACACTTTCACGTTTTTGCTTTAAAAAATCAGCTAACTCAGGGCGGTTACGTTCTCTATTTTTCATAGCCTATTGCTTTTAGTAATAGTATAACTAGTTAAATTGTATCAGGATAATGCATTCATTATAGTCCCCATTTATTTGTCTGTCTAAATGGGAAAAATATGAACCGACACCAAAGTATTGCGCTATTTGTTTTATTACTGGCAGGTTTTGTGACAATTTTTGATTTGTTTGTTGTCAATGTAGCCATTGTAAGTATCCAGCAATCATTGAATGCCAATCTGACACAAATCACACTCATCATTGTCGGCTATGAATTAGCATTTGGGCTGCTGCTGATCACGGGGGGACGATTGGGCGATATTTATGGCAAAAAAAGCTTATATCGTGTCGGAATGACGCTGTTTACAATCACCTCTCTACTTTGCGCTTTAGCACCAACGGCATCTTTATTAGTCACTTCTCGGTTTCTACAAGGGTTATCTGCTGCCTTATTGTTCCCTCAAGTCTATTCCAGTATCCGCATTAATTTTAATGAGCAGACAGCTAAAAAAGCCTTTGGCTATCTGGGAATGAGTTTAGGATTGGCCGCTATTGCTGGGCAAGCTTTAGGGGGTTGGTTAATTACACTCGACCTGTTTGGCTTAGGCTGGCGGACAATTTTTCTAGTCAACCTCCCCATTGGTGCGGTAGCTGTTTTTTTATCGGGTTTTCTACTTGAAGGCCATCGAATGAAAGTAAATTTAGATTGGTATGGTGTATTCCTGTCCAGTAGCGGTATTTGTTGCGCATTATTTCCATTACTCATGCTACCCGTCTGGGGATGGTCAACGATAGGCACAGTATTACTCATTAGTGGGATTATGCTTCTTACCTTATTCGTCTATCAAGAAAAACGATTAGAAAAGCAAGGAAAAGCACCGTTATTTACCCTATCCATTTTAACCCATCGTGACTTTGTCATTGGGCTTTTGGTTGTCATGAGCGTGTACGCAACATCATCTGCTTTCCCTTTGATGCTATCGTTGCTACTGCAAAAAGGCATGGGCTTAACCCCGTTTTTATCCGGTTTAATATTTGTTCCTTCAAGTATTGGTTTTGTTATCTCATCAATTATAACGCCATATTGGACCCGTCGTTATGGTGACCGAGTCATATTTTGGGGGGCCATATTCTACGCAATAAGTTATGTGCTACTCCTGATAGCATTGTATGCTTTTTCATTAAACAGCCCAGTGGAATGGCTATCTCCAATATTATTCTTCATCGGCTTTACACAAGGCATGATTATGACGCCAATGTTAAATCTCGTGTTAGCAAAAGTCACCCCTGAGCTTGTCGGCCAAGCATCAGGTTTTACCGCAACACTACAACAAATTGGCGCGGCGATGGGGGCGACAAGTGTTTCGGTCATTATGCAATATGCATTGGCGGCTATGCCAAAACAATTACCATTTGAACAATTAAAATGGGCCATCAGTTGGGGGCTAGGGTTTAATGTATTGATGGCAATCTGTGCCGCTGTTTTGTTATTGATGATCACTGGGCGGTTGACCTTGCTGTATAAAAAATAGCTTACAGCACGGTTTCGCTATCAACGTAGCTCTCGGCATGGTGGTTTGCTTTTACAGCATCACCATGCCGCTTAAAAAAGACAAAATCAATCACCCTTAGGAGGATTGTCATGTGCCATAGGCTCACCAACAGGGTTATTGCTTATTTAAGATAGGTGTCGTCCATTATTGGGACATTTTTAAAATCGTCCGCACATTGCTGGCACTAGTGGCGATAATATCAATCGCCCCAGTACGTAAGGCCCCCATGATCGCCATCGCTTTTGATGACTCAGATGCAATCGCAATTACACAGGGGATTTTTCTTAGCTCATCAATACTTAAACCAATCACCCGGTCATTCATGACAGTGTCTACATGTTGCCCTTGTGCATTAAAAAAATCATAACCCGCAATATCCCCAATAACCCCTTGATTTAAGCTGGCATCAACAATTTCACGAGGCGTAAACCAACCTAGCTTAACCATATAGCTGTCTTCATTCATGTCACCAATACCAATCAACGCTATATCCGCTTTACGGGCGCGATCTAAGGTTTCCTTGATGGTGCCGTTTTTCATGAATGACTGCTTTAATTCGTTATTTTCAACATAGGCTGGTGCATATAAGGTTTCACTGGTTCCACCAAATTTTTTCGCTAATCGGCGGCTGATATGGTCTGCATTAATCGAATCACCAGGGCGATGAGTCCCGCCTATCCCACAGATAAAACGGCAATCTTTTTCAGGTACAGCTCCTCCGCTGTCTGCCACAACCGCCACATTGCGCCCTTGCCCTACAGTAACAATCATATTGTCGCGTAATGTGGTTGATAGATAATTAGCAACCAACGTTCCAACTTGATAGCGTTGCTCTTCTTCATCTGGATGGTCTAATGCGATTAATGCACGGGATATTGGAAAACGAGAGAGTAATTGTTGCTCTAACTGAGTACTAAAAATAGGATGATAGCGTACGTTGATCTCAACAATGCCTTCCTCTTTGGCACGCTTTAATAGGCGCCCCACCTTAATCCGCGATATACCAAACTTATTGGCGATCTCTTCCTGAGTAATTTCATCACGATAATACGCTATCGCAATTTCAGTGAGTAGCTCGATATCGGAAGATGTTTGTGATCTATCCATAAGATAGTGGTTTCCTCTTTATTGGTGTTAATCGCAACAAGGATAATAAGGTTTTAGTATAGCGTTTCTAGTGGCAATTAATAAGTAAGTTGTAAAATAGAGTGGATATATACGCCTAAACAACGGTGACGTATATATCCATATAATGACTAGGTTAGGTAATCAGGCATTAGCTAGAGCAGCTTGTTTTTCGACACTTTGAGCCAATTGACATAACAAGAGACAGCAAGAGGTTGCTCCCGCATCTAACACGCCTCTTGAACGCTCACCTAAACGGCTTGCACGACCAATTTTTGCCACTAAATCCAATGTGGAATCACGCCCTGCAATCGCAGCTTCTTGCATTGCGTCAAGCGCTTGTTTAAAGCTTTTACCTGATGTTGTCGCTTCTTCGAATGCTTGGGTCGCGGGGATCAACGTGTCCATTAAACACTTATCACCAACAGTGGCACTGCTGATATCTTGTAATTCAGATAACCCATTTTGCAGCATGGCGAGAAAATCTTGTTGCGTTAGCTCTGTTTTACCTGAAATGCTGTCAGACATGCCCATAAAGAAGCTACCATACAACGGCCCCATTGACCCGCCAATACCTTCCATCAACGCATCTGAAATTTCTTCAAACCCTTCACTCAATGATAGTTGACGACCTTCAATTGCCTTGGCACATAAATTGAAACCTTTTGCCATATTGATCCCATGGTCACCATCACCAATAGCACCATCAATTTCGCTCAGGTATTCACGATTTGTCACAATAATATTCACTAAATCAAGGGTTACTTCACTGCCACAATCCGTTGATATAACTTGCATAACTGGCTCCTTTACTTAACCTGAGTTAAACCTAATGAATACGCAGGTACATCCATCAGTGTTTTTAATTCATCATCTACCTTCATTAAGGTTAGAGTAACGCCCATCATTTCTAATGAAGTAAAGTAATTACCTACGTAATTGCGAACAATGCGCACACCTTTCTCACTCAATTGTTTTTCAACTTCTGCGTAGTAAATATACAGCTCCATTACGGGAGTCGCGCCCAATCCAGAAACTAGCACCACGACTTCATCCCCTTGTTTTGCCTGCATATCATCTAAGATTGGCGTTAACATTGTTTGAGCCATTTGTGCAGCAGATTGAATTGGCATGATTTCAATACCCGGCTCACCATGGTGCCCAATGCCTAATTCCATCATGCCATCTTCAATATGAAAATTAGGATGCCCTACCGCTGGAATGGTGCAAGACGTTAGACCGACACCAATAGAATGGCAGTTATTAATAGCTTTTTGTGCTGCGCCAATCACGCCATCTAGGTCATAACCTTTACTGGCGGCGGCGGCACCAACTTTCCACATTAAAATTTCACCGGCTACACCACGACGCTTTTCTTTTTCGCTGGCGGGTGCTGAGGCAACATCATCGGTTGCCACCACCGTTTTAATTTTCATGCCCGCTTTTTCAGCTTTTTTCATCGCCATTTTGACGTTCATGTTATCGCCTGCATAGTTGCCATATAAGCAAGCAACACCAGCGCCACTGTCAGCCGCTTTAAAGGCATCTAAGAATGCGCCTGCGGTTGGTGAGGAAAAAATTTCGCCAATCGCCACCGCATCTAGCATATTTTCGCCAACATAACCTAAAAATGCAGGTTCATGACCAGAACCCCCGCCGGTGACAATCCCTACTTTTCCTGGTACTGGCGCTTGTGGATATTTTAAAACCCGAGCGTTCTCCGTTTGCGCAAAATATTCAGGGTGCGCTTTCAAATAGCCTTGAATCGCATCTTCAACAACAAGATCAGGTTCATTAATGATTCTATTCATAATTCCCTCAATTTACTTATTTTCTGGTGTTAGCTGCATCTTTGCTGACTGTTCAAGCAGTTCTTGCGGTACAGTGATAAATTTCATCAGTATCGCACTAAATAAATAAAGCCCTGAGAAGATCCAAATCACGCCCAATGCCCCAACACTACTAATGAATATCCCTACTAATGCTGGACCAACAAAGGTACTTAACCCAGCACCTAAGTTAAGTACTGACATTGCGGCACCTTTGTTTTCAGGAGCTAGCGTTGGCATGATAGCTGAAAGTGGCACATATCCTGCCAAGCATGCGCCAAACAAACCGGCGGCAATCATCATCAGGGTATAACTGTGACCGAAATAGTACGGTACGTAATAAAACATTAGGGTACAAATCATACAACCGACACAACCGAACCAAATCACAATATTGCGCCAACCAATTCGGTCACTCACAACACCAAAAATAAGGTTAAAGGCAATATTGACAGTCCAAAGTGCGGCATAGATATGTAACCATTCTGTTCGAGAAAAACCAAAGTCAGCGAGAAACATTGGCATGAAGATCACAAAACCATATGCCGCTGATGTGTTAATGGTTCTTACAATGCCCCCTAAACCGATTTTAGGGTTTTCAAATGCGATGGTAATTCCTTTAAATAAATAGCTGAGCGAAACTTTTTCTTTTGGTTTGTCTTGTACATCGCCCGCTTTATTACGATTGAGCGCTATCGCTATAAATGCCCCAATAGTGACAAATATCAGCCCACTCCATAACGTCGCCATTTCACCGAGAATAGGTAATGCATAACTTGAATACATCACGCCTAATACACCTAGCCCGCCACTATAAACGAACCAGAAAATTCCGACGGCTGAACCTAATTTTTTAATAGGTGCTTCATACGCTACCCAAACTAAAAAACCATAAGCAAACATTGGATAACCAAACCCGCGTAAGGCATAAGTTGGGACCATGATAGATAAACTATTGCTTGGCAGCCCGACGGATAAGAAAATAACCGAGCCAATCACAAACATCACAAAGCCAAAAATCATCACTCGACGCGCCGTATAAATCTCAGCAAGCACCCCTGATAACCATGCGGCAACCGCTGCAAAAAAACCATATACACTAAAAAGTAATGAAGATTCTTCAATACTCATTCCACGGCTAATAATAAAAGGCGATAGCCAACCTTGTTCTAGCCCTTCCCCCATCATAAAGATAAGGACGCCAAAATAGCCAAGTAGTAACTTTGGTGAAAAACCCGTTACTTTAGACAATTTATTGATTATCATATCGTTAACCTCAGTGCTTGTTCGCTGGGTTAGGACCTGAATAACAAGCCTTGGTAGGGTGACATTTATTCAGGTCCAATTTTTATCGTTATTTTTTATTTCGCGTTTAATTTGAACCGGCTACAGCATTATAGGTTCGGGTCTAAGACCACTTTAATATGCGGGTCACCTTTCGCCATCATAGAAAAGCCTTCTGCGAATTTTTCTAATGGTAAGATATCAGTGACGACACCTTTTGTTGGGAAATCACCATTACCGATACCTTCAATGACTAACGGGTAGCAATATGGGCCTAGGTGAGAACCTAATAAGTCCAGTTCCTTACGGTCGCTAATAATGCTCCAATCAACGGTCACTGGGTCTTTAAATACAGAGAACTCGACAAATGTTCCAAGTTTACGGATCATTTTCAGCCCCTGTTCTACAGATTTTGGTGCGCCTGTCGCTTCAATGTAGATATCGCAACCGTAGCCTTCCGTCATGTCTTTAACGATTTTATCCACATCATCACGTTTCGGATTCAATACGATATCCGCGCCAAATTCTTTTGCTAGTTCAAGGCGTTTATCAAAGAGGTCTAAAACAACCAGTTTTCCAGCACCAGACTTTTTAATCGCACCAATCATTCCTAAGCCTAATGTTCCTGCGCCTGAAAGTACTACCACATCCCCCAATTTGACATTGGCGCGCTGCACTGCATGTAAGGAGCAAGCATAAGGCTCAATCAAAATGGCATCTTCAATTGGCATATCAACAGGAACATGGTAGTTAATCGCTTCTTTAGTGAATTTCATGTATTGAGCCATACCGCCATTCACATTTTTTTGGAAGCCATACAGGTCATGTTTTTCACACATCCAATATTCACCACGTTTACAAAAACGGCACTCCCAACATGGGACGATTTGTTCGGAAATAACACGGTCACCTAATGCAAAACCTTCTACCTTTGAACCAAAACCAACAACATGACCAATAAACTCATGCCCTGGGATCATCGGCGCTTTAATATACGCAGGTTGTTCATCATCCCCCCAAAAACTTGGGGCACCTTCGAAGGCTTTCACATCACCTGCACAAATACCGCAAGCTTCTACACGCACTAGAATTTCTTCTTCACTAATTTTTGGCACATCCACCGTTTCTAAACGGTAATCTTTCGGTGCATAAGCAACCACGGCTTGCATTTTTTCTGGGATGCCTGCGCTCATCGTTGCTTTTGAATCACAGTGTTCACACATAGTTCTATCCTCGGCGGTTTGTAAAATGAACATAAGTTCAATGAAGATACAAATTAACCATACCTTCTTTTCTTTATCCTTGCCCATAACCAGATTGTCAAAGTGTGATTTAGAGCAAATATTCTTATAAAATAGCTTTTAAACGACTACTTTTCGCTATTTATCGAAAAAAAATGTAATTTAAAGCCCTAGATCACAGAATCAAGCATACCAAAAATAAAAACATATGTTCACCTATTGATTATTTGTTCATAAGATCCTATTTTCTATTTAGTACAATTGAATAGTTAATGAACATTTGTTCAATCATAAGGATCTCTATCATGCTATCTATTGCCATTGGTGCTGATGACGCTGCATTTGAAATGAAAGATTTAATTAAAGCTCATTTAAAAGAGCTAAATATTGAAGTGACAGATTACTGCTTAAAGACTGGGGTTGAAGATGAAATGTACCCCGACGTTGCTCATGCCGTCGCCACCGCTATCACACAAGGTAAACATCAACGCGGAATTTTAATTTGTGGCACGGGTATTGGGATGTCTATCGTAGCCAATAAAGTTGCGGGGATACGTGCAGCGCTTTGCCATGATACTTACTCAGCAGAGCGGGCACAAAAAAGCAATGACGCGCAAATTATCACTTTCGGAGCACGGGTAATAGGCCCCGAATTAGCCAAAATAATCGTCGACACATGGCTAGCTTCCCATTATGAAGGGGGACGTTCAGCACCCAAAGTAGCCCGTATTAGTGAATATGAAAATGGGGAACGTTAGTTTTAATTTGGGAGTTTTGTTATGTGCACACAAACACAAAATAAATTAGCAAATGCAATCCGCTTTCTTTCAATCGATGCTGTACAACAGGCAAATTCGGGTCACCCAGGTGCCCCTATGGGGATGGCAGACATTGCTGAAGTATTATGGAGAGACTACTTACAACATAACCCAGCCGACCCCTGCTGGCCTAATCGCGACCGTTTTGTGTTATCAAATGGCCACGCCTCAATGTTGCTATACAGTTTGCTTCATTTAACGGGCTATGATGTTTCTATCGAGGACTTAAAGCAGTTTAGACAATTACATTCAAAAACACCTGGTCATCCTGAATTAGGCTACACACCGGGAGTTGAAACCACCACAGGCCCTCTGGGACAAGGTATTGCAAATGCAGTGGGAATGGCTATCGCGGAAAAAACACTAGCGGCTACCTTTAACCGCTCAGGTTTCCCTGTTGTCGATCATTTTACTTATACTTTCCTCGGTGATGGCTGCTTGATGGAAGGGATTTCCCATGAGGTTTGCTCTTTAGCAGGGACTCTTAAGCTCAATAAGCTGATTGCTTTTTATGACGATAACCAGATCTCTATCGATGGTGATGTACAAGGCTGGTTCACCGATGATACCGCACAACGCTTTGAATCCTATGGTTGGCATGTTATTAGAGCCATTGATGGGCATTCGCGTCCTGCAATTAAAGCCGCGATTGAGCAAGCCCATCAACAAACCTCTAAACCAACATTGATTATTTGTCGTACCACTATCGGATATGGCTCCCCCAATAAAGCGGGAACAGCGAGTTCACATGGTGCTCCCCTTGGGAACGATGAAATTGCATTAACGCGTCAACAATTAGGCTGGGAGTACCCACCTTTTGAAATCCCTGAAGAGATTTACCAACCATGGAATGCAATAGAGCGTGGTGCTGAACAGCAATTACGTTGGGAACAGGCTCTACGGGAATATGCCAAGCAATATCCCGAATTAGCCCTTCAATTAAACCAGCGCTTATCAAACCAACCTACCGGATCATTTAGTTCAGTTATCAATGAGTACATTCAGCACCTGAATAATAACCCAGCAGAAATTGCCACTCGTCAGGCTTCACAAAATGTTCTCAATATTATCGGCCCTGTTTTACCTGAGCTAATGGGTGGCTCGGCAGATTTAGCGCCGAGTAACCTGACTTACTGGTCAGGCTCAAAACCTATCAATGAATATCCTGCGGGTAATTATATTCATTATGGTGTACGGGAATTTGGCATGACTGCCATTGCCAATGGTATTGCATTACACGGAGGGTTTCGCCCTTACACCGCAACCTTTTTGATGTTCTGTGAATATGCTCAAAATGCGGTACGCATGGCCGCCTTAATGAAATTACCGCAAATTCTGATTTACACCCATGATTCGATTGGCTTAGGTGAAGATGGACCGACTCATCAACCGGTCGAACAATTAGCCGCATTGCGGGCTACTCCCAACCTTTCCGTATGGCGGCCCTGTTGCCAAGTAGAAACCGCAGTTGCTTGGCAACAAGCCATACTGCAACAAAATAAGCCGACGGCCTTAGTCCTTTCAAGGCAAAATCTCCATCAGCACTCACGTACCTCTGAGCAACTTACCTGTATCCAGCGTGGGGGGTATATTTTACGAAGTAATAGCCAATCACCTGAGTTATTGTTAATTGCGACGGGCTCTGAGGTCACCTTGGCGGTTGAAGCCTGGCAGGTTTTAACCGCACAGGGTTTTAACGTCAATGTTATATCAATGCCATCCACTGATACTTTTGATAAACAACCTGATGAATATAAACAACAGGTTTTACCTAATCATGTTCGTCAACGTATTGCCATTGAAGCTAGCATTGATGATTACTGGCGTAAATATGTTGGCTTGGATGGGTTAATAATGGGAATGAATAGCTTTGGCGAATCTGCACCTGCTAAGCAGTTATTTGACTATTTTGGTTTCACTGTTGAAAAGCTAATTAGTATGTCACTTTCATTATTACAGGCCGATAAATAATTAAAGCTAAGTTTTATTAAAATTCGTTATCCTACTTTGTAATTATTATTACAAGCCAAATAATAACATTATTATTTGGCTTATTTTTAATTAGATAATTATTGAATACTATATCCACCATCAATAACTAAATTATGTCCAGTGATCATATCAGATGCATCACTGGCTAAAAATAACGCACATGCCGCAATTTCTGATGGTTCAGCAAAACGTCTAGCAGGAATTTTTTCTTTCATTTCATCACCTTTCTCCCCTTCCCATGCTTTTTTACCTAATTCCGTCATCACAATAGTTGGAGAAATTGCATTAGTTTGTATCCCTTTAGGGCTCCACTCCAGCGCTAATACTTGAGTTAAGCCAATGATCGCTGCTTTACTGGCACAATATGCGGCATGCTGATCTAAAGCAATGACCCCTGCTTGGGAAGCCATATTAATTATCTTCCCTTTTCCTTGTTTAATCATGATATTACCAACTGCCTGACAAACAAGAAAGGTACCTTTTAAGTTCACATTCATGGTTAAGTCCCAATCAGACTCTGCTAAATCTTCCGCAGGAGCTAATGCCACAATCCCCGCACTATTTACAGCAATATCCAATGAGCCATAATGCTGTAAAACCTGTTGAACCATTTCTGAAACTGACTCAGAATTTGTGATATCACATTGAATACCTAAGCTATTTCCTAGCATTTTAGCTACCTCAGTAACCTTTTCTGATTTATCAACTAAGGCAACTTTAGCCCCTTTCTCGGCATATAACTGAGCAATGGCGAGCCCAATACCTGCGGCTCCCCCTGTGATCACGGCCACTTTACCATCAAGAGAAAAGTTGGTGTTATATCCACTAAATTTTTTCATTATAATTCCTTAACATCATGATGTGATATTTAATAAAAATATAATATGAATACGATGGTGAAACTGAAACACCATGATATTCGATGAGAGTTAATTAATATTTAGTTTTACTAATATAATAGTGTTACAGGTTTAAATCTATATTTATAATTTATAAAAATGAGCCACTTCTCATATTATTAGAAATGAAAAATAAGATTAAGAACATTTGTTCACAATTAAATTCAAACTGATTATTTGTTTATATTAACATGAGTATTTAATCCATTTTTTCGATAGCACAATGACAGATTATAAAACAATCATAGTCCCCTATTGATAGTCCTTTAACCACTATCTGCATAATACAGTATAAATTTAGCAATAACTGGCGCATAATATTAGTTATATCTAAATTGATATTGAACAACGTAAATGTACTGTCATCAGATAAAATAATGGAATGGGTATCATTCGCGTTAAACTGCGTATTTTAGTTAAATAGGTCATTGATAATATGGAACAAAACCATTTACTGCTACAATTGAAGGATATTGGTTATACCATTGATGGGAAAACAATTCTCGATAATGTGCAGATTAACCTACAAGCAGGTGATTTCAAATTAATCACAGGGCCTTCCGGTTGTGGAAAAAGCACCTTATTAAAAATAGTGGCATCTTTAATTTCCCCCACTCAAGGTTCGATCACCTTCAAGGGAAAAGATATCAATACTATTTTACCAGAAACCTATCGCCAACAAGTTTCATACTGTACGCAAACGCCTGCTTTATTTGGCACAACAGTATATGATAATTTGGCATTTCCATACCAAATAAGAAAGTTACCTTTCAATAAAGATAAGATAATAAGTGACTTAAACTATTTCTCACTGCATGAAACTATTTTAGAAAAAGGTATCAATGAGCTTTCTGGTGGGGAAAAACAACGTATTTCTCTTATCCGTAACTTACAATTTTTACCGCAAATTTTGCTATTAGATGAAATAACCAGTGCCCTTGATGAAGAAAATAAAATCAAAGTAAATGAATTTATTCACCACCTTACCACTGATAAAAAAATCGGGGTGTTGTGGGTAACCCATGACCAAGATGAAATATCTCATACCAATGAGGTTATTACCCTTCCCATTCATCATGAAGAATAATAGGATATTACTGTGCACCAACCAGCCATCTCCAATGAATCACTAACATTTTCGGTCATGTTAGTTTTAGTGGCTATTTTTATTAGCCATAAAGAAAAACTTTCCCTAGAAAAAGATATAATTTGGAGTACCTGTCGAGCTATCATCCAGCTACTAATAGCGGGTTATATCTTAAAATACATCTTCAATGTTGATCATAAACTGCTCACCATCGCCTTAGTCATGTTTATTTGCGTTAATGCTGCGTGGAATGCCAAAAAAAGAAGTAAGTATATTGATAAAGTTTATGTTACGGCATTAATAGCGATTACATCTGGTACATTCCTAACGCTGCTTATCCTAATATTATCCAACGCAATAGAATTTACGCCTATGCAAGTCATCCCTATAACGGGCATGATAGCCGGGAATGCGATGATAGCCGTAGGATTATGCTTTAATAACCTTGGTCAACGTTTTGCCAGCCAACAGCAACAAATCCAAGAAATGCTGAGCTTGGGAGCAACACCGAAAGTGGCTTCTGCTTCCATAATCCGCGATAGTATTCGCGCATCATTAATCCCCACGGTTGATTCAGCTAAAACAGTTGGAATTGTTAGCCTTCCCGGCATGATGTCGGGGTTAATTTTTGCAGGCGTTGACCCACTGCAAGCGGTCAAATACCAAATTATGGTGACATTTATGCTACTGGGAACCGCCAGCCTTTCAACTATCTTGGCCGGTTATATGACTTATACCAAGTTTTATAATCAACGGCATCAACTCTTAGTCACAACACTCAATAAGTAATTCGCCATAGCCCGCCTGTAAGTTAATTTTGTGCAGGCGGTTTCAATCATCATTATTAGCGTGGATTAGCTTATTCCTACTGGCAAGACTTCAATCAGTTGAGCTTGGCTATTTTCGTTATCAATTAAATTAAAAATATGATTAAGCATAGTAGGCACATCTTGTTTAACCATTTCAATATCATTACCTAGCAATGCAACAAATGGGTCCCAGTCGAAACAACCTAAATTAGGTTGCTGTAACCCAGTATACCCTTTATGCCCTAACCAACGCATCACTCCTTCTAATGAAATTGTTGAATTAATAAATAAGCCACATTCCGCTATCTTTTGCGGGTCATTATTATGCTGCTTAAAGAAAACAGAGAGCGCTTTTTCTGCTTTTTCAGGCGCATAGCCACAAGCCAAAATATTTTCACTGGGGACATCTATGCTTAGCTCGCGATGGGCATCAATAAACCCGCGAATACGCTCGCGAGTATTATGATCATGCTCACGTCCACCAATAAAAATTAGAGCGGCGCCCTGTATAAGTGGCGTTTTTTGTTTGCGCAAAATACGTTGGGTTAGCGTTTTCGCCCCGAGATAATTGTCTGAAATGACCGAAGGCGCCAATGTGCCCGGCAAGTCTAAATTCAAAGTAGGCACGCCGGAGACTTGGCAGATTTCCGTAATTTTATCGGGGTTGGTTGCCCCTGTCGAAATCAACCAATCCACCTGATATGAAAGCATAGCGCGTGCCGCTTCAATTTCGAGTTTAGGATCACGTCGCGTACAGGTGATAATAGGGAATAGCCCTCTTTCACGTGCCATTTCCTCAAAATGCTCAACAATTGAACCGAAATAACGGTTGTCATATTTGGGTACTAACATGCCGATAATTTTAGACTTATTGCTGCGTAATAAGCTGGCCTGCTTATTTACAGAATAATTTTGTTCTTCCGCGATACGCATTACTTTCTGTGCAAGCTGTGCGCTAATCCGCCTTTTTTGCCAATTTCCATTAAGTACAGCACTCACCGCACTGGCTGAAACCCCCGCTAATTCTGCAAGGTCGTAGATCGTTGTTTTCTTATTTTGTCTGATCTTTGTCACAGATTCATATCTCCATTTTTTACTAGCTTGACACCAAAGTAGAAAAGTCGCAATACTGCTACATCGATTGAGCAGAACTGAAATTGATGAATTCTGAGCTGATATAAAACAAAAAAATATTATCAGTCTTTCATATGTAGCCACCTATCCGTTCCTGTGACTCATTGTCATTTCATTGATTTCACAATGCTTTTTATTCTTATATTTCCGCTAAAATATCCAATTGGAGTAAAAATTATGGCTATTTCCATTGAAAACAAAGTCGCAGCAATCACAGGTGCCGCTTCTGGTATCGGTCTTGAGTGTGCTCGTACACTGATCAAAGCAGGCGCTAAAGTCGTTTTGATAGACCGTGCTGAAGAAAGATTGAATCAACTCGTGGCTGAACTTGGCGAAAACGCTATTCCATTAGTCATCGATTTGATGAACCCCAAACAAGTTGATGGGATGTTAGATGAAATCCTAAAAAAAGCAGGTCGTTTAGATATCTTCCATGCCAATGCGGGTGCCTATATTGGTGGGCCCGTTGCTGAAGGCGACCCCGATGTATGGGATAAGGTATTGAATTTAAATATTAATGCAGCTTTTCGTAGTGTTCGTGCCGTATTACCACATTTTATTGCTCAAAAGTCTGGCGATGTATTATTCACCAGTTCAATCGCTGGGGTCGTTCCTGTGATCTGGGAACCAATTTACACTGCATCAAAATTTGCCGTTCAAGCGTTTGTCCATTCTACGCGCCGCCAAGTCTCTGAGCATGGTGTGCGTGTTGGTGCAGTATTACCAGGCCCTGTTGTCACCGCACTACTCGACGATTGGCCGCAGGAAAAAATGGATGAGGCATTAGCTAATGGCAGTTTAATGCAACCGATTGAAGTGGCTGAAGCCGTTTTATTCATGTTGACGCGCCCCAAAAATGTCACTATCCGTGATTTAGTTATCGTTCCAAATAGCGTCGACCTCTAACCTACCAACTTGTCATAGATTACAGCCCACATCTTGGAGGAAAAAATGAGTAATCCAACGACCTCATTAAATAATAATGACAATGTCGTTATTGGTATTGATGTTGGCACCGGTAGCGCGCGTGCCGGTGTTTTTGATATGGCTGGTAATATGCTAGCCTCAGCCAAACATGATATTTCACTTTTTCGCGATAGCGCTAATTTTGCGGAACAGTCGAGTAATGAAATATGGAAAGCAGTTTGTTACTGTGTCAAACAAGCGATCACCTCTTCTAATGTAAAACCACAACAAGTGGTTGGAGTCGGTTTTGATGCAACCTGCTCACTGGTCGTCATTGGACACGATAAGCACCCGATCACTGTTAGCCCGTCGAATGACCCTGAACGTAACATCATTGTGTGGATGGATCATCGAGCGACTGAACAAGCAGAGCGTATTAACCAGTTAAAACACCCCGTTTTAAATTATGTGGGCGGCAAAATTTCTCCAGAAATGGAAACACCAAAGATATTGTGGTTAAAAGAAAATTTACGCCAAACCTATGATAACGCATGGCAGTTTTTTGATTTAGCTGATTTTTTGACATGGAAATCAACGGGTTCACTGGCACGCTCAACCTGCACCGTCACCTGCAAATGGACCTACCTTGCCCATGAAAAACGTTGGGATGCTGATTATTTCCAACAAGCTGGTTTATCTGAACTGGTCGAAGAAAATTTCTCCCGCATTGGGCAACAAATCGTTGAGCCGGGCACGCCTTGTGGTTCAGGGTTAACAGAACAGGCCGCACAGCAAATGGGCTTACTCGCAGGCACTCCTGTTGCTGCCGGTATGATTGATGCTCATGCAGGAGGGATTGGGACTGTAGGTGTGAACGGTGATGCAACTGCAAATATGGCCTATGTATTTGGTACCTCTTCATGCACCATGACAACCACCAAAGAACCTGTTTTTATACCTGGGGTCTGGGGGCCTTATTATAGCGCTATGGTTCCTGGTATGTGGTTAAACGAAGGGGGGCAAAGTGCCGCTGGTGCTGCAATAGACCAACTGCTTTCATTACACCCAGCCTCAGCGCAAGCTCAAATAACAGCCAAAAGACAAGGGAAATCATTACCTGTCATGCTAGCAGATTTAGTTCTAGAAAAAGCTGATTCTCCTTCTCAATCCGTTGAACTAGCACAAAAAATACATGTTGTCCCAGAATTTCTAGGTAACCGAGCGCCTTTTGCCGATCCACATGCAAGAGCTGTGATTGCAGGTTTAACAATGGATAACAGCATGGAAAATTTACTGTCTTTCTATGTTGCCGGTGTTTGTGGTATTGGGTATGGTTTGAGGCAAATTATTGAAGCACAAGCTAAATCAGGTGCTTCAATCGAAAATATCGTTGTTAGTGGTGGAGCGGGTCAACACCCACTAATCCGCCAATTACTTGCAGACGCATGTGGTGTGCCAGTTATTTCAACCCGAGCAAGTGAACCTGTATTGCTGGGTTCCGCTATCCTAGGTGCTGTTGCAGGAAAAGTTTGTAATGATGTCGCACAGGCTATGAATAAGTTTAGTGCGATTGATTTAACTTACCACCCGAATAAGGCCTATAAAGCGCATCACGATATACGGTTTGCGTCTTTTTTACACTTACAGAAATGCGCTAGAGAGTTAAAAGGTTAAATAACTATTAGCTAGCCTTATCTAGCCTTATAATGAAGAAAGCCGCTTTATGGCTTTCTTCTCTCTGTTCCCTGTTTATTTGTATGTTGAACGGATAAAAAGCCCTTACCGACTAATCTCAAAAGCAATATTTTTGCCATAATGCATTTACCATCTCCATCGGTAATAAGTCATAGTCCCCTTCAACCATTGGAATAGACATTGTGACTCTACCATCATTATAGGTATACGCTTTCACAATAAATTTTTTGTACCCTTCTAACTTAGCATTTTTTACGCGAAAAACTTCGCCACAAACATAGCCTAAGTCCCCTTTGTCTGCTGTTTGCCGAATAAAATTATATTTCACTCCTTTAAATGACGCAGATTCAGGATAAGACAAGTAATCTTCCACACTACTTTTTGCCATTTTTACCAAATCAGGTGTTGGAGCATAATTCATCGTTACTCCTAAAATAAAAGAGCACCCAGTTAACAATAAGATTGTGAGCAACTTTATGATATTCATGTTTTTAAGCTCTCATAAACGCAATGACACAGCCAATTGACCAAAATGACACAACAGTACTTCTCTCAAAAATACCTGAGTAGTTATTTTTAGCTAATTGTAAGTAAATAAGAATTAATTTAATAATAGATGGTACTACCTACTTAAGAATACCTTATTAGACAACCGCATTTGACCTAATCGCTATTTTCCGTAATAGTAATAATCTACGTAAATAGACACAACTAGTTTCATATAGGTTATTCGTATTTATACTTTATTTTACCCATCACATGAGTAAGTATACCAGCATTAAGCTAAAAATATAAATAGTACCCGAAAGATTAACTGTTTCAATTTGTATTTTTTTCACAAAAAGCGTTTCTCTTTTATATGATAGAAACAATAATTGGACTTAATTGTTAATTATCATTTAATAGTAATCACTTCAAATATATTATTAAACAATTCGAATTAAGAATTAGTGTGTCTAATTGTTAATAAACTCATATAATGCGTATATAGACTCAGTATATGAGTAAATTATTTATTTATTTTATTATTGAGTAATTTTATAAATAAGATTATCTCTTCCAAGAAAAACACACAAAAGATAAAAGTAAATATAAATCAATAAATTACAATCAAAAGGAAAGTTAGGTTATCTTCTTCTACTAGTTTCATAAGTAGCGTCATTACCTTTCCATTATCAATATTATTTTACATCCCATATTGCCCACAGCCAAAAAACCAAAACAAAAAATATCGTAATGAATTGATTAATAATTGAAAATTATCGATAATGAGATTGCAATGAGCATTTTGAAAGTGATAAAAAACAGATTAATACAATAATTTAACAAATAAACCATAAGAATATTTAACGATATCATTATGATTTAAATCTTGTGTGTACCTCAAACATCTCCCAATTCGTCTAGTTAAACTAACCCAAATTACAGAATATTCCTATAAAAACCCCCTATTAAACTAATACATAAAATTTTCCGACTAAAAATGACAAATTTAAATTTCAAATTCAGGTAGCATTGCCTTCCAAAGAAAAAGGGTATGCCATGACACAAATTCAATTACTTTTGCTTGCAACCAACAATATAAAAAACAATACAGACCTAAGCCATTCTCAAGAATCTTATGTTTACCAATACTATTATGCTAATGTGGCTAATCAGTTTGGTTGTATTAAAAGCTATATTGCTGAGTTTATTAAACAAACCTCTTCCGCCTTAGATAATGACCCACAGTTATCGGAACAACGTCAACAAATATATTCAACCGTTGAACGTTATTTGGAAATAGCTGAAAAACGTTATATTCAGAGACAGAAATTGCTTCAGAAACAATGAAAGTACAGATGTAACAAAGGCCTGCAAATGAGGCCTTTACCGATACAACTCCGTTTTACCTACCTATCTACTGCTCTTGTAACTCCAATTCCGCTATCACTGGCAGATGGTCACTGACACTTGACCATTGAAACTCTTCGCTATCCGTTGGTATTTGCATTTCATTTACATTCCACACTTGCCCTTTAAATGTAAAAATGTGGTCTATGTCAATCGCTGGATTAACTGCTGGCCAACTACGATAATCCGTCCCTTTTTTCTCAACGGGCTGCCACATATAACGGATTTCTTGAATAGGTTGTTCATTAGCCGTTGAGTTAAAGTCACCAGCTAATATTTTTATTGATGCAGCTATATTATCAAAACCAGTGTCTGTATCCCCAATGCTCGCATCTAAAATATGACGAACCTGCCCAATACGCACTGTTGGGTCTTTTTGCCAATCAAGATGAGTCCCCATTATAATAATTGGCGCATCAAAACCCGGTTTTGTTATCTGAGATAATAATACAACACGTTGCTCCGCATCGCCTGAAGGCAAGTTAATGACTTTTGATTTTTCAATTTTATATTTTGATAAAATTCCTACGCCATATTCACCACCATCAAAATCTAATGCTTTACCAAATGCAAAGTGCATCTTGTTAGCCTTAGCGATTTCCTCCAGTTGATTAACATGTTTACTGCGCGCCGTTTTGTTATCAATTTCGGTTAAAACAATGACATCTGCATCAATTCTCGCAATTGCTTTATTTAAAGCATCGAAATTTTTCACATCTGATGCCAACTCGTTCTTTCCGATATTATAAGTTGCAACTTTAATCGTAGGCTTATTCGCGGTATAGACCTTATTCGGCGTACCTCCGTCTTGCACCTTAAGTACTTCAGACCCCGTGGTTGTTGCTAATGCACCGCAAGAAACTAAAATTGCGGTAGAAATAACTGTTTTTAATAATTTCATTATATTTCCCCTGCTATTGTCTAAAGCTATAAAGAGGTCAATACCCGTCAAAAGTCTAAACTTAAGTACAGGTGAAATATGACCTACTAATATACTGTAGCAAGGAATAAGAATGATGCAGTGACCAAGTCGACAATCTTATTTTGAGAGCCAAAAAAACAATCTTTTTTAGAACAAAAAAGTGACTTCTTATAGAATTTCTTGTTTAAGAGACAGTTAAATAACAAAATAGTGTGACTAAATCGATACCCCCCTATGCACTTTGCCTAGCTTCGAACTTATAAGGGAAAATGACTTCTTCTTGTCTCTGTGAAAGATCACCGTCAGTATCCGCTAACCATCTTTGCAACTTCTTGGCAGCTTCTCTCGCCATTTTGCTATAATCAATGCGTACCGAAGTCAAGGATGGGTGAATATGGTCGCAATTTGCGGACCCTTCAACACAAGCAACAGCCAACATTTTCGGCACTTTAATCAAGCGCCTTTGACATTCAAAAATAACCCCTAACGCAATCATTTCGTGGCTACAAATCACAGCCTCAAGTTCAGGCTGACGAGTTAGCATTTCGCTAATTGCCTGACGTCCAAAATCCATGGTAGCAACATAAGGAGTCGTAATGCTTTGATCTGCACTTTGGTTATATTCGAGCATGGCCTTATTCCAGCCACTTAGTTGCTGGCTTTGCATTTTATTATCCATTTGAGCGCCAATATAGCCTATCTTCTTATACCCTTTTTGTAACATATAATGTGTTAAAAAATTAACCGCTTCCCCTATATTACTTTTAATATTCAATGTAAATGGATGACTCCCTCCCCCTGCAACACTGATAACAGGTATATCTACATTTTTAAGGTAGGTGTATACCCCCTCTGAATTAATCGCACCAAAAATGATCAAGGCCGCAGGGTTACTCTGTAATAATGTAGATAAAACTTCAGATTCTTTTTTCTGCTGATAGTCATGACTACCAATGACAACTTGATAATTATTTTTATTCAAAACCTCTTGTAATGATTGTAGAAATACCGAACTAGCATTATCACGTAACGACGGAATTAAAACGGCGACTGTTCGGCTTTGGCCTGACGCCAAAATACCCGCAGCTGAATTTGGAATATAACCCAGTTCTTCAACTGCCTCGTTGATTTTTTCACGTAATTTGTCTGAAACCAATTCAGGCGTACGAAGCGCTCGGGATACTGTCATTGACCCAACACCTGCATATTTTGCAACATCTTGCAGCGTGACTCGCCCTGTATTTTTTCTTTTTCGTGTTTTTTCCATAAAATACTTTTAATTAGCCTAAACTTATTATTAACCCGAGTAACTTACCATAGGTTGAATTTGTTAATCAGCCAACAAGTGTCCTGAATTAGTATTTGTTCGCTATTTTTATTCAAAATGATAGCGCTATCACGAAAATGAAAGTTTAAGCTAGATAGCGCTACCATAGATCACTACTATTCATTCAACCATTAAAAAAGATAAAAATTCAGCATACCAGGAGTAACTCTATGCTAACGACATTACTGACCCCTAACGTCATTCAGGTCGTCGAAAGCGCCACTGATTGGCAAGATGCGATAAAAATCGCCTGTAGCCCTTTGGTTAATAATAAATTCATCGAACCAAGATATATTGATGCCATTATTAAATCACATGAGAAAATTGGCCCTTATTATGTATTAGGACCTGGCATTGCGATGCCACACGCACGCCCAGAAGATGGCGTAAATCAATTATCACTAGGTTTAACTGTTATTAAACAAGGCGTTGAATTTGGTTCTGAAGGCAACGACCCAGTTAAGTTATTAATTGTTCTCGCAGCAACAGATAGCAACAGCCACATTGGCGCTATCGCAAAGTTGGCGGAGCTTTTTGATAATCAAGAAGATATAGACAGCATCATGCAATCAGAAAACGTAGATGACATTCTTAGCATCATCGCTAAATATGAATAATTAAATATTAAGGTAAATATTATGAAAATTACTGTTGTTTGTGGAAATGGTTTAGGCACAAGTTTGATGATGGAAATGAGCATCAAAAATATTTTGAAAGACTTACAAGTAAGTGCTGATGTAGATCACGTCGATTTAGGCTCAGCAAAAGGAACTGTAAGCGATATTTTTGTAGGAACAACTGACATTGCAGAGCAATTGGTTGCCCAACAAGTTGGTGGCGAAATCGTAGCGCTCGATAACATGATTGACAAAGTCGCGATGAAAGAACGCCTGTCTGTTGCTTTACAAAAACTTGGTGCAATGTAAGCGGAGGCACTATGTCATTTTTTCGTTTTCTGATGCAGGATGTTTTATCTGAACCTGCTATTTTAGTCGGTTTAATCGCCCTTATCGGTTTAATAGCGCAGAAAAAACCGGTGACTGAATGTATTAAAGGCACCATTAAAACCATCATGGGTTTTGTCATTTTAGGTGCAGGTGCTGGTCTAGTCGTAAGCTCATTAGGTGATTTTTCAGCTATTTTCCAACATGCATTTGGTATAAATGGTGTTGTACCGAATAACGAAGCAATTGTTTCCATTGCACAAAAAAGCTTCGGCCGTGAAATGGCAATGATTATGTTCTTTGCGATGTTAATCAATATTTTGATTGCTCGTCTGACGCCTTGGAAATTCATTTTCTTAACCGGTCATCATACCCTATTCATGTCAATGATGATTGCAGTGATCTTAGCTACAGCAGGAATGGAAGGAACCTTACTGGTTACTGTAGGCTCACTGATTGTTGGTTTCTGTATGGTCTTTTTCCCAGCAATCGCTCACCCCTACATGAAAAAAGTCACGGGCTCAGATGATGTTGCAATCGGCCATTTCTCGACAATTTCTTATGTATTGGCCGGCTTTATTGGTAGCAAATTCGGTAATAAAGAACACTCTACCGAAGATATGAATGTACCAAAAAGCTTATTATTCCTACGTGATACTCCAGTCGCCATTTCATTTACCATGTTCATTATCTTCATTATTACTTGCTTATTTGCAGGTGGTGATTTTGTACGTGAAGTCAGTGGCGGTAAAAATTGGTTCATGTTCTCATTGATGCAATCTATTACATTCGCTGCGGGCGTCTATATTATTCTGCAAGGTGTGCGTATGGTTATTGCCGAGATAGTTCCTGCATTTAAAGGGATTTCTGACAAATTAGTACCAAATGCAAAACCCGCTTTAGACTGCCCAGTCGTATTCCCATATGCCCCAAATGCTGTATTAGTAGGCTTTTTAAGTAGTTTTGCAGCAGGTGTTTTAGGCATGTTTGTATTGTATGCATTAAACATGACCGTCATTATTCCTGGTGTTGTCCCACATTTCTTCGTCGGTGCAGCCGCTGGGGTATTCGGTAACGCAACAGGCGGCCGTCGCGGGGCTATTTTAGGTGCGTTTGCTCAAGGCTTGTTGATTACTTTCTTACCTGTATTCCTATTACCTGTTCTGGGTGATATTGGTATTGCTAACACTACATTCAGTGATGCTGACTTTGGTGCAATCGGAATTTTATTAGGTATTATTGTTCGTTAAAACACATAAACTCCCCAATATTGTTATACTATTGGGGAGTCATTGATTAATCCAGAAACATTAAGCATCACAGCAACTCCTTGTTTACTTGATTACGATATAGCACAACTATCAAATAACTATCACAAAAATACAAATTAGAGCTACCACCTTAGCGATAAAGCCTGACTTTAATGCCTATAGGTTCAAAGCATATATATGCTCACCATCAATAATCTCACCAGTAAAGCTGAACCCATGACTGCAATATATTTTTTTAGCAATCATATTTTCCTCATCTAACCCAAGAGAGATTTTTCGTATTCCTAAGCTATTTAAATACACCAAAATTGCAGAAAAAGACTGTTTTCCTAAACCTTTACCAAGGTATTTATAATCCAACATAAAACGACAAATAAAAGCATGAGTTGGCTGTTCATCAACTATTTTGTACATAAAAAAGCCAATTAATTTATCATCCCAATAAAGTGCTTTGGGGATATATTCCGGATAATAGTGAGACTCCGCTATTGAGTATGCATTGCAACATACGTGCTCTTCTAATACGGTAGCAATACCATTTTTATTTGATGTAAGTTCACATACATCCCAAAAATTGAGTTTTGTTATTTCTTCAATATGAACCATAGATATTTTACCTAATTTTTAATACCGCTAAATACCGGTTAATTTCTGTTGTTAAATAATCGGGGAAGCTTATTAGACAACAAGTCGTTGGTCGATTTCGCGTCAATTGTGCTCAGTAAAATAAAAAACCAGCCCTAAATGAATAGAGCTGGTTTCAATAATATAGTTTTTGTTAATCAGTGCTGATTATTGGCTATTTCGCATATCCATAATCATTTTACCGTCATAATCTGCGCCAACAACAATGTTAGGCACTTCACCTTTATATTTATGTGCTTTAATTTGTTCAATTTCTAACTGTTTCCAGTTAATCATTTCACGGGTGATTGTGCGTTGTAATATCGCATTAGCCTCTGCTTCCTTCTGAGCCGCATATAATTTTGCATCAGCCTCTTGACGCATCGCAAAAGAACTTGCTTGCGCATTACGTTCCCTCGCTATCGCTTGCTGTTCCGCTGATTCCCTTTCAGCTTCAGCAATCACCACTTTTTTCTGTGCTAACTCACGCTCTTTTTCGGCTTCTGCTTTCGCTTGGTTGATCTGCTCTTGGCGCATTTTAGTGTTGACCACTTGTTCCTGAACAACTTCTGGTAGAGTAATATCTTGGATCATGATTTCTTTTATTGTATACCCATATGGGGATGCATACCCTTGAATTGCATCACGGATAGACTCTTGAAGTTTCCTTTGTGTATCAGCCGTATACAGGTCTTGTGCATTAGCGACGTCTTTACCAAATTCGAGAATGGTTGAAATAAGCTTTTGGCGTACATATTTATCCAATGCCTCACTTTCAGTACCACCATTAATACGCAATACTGGTGCTTTAGCACCATCAAACTGTAGCATTACAGTAATATCGACAATCGATTTTAGCTTATCCTGTGAAGGCACTCTTAATTCCTTTAATGAAACACGAATGTCTTTCGTCGAATATGTATCGAAAGTAGTAAATGGGTTAATAGGGAAATGCAAACCTGCATCATAAGCGACAGGGTCTACTTTACCTAGAAATGTTCCCACTTTAACAGAACCGTCTTGCACAATTGTATATGAATTAATACCAATAATACCGATTACAAATAGCAATACTGCACCAACAACCAATTTAACCATTGATTTAAATTGCATGAGTTAATCCCTATCTAACAATATTAGTCATTATAATAAACCGACTATTGTCACTACTTATCGGACAACTACAAGTCTAATATTCCTAAAGTTAAAGGCTAACCCATCTATCCAACAAGATAAAACAGCTCAAATTACAGTCAATTAAAAATTGAATGCAAAAAAATCACAATTACATGTTATACAATGCATTATTATATATTTATTATTTAATAGTTTTTATGTTTATCAGATTACCCCAGTGATGGCGAATGATAATTTTCAATGAAATTCAATTAATTTATTTGTTTTTTCTTCATCTACCTCTCTTTTCTCATCCATAGTATACCAATTAATAGCTTCTTTTATTAATGCTTCTGTTGCATCAATAAAATCCTCAGGGTTGTTTTTTGAAAGCTCGTCTAATATTAAAGGAATTTCAGTGCAACCCATTACAAACTTATCAATACCACGTGATTTTAGTTGGCTAATATAAGGATAGAGCAACTCTCTTGCTTTAGCTAAATCACCCGATTTATATAAAATAATACTCTGCATTATTTTATATTGATTAACCTCATCGGGAACAATACATTCAATATTGTTCACATTTAGTTTTTCTTGATATAATTTAGTATGAATGGTTGCTGTCGTCGCCAATAGTGCTACCTTTTTAACATTATCCTCAATTATTTTTTTACATGCTGCATCAATAATGCTGATAAAATTAATATTAATTTCTTTCTTTAAGTCCTCATACCAATAATGCGCCGTATTACATGGCATAATAATGCAAGATACACCTGCACTTTCAAGTATTTTAAGTGAGTGTATCATTGCTGGTAATGGTGATGGCCCATTATAAATAATATTTTCTGTTCTATCTGGAATATCAGGCAATGACACAATAATAATAGGAATATGTTCTTGGTCCTTACTTGCATGTGTATTATTGATTAATTTAATAAAAGCATCCGCGGTTGCTCCGGGTCCCATTCCCCCTAACATACCTAATATTTTTTTCATAAGCCCTCCATCAAATTAATGATATCATGACATATTGTTAGCATTAGGTAATTGCAGAGTTTCTATAAGTCATGCTAAATTTGCATAGTAGATTAATAACTAAAAACCATTAGAGGACACAATGATCAGTAATCTTGAAATTAAATGGTTGCACGATATTGTTGTACTAGAAGAATGTAGAAGTTTTACGTTAGCTGCAGAAAAAAGAAATATATCACAGTCTTCTTTCAGCCGAAGAATTCAATCAATTGAATCATCGGTTGGCTTTGAAATATTTGATAGAAATACCAACCCATTACAACTTACCACACAAGGAAAAAGCTTTATTGTTTATGCCAGAAATTTACTTGATGATATTTATTTTCAAATAAACCGAATTAAAGGTATAGATAATGACAAGCAAAAAATTAATATTTCGGCTGCGCATTCACTTTCAGTATTTTTACTTCCTGACTTTATTTCACAATTTTCAAAAAATGTAGATAAGATTTTTTTTGTAGAGTCAATAAATGTTGATGAAGCAGTACATAAACTCAAAGAAGGGCAAAGTGATTTTATATTATCATTTTATAACGAAGAGTTAATGTCATCACCATTCTTACACACGAAAATACTAGAAAGCCGGCTACATCTTGTCTCTCCCTGCGACGAAAAAAAACGCCCTATTTTCAATATTGATAGCTCAACATTGCCTTTAATGAAGTATACAGATGAAAGCTATATGGGGAGGCAAGTCAACCAATTAATCAATAAATCAGATAACCTTCCCTTTGAACTTTCTTTTGTTTCATCTATGAGCGATGTATTAAAACGCATGATACTAACAGGTAGCGGCGTTGGTTGGTTACCTGATTACTCAATTAAAAATGAACTTGAAAAAAATGAATTGGCTATTTTAGACCCAAAATTATCAGTCACTATGGGGGTTTATATCTATCGAACCGAAGCTAGGTTAAATATCTCATCAGAACGCTTTTGGCAGTTTATGAGAAACCAAACCGCGCAATAACTACCAATGCTTAAAGAAATAGCCCTTCTGATAAGAAGGGCGTTAACTAGATAATAGTGACCATCACTATAAAGTTGTGGGTGTTTTTTCGCTCATCACTATTTCAGACTCCTCATTTACACGCCCTTTTCTCTCTTCTAAACGAGATATAACCGCGGTAGAGATACTGTTACCAACAACATTTGTTGCCGTTCTTCCCATATCAAGAAATTGATCGATGGCAAGTAATAGTAAAATCCCAGCTTCAGGTAAACTAAACATAGGTAATGTCGCGGCAACAACCACAATAGATGCCCTTGCTACACCAGCCATACCTTTACTTGTTACCATTAAGGTTAACAAAATAAGTATTTGCTCTGTGATACTCAAGTCAATCCCATAGGCATTCGCAATAAACAATACGGCAAAAGACTGGTACATCATTGAACCATCAAGGTTGAAGGAATAACCAAGAGGCAATACAAAACTTGTCACTTTTTTAGGGACACCATACTGATTTAAAGCTTCCATTGTTTTTGGATAAGCTGATTCACTACTTGCAGTTGCGAAAGCGAGAGCGACAGGCTCACGAATTAATTTCCCCAAACTAAAGACAGATTTTCCTAAGAAAACATAGCCAGCAAAGAAAAGTACTGCCCACAATACCGCTAAAGCAATATAGAAAAGCCCAATTAATTTCCCATAGTCATAAAGTAAACCTAAACCTTCAACCGTCACGGCTGAAGCAATTGCAGCGAATACCGCAATCGGTGCAAAGCTCATCACATAATCGGTAATACGGAACATGATGCGAGATAAGTCTTCAATTAAAGTCACTATGGGGCTTTTTTTGTCTTTACAAATAAAAGCAAGACCAGAGCCAAAAAAGATTGAGAAAACTAATATCTGTAAAATTTCATTGTTCGCCATTGCTTCCGCAAAGCTTTTAGGGAAAATATGTGTGATGAAAGCTTTCAGAGTAAACCCTGATGTATTTAAACCACTATCTACCGCAGCCGCTGGAACTGTTAAATTTAAACCTACACCTAGTTGGAATACATTGACAAAAACCATTCCAATTAATAATGAAATTACAGCTGCTGAAATAAACCATACCATCGCTTTAATTGTAATACTACCAACAGAAGAAGAGCCTCCCATTGATACAATCCCTGACACGATTGTTGCAAATACAAGTGGTGCAATAATCATTTTTATTAAACGTAAAAAAACATCAGTAATAATATTCATATAAGATGCGATATTTTTTGCTTCTTCTACTGATGCGGCATAATTATGAAACCCCCATCCTAATATAATACCTAGAATAATAGCTATCATAATTTGTTTCATGAGTTTGTGTCTGTTCATTCGTACCCCTATTTTATTTATTTAAAGTCATAGTTATCACCTATAACCTTTTATTGGATGCGACTCTTGAGCCTGAAATCGATAGTTACATTTTTTTAACTTAAAGAGAAATGCAAATGGGCGAAATACCATGCAAAAAATGCATAAGACAATAATTTAATTTAACACACTGAGATATAAGGCTTTAAATAGAATAGACCTTACAATAAACCTAACATTATATTTTAAAAATTATCCTTTTTATTTAAAAAATTTATTTTATTTCAATGTTGATAAAAATAATTCTGTATTAGATTAAATACTGTTTGAATAAAAATAAGTTTAAAGACCGCTATCTACTTAACTAAAGCAAGTATGACTTATATAATGTTTGATACTTCTGATCCTTTCTTGTGGTCCTTTCTTCTACTGCATTTATTCATCTGGAAATTAGCCATAAAATAGAAGTGGTAATGCTAATTATTATAGTCAGTGAACAGTTAAATTTAGCAACGCTTATTATCTCACCTATTCAACTCCTCCTTTAAAATACGACTTTTATCCCGCTAAATTTGAACCAAGAAATGTTAGCTAATATGCCATCAATAAGCTTATGTGCATGATTGCAGTCATTAAATAGTCAACATGATCGATTTCAATCAAAGTATCGGTGCACTCCATACGCCCTATTTCTGAAGTTATTTCACTATATTTAACGATAAAAAGGCTATTTATGAGTAAAAATGATACTTCTCCACTAAAAATCATTAATGAGATCTAGGTCACGGCTGTTTTATTTTGATTAAATATAATCATTATGACTAAAATAAATCATGGCGGAGAAAACCATGCAAATAAAAAAATCGATAGAACGTATACCTGGCGGCATGATGGTTGTGCCATTAGTCATCGGTGCTCTGATCAATACCTTTGCACCCCAGTCTCTCGAAATAGGAGGCTTTACCACTTCACTATTTAAAAATGGCGCTCCCGCACTGATAGGGGCGTGTTTTCTGTGCATGGGGGCAGGCATTAGCTTCAAAGCAGCCCCTCAAGCCCTATTACAAGGCGGTACAATCACATTAACAAAATTAATTGTCGCTATCGCTCTCGGGCTCGGTGTCGATTACCTGTTTGGTATGGATGGCATCTTTGGTTTAACTGGCGTTGCAATTATTGCTGCTATGAGTAATTCAAATGGTGGCTTATACGCTGCGTTAGTGGGGGAATTTGGTAACAAACGGGATGTCGGTGCTATCTCAATTTTATCTCTCAATGATGGCCCTTTCTTTACCATGATCGCATTAGGTGCCGCAGGGATGGCAAATATTCCTTTAATGGCCTTAGTCGCAGTTCTCGTCCCACTGATTGTTGGTATGATTTTAGGTAACTTAGATCCGCATATGCGTGACTTCCTGACAAAAGGCGGGCCAATATTAATCCCTTTCTTTGCTTTCGCATTAGGTGCAGGGATCAACTTAGAAATGCTATTACAAGGGGGCTTAGCGGGGATTTTATTAGGTGCCCTCACCACATTTGTTGGAGGTTGGTTCAATATCAGAGCTGACCGTTTAGTTGGCGGCTCAGGTATTGCTGGCGCAGCCGCATCAAGTACCGCTGGCAATGCCGTTGCAACGCCACTGGCAATCGCCCAAGCAGACCCATCCCTTGAAGCGATTGCGCTATCTGCAGCCCCATTGATTGCAGCCTCGGTGATCACAACGGCCATTTTAACCCCAGTTCTGACGTCTTGGGTCGCTAAACGTCAACAAGCTAAACAGCCTCAAGCTGCCGAAGAGTGAGGAATTAGTCATGAAACTACTCGTTATTGCGGACGATTTTACAGGCGCCAATGATACTGGCGTCCAGTTTGCAAAAAAACAGGCTCGAACTGAGATATTACTCGATAGCACACAAAAACATTCGTGGTTTGCTGATGTCGTGGTGCTCAATACCGAAAGCCGTGCACTAAATGCAGAAACTGCCTCGGATAATCTCCGAGGTAGCTTAAAACCCTTTTTATCACAAACTGAAAAGCCTTTAATTTATAAGAAAATTGACTCAACATTCCGCGGTAATATCGGCATAGAAATTGAAACGGTTATGTCTGAAGCCAATCTTAAACTCGCTATTGTTGCCGCAGCTATTCCTGCTGCTGGACGAGTAACCTTAAACGGTGAGTGCTTAGTTAATGGAAAACCACTGATAGAAACTGAATTCGCATCTGACCCAAAAACACCCGTAGTTTCATCACGTATACAAACGATAATTCATCAGCAAACTGCTCTTCCCGTGATCGAGATCTCTTTAGAACAAATACGTTCAGGGCAGTTCGCAACATGGCTACAAACACAAGCGCCTACACAAGCAACTATTATTGTTACCGATGCCGAAAATGAGCGTGATTTAACCTTAATCGCTGAGGCCGTTTCCTCATTAGTTGAACCTTGCCTATTAGTCGGAGCCGCTGGGTTTGCAAATGCCTTACCTGAAGATAATTTTATGAGTAAAAGGCGAGGATTACCGCTATTTATCGTTGCAGGCTCCATGAGTAGCGCGACCATTGAGCAGGTAAATTATGCACAAACACACTGTAATGCCAGCGTCATTGATATTGATGTAACACAGTTCCTTGCATCCAATACACAAAATGACTACATGGCTGCACTCATTAAAGAAGTTAGTCATACATTAAACCAACAAAAACACACCATCATACGTAGTAGTCGAGATGTGCAAGATAGGCATCATATTGATGAGCTATGCATAACCTATGGCATGACGCGTAATGAATTGGGAAAAACAATCAGCGACTTTATTAGTTTGCTGACATTAAACACGCTGTCTGTTGCCAGCATCGGGGGACTTTTTTTAACTGGTGGTGATATCGCTATTGCGGTTGCCAATACTTTGGGAGCAAAAGGTTATCGAATCCAATCTGAGGTTATGCCATGTATACCTTGTGGCATCTTTATTGATAGTGAAATCGATGACTTGCCCGTCATAACAAAAGCGGGAGGGTTTGGCCAAATAACCACTTTATGCGAAGCCATCAAATATATTGAGGAAATTTATTGTGAAAAATAATGTCGTTGCTATTACTATGGGTGACCCTGCGGGAATTGGCCCTGAGATTATCGTTAAATCCCTTGCCGAAGGTGAATTAGCAGGAGCTCCCGCTGTTGTTATTGGTTGTGCTGCAACAATGCAACGTTTAATTACATCGGGTTTGGTTCCTCAAGTAAAACTTAATATCATAAACAATATCAATGAAGCCCAGTTTTCGGCCGATACTATCAATATCATTGATGAACCTTTAGCTGCCCCTGATGAACTTGTCGCGGGCAAAGTTCAAGCACAAGCCGGTGACTTAGCATTTCGCTGTATCAAACGAGCAACTGAGCTTGCGCTGGCTGGTGACGTTAAAGCAATTGCTACTGCGCCATTAAATAAAGAAGCTTTGCACCTTGCAGGGCATAATTATCCTGGGCATACCGAACTCCTTGCCCAGCTAACGAATACTAAAGATTATGCCATGGTGCTTTACACTGAAAAATTAAAAGTCATTCATGTCACAACCCATATCGCATTACGAAAATTTTTAGACACATTAAACAGCGAACGTGTTGTTACTGTGACTCGCATTGCATCGTATTTTTTAAAACGAGTTGGCATTGAAAAACCACGTATTGCTATTGCAGGGGTTAATCCCCATGCTGGAGAAAACGGTTTATTTGGTGACGAAGAAATCGTATATTTACAACCTGCTATAGAACAGGTAAGGTCTGAAGGCATCGATGCGTATGGTCCTTGTCCCCCAGACACTGTATTTTTACAAGCTTATCAAGGGCAGTACGATATGGTTGTTGCAATGTACCATGACCAAGGCCATATCCCATTAAAATTATTAGGTTTTTATGATGGTGTTAATATCACTGCTGGCCTTCCATTCTTACGCACATCTGCGGATCATGGAACCGCATTTGATATTGCTTGGACAGGCAAAGCAAACCCTGAAAGCATGGCTATTTCCCTTAAACTTGCAATGAATGTAGTGTAATCAATGAGCACAATGGATAGATTGGATTTAATACTTGAGTACCTTAAACAGCATAACCTTGTGACTGTTGATGAGCTTGTACAAGCATTATCTGTTTCTGCGGCCACTATCCGGCGTGATTTAATTAAACTAGATGAAACTGGGGTTATATCTCGCACTCATGGTGGGGTAACGCTAAATCGTTTTATTCCAGTGCAACCCACGACTGTCGAAAAAAACCAACGTAACCTAAGAGAAAAGCGGGCTATTGCAAAAGCAGCAGCCCGTTTAATTGAACCGGGAAACACTGTCCTTCTTGATGCTGGGACTACTATGCTTGAGCTAGCTCGCGAGCTAACGCATATGCCGCTGCGCGTTGTGACCGCCGACCTTCACATTGCCCTTTTCCTTTGCGAGTTTAAACAGATAGAAGTAACCATTATTGGTGGGCGTATTGATGATAGCAGCCAATCCTGCATCGGTGAGCATGGACGAAGCCTTCTTCGTAGTATCTACCCTGACATTGCATTTATTAGTTGCAACTCTTGGAGCTTGAGTAAAGGGATCACGACACCAACTGAAGAAAAAGCAGGTCTAAAACGTGATCTTATTAAAAATGCAACACAATCTGTTATGTTAGCGGATAGCAGCAAGTACGGGAAATGGTCATTATTTCGCGTTGCCCAAATGGATGAACTGACTCATATTATTACAGACAATCACCTTCCTCCCGATGTTCAACAGCAATTTAGTCACTCTTGTAGCGCTAAACTATTACTGGTCCCCAGTAATTAATCTGTTAAGCAGCCTATACAACCATCACTCCTCTTCGTCGGCGAATAAGTATATACTCACTTAAAATTAGTATAAAAATATGACTAAAAGCCCGACTAATAAAAGATTCATAAAAATATTTTTAATATTGTATTTATCTAATAACGGAACTTACGAGGAATTATCCATGAGTGCACTAAGACTGGCTTATCCGACATTATCCCCTGATGCCTATAAAGGGCTTATTGATTGTAAAAATGCACTCAATAAAAGTGGATTAGGCAAAGAACTTGTTGAACTTGTTTACTTAAGGGTTTCTCAAATCAATGGCTGCGCTTTTTGCCTAGATATGCATGCCAATTCCTTACGCTCTTCGGGGGTTAGCAATAAAAAAATTGACACGCTAGCAGGTTGGCAAGTTAGCCATCATTTCGACCCGAAAGAACGAGCCGCATTAGCTTGGACTGAAGCGGTTGTGAATATCGCCACAAGTGGTACATCGGATGAGCTATTTGAAACACTAAAAACCCATTTTACCGATGTACAAATTTCAGACCTTACTATAGCCATTGGGTTAATGAGTGCATTTAATCGCATAGCAATCGCACTAAGGCAATAATTAATAACAATCAGCCAGTTTGCCATCGATTACTGATCACAAACTGGTATTTTAGTTTTATCTAATAATTTATAAGGGGCTATTTTTCTTCATCTCGTAATGTCAGCACTTCATAACCGTCTTTAGTCACTAATACTGTATGCTCTGATTGCGCTGATAATTTTTTGTCTCGAGTCACTACCGTCCAACCATCTTTTTTGGTTTTAATTTTCATTCCACCTTGGTTAATCATCGGTTCTATCGTAAATGTCATGCCTTCTTTTAATTCAATTCCTTTACCGCGTACACCATAATGCAGCACTTGTGGATCTTCATGCATTTCACGCCCAATCCCATGTCCGCAATATTCCCTAACGACACTATACCCATGAGACTCCGCATAATGTTGGATTGCTGAACCAATATCACCCAATGTGGCACCTGGTTTAACTTGTTTAATTCCTTCCCACATCGCAGCATAAGTATCTTTAACTAGCTTACGTGCTAAAGGGGAGGCTTCTGGCATAACATACATTTTGCTAGAATCAGCAATAAAGCCATTTTTTTCTAATGTGATATCAACATTAATAATATCTTTTGCTTTTACTATTTCATCTGTTTTAGGAACACCGTGGCAAACAACTTCATTCAATGAAGTATTCAAAACATACTGGTAACCATATTGCCCTTTACTTGCAGGACGTGCCTGCAATTCATTAACAATGTAACTCTCAACTTTGTCGTTAATTTCCATCGTCGAAATACCCGGAACCATAATAGAATCGAGCATCTTAAATACGCTAGCTAAGAGCCTTCCTGACTCACGCATGAGTTCAATTTCATCTGCTGTTTTAATTTTAATGTTATTCATGAACTTTTCCTTTTGATTCAATAGACTCTTTTTCTAGCATTTCGCTGATTAGCATAGTAAATGTTTTATGCGGATTTAATTCAGCTTGCATACCAACTTTGATCCAAAACTCTGCCTGTGAGTTAATTGAACGAGACATTACTTGGCTTGCATGACGTAAATAATCATGTAATTCATCTGAAATTTTAACAATCCCCAAAATACCCTCACAATACAAAATAGATACAAACCATATACGGATCATATAACATTGAATTAACCGATAAAAGAGCGATAACGGTCAATAGCACAAACCGCATTAAAATTTTTGATTGCGTATTGAGTAAGTTATTGAGATTGAATACTTCATCAAAGTATTTGCCTAATTAACATGCTAACCTTAGTTTTAGAGGCATATTTTATTCTATAATTAGCTATGTCTATTTTATCGGTTTACCGCCCTATTTTTGTAAAAATAAAGCTTAATGGTTGCATGTTCACAAGATGATAGCTGGAGAAAAAATGTACACTAAAATCTTAGTCCCCATTGATATTACAGAAAAAAGCTTAGCTCATTTAGTCATGCCTCATATTCAGCACCTATCTGAGTATGAAAAATCGCAAGTTCATTTTTTAGCGGTTATCCCTACCATTCCCTTTTATACAACAATGGGTTTTGGTTTTGCAGAAAAAGCCGATAGCGAACAAGAGAGCGTAACCAAAAAACTAGCAGAGATTATTAAAGAATTTAAAATTCCCGCTGATAAATATAGTGCACAAGTTCTGATGGGTACCCCAAGGGATGAAATCTTACGAGTTGCAGAAGAAATTAATGCAGATTTAATTGTTATCGGCTCACGTCGACCAAGTATGTCCACTTATTTCTTGGGGTCGACCGCCTCAATGGTTATTCAAAACTCTAAAGTTTCTGTTCTCACAGTACGATAAAACCCTTATCAAAAATAATAAAATGCGGCTCCAGCCAAGTTAGCTTACGTTTAATCATTTATCCTAAATATATTTAAAATAAACCTAGTTAACTTATAATCAATACAAATAAAACTTTATCTTTTTACTTAAGGGATTTAATGAAAAAGTATCTACTCGGGGTCAGTATTACTATAAATGTTATTTTAGCTATTGCTTTAATTACTACTATTATGATGTTTTTCAACATAAAAAGTAAAATTAATACCATGGTTGAACAGATAAAATCAGGGGAATATATTGAGCTGGTTAAGCAAAACTCACAACAACTCTTACCTGATTCACTAAAAGAACTGAGCACCATAGAAATCACTGACAACCCATGTGGGTATTTCTACCAAAAAGTTGACAGTACAGTAGAATATTTAAACAACAACCCTGACATAATTGGCGCTGAAACTTATGCAAGCCAGCTAACAAGCCTAAAAGGTGCAATCGATAAAACACCATCAGTTTTAAAAGAGAAAGCCTGTAGAAAAGGCATTTCAAGCTTCAATTACATAATTGAATCAATACAATCAGAAAAATAATAAGCTTAACCCGCTATATTTCTTTCATGATCTAACCAATTAATAAAGGCTATTAAATTATCTATAAATTGGTTAGCATCAGCTGAAGGATGTAAACTCTGAGTAAAAAAATAATCTAATCGACTTTTTTGCTCAGGGTATCTACCCGTAAATTTTTGCATATAATCCTTTAAACTACTTGGCCAATCCCGATCAGTATCTAACCTTAATACATCTGTTGAACGTATTAATTTCCTTGCAGCCGCTCTTTGTAATAACTTTAATTCATCGAAATTATTGCAATTTTTTATTTTCTGTATATAGCCATTTAGCACCTCAACAAAATCACCATTCACCGCTTCAGCAATCTGCCGTGAAGGCATAAAAGGATTAAATTGGGTAGACAAATCCGCCCCGCAAATACAACGGCATTGGTGCTTTATCCAATACCCCCAGCTATATAAATTATCTTTATCAATAACTTCAGAGTATAAACCTATATCAAAATCTATTTTACTAACGTTGCTGTACTGAGTGACTAATTGTAGTTGCATTTCAGTTAGCCCAGCATTCTCTTGTACAGTCGCTGGTTGCAATAAAATGACACAAAGGTCGAGATCCGATTGCTGAGGCGTTGCGCTTCCCCTCGCAACGCTTCCATATACATAAACACTATGTAATTTCGTTTTGAATAGCCAAGCGAGTTGCTCCACTGTTTCAGTAATTATTTCCTGAAATTCCGATTGGATTGGAACCTCTTCTAGCATTGGAATATAACCATTAAGATTTAACGTCATCATTTAGCTCATTATCCAGAACCAAAGTCTCAACTTGAACTAACCACTCATAATAACCAATAACTTCTCGAGCATTTAACCAGCGCGACAGCATATCTAACATTAACATGACGCTCACTTCTTGTTTTTCTTTTTGGCTATGATTATTAGGTAAGTAGTGTATCCGCTGTGCATAGCTTCCTGTTGGTGTTGATAGCGCTACATTTAAGTATTGGTCATGATAATCACCAATTGCGAGCCCAATCTGTACGGATTGTTGAGCTGCATTATCTTTGGCTTGTTGCAATAGGCTTATTAAGCTTTGTTCCGACTGCGGAACAATAACTTGACCATGATGCACTAAGATATTAGCCGCATTTAATGTCCAATTTAATAAACCTGCGCTAAATTGTTCACTCAGCGCTATTTGGAGCCCCCTATCTTGTAATTGTTTAGCAATTTTCTGAGCAAAACCTTCCGTCCCCTCAAAAATCATATTATCGCCAACACCTTGTTTAATCGTATGCCAGCATTTCTCCATTTGTTGGCGTCGTGATGCAGGCCCTGTCAGTTTTAATTCAATAATTGGCATTGAAGAACGATATCCAAGCACACAATCATCCGGTAAAGAGATACTATCAAACTGTTTTGCCAAACTACTTTCGCTACGCCCAAAACTAGTTAAACGCAAACAAACTGGCGGTTCCGGTAATGTAAATTTCTCACGTATTTGAGGTAAGATTTGTTCAGTAATCATGACCTTAAATTCTGAAGGAACCCCAGGCGTGAAAAAAAGCACACAATCATTTAGTTTTAATGAAAAACCACAAGCAGTTCCAACGGGGTTATCAATTAATTCTGCATTTTCAGGTAATAATGCCTGCTTGCGATTCGTTTCAGGCATGACTCGCCCTCTCGCAATAAAATAGTTTTCCATAACCGTAACCCACTGTGAGTGTTCTACCAGAGGAACTCCCACAGCTTTAGCCGCTGCTAATGCACTTAAATCATCGCTTGTTGGGCCGAGCCCTCCATTAACAATCAGAATGTCTGCATGTAAGCTGCGTTCAAGAAAAGTAGAGATTAAACTCTCTAAATCATCCCCAACTGTCGTTCTGCTAGATAAAGGAAGCCCTTGCTGAAAGAAATAATCCGCCAACCAAGCCGCATTTGTATCGATTATTTGCCCATGTAAAACTTCATCGCCGGTACTTAACATTTCAACAACTAACATCCATGACTCCCTTTTTTACAAAATCACTTAACTTCATTAAATTACCTTATAATCGTCCTGACTAAAATCAGTTATTTAAAAATGTTCAAATAAACGATAAAAACAAATGCTGGGCTTATAACTAAAAATGAATAAATTAAGATAATTCTCACAACACGCCGTTATAAAAAGGCTATAGTCATATAGTTATTTGAATCAATTATTTTTTCACAGCAAATAATAGGGTTTATATGTTAATGCTAAATCGTTTTAAATCAGTTGTATTATGTTCTCTAGTTTTATTTATCTCAGGGTGCCAACTCGCTACTTCCTCAAAATCAGAATCCAAATTTTCATCCTTAGATGAACTTAAAAATATTGAATTTCCGTCCACAAAAGCACCAAAAGGTATTTCGGATGGGCCATTTGGAATGGAATATGATAATGGTAAACCAGAATTCAAAACATGGATAAAAAAAGGATGTTTCGACAAATACATCAAAACCTATTATGAAAATGGGAATCCAGAATCTGACATTCAACTTAAAGATTGTTTAGTCAACGGAACTGTACGTAATTATCATAAGAATGGGCGTATTGATCTTGAGATGACGGTAAACAAAGGTAAATTATCAGGTCCATTTACAATTTTCCATGATACCGCAAGCAATAAACCTAATATTACAGGTACATTTAATAATGGTGTACTCGTAGGTACAGTAACAGAATTTGATGAAAACGGTACAGTCACTGGCAAAGCCGTCATTCGAAATGGCGAAGTTTTTATAGAACAATAATCACTTAGCTTATTTTTTGAAGAAACTAATCTGATTGTTTATTTTATATAAGCGATCAGATTTACACCACCCACAATTATCGTTACTATCCTCACTATAACCACTCTATAAAACAACCTAAAAACCTGATTATGATAGATCCAATTTCTGTAATACTTAATCGTGCAGATTATATGAAATTCAGTCGTTACAGCCATAAAAACCATTATTTCACTAAAGATAAGACCAATAATTTACCTTTTTTAGTTTTAGTCATGATTTTTGTCGTTGCCTGTGTTTTCACTTTTCGGTATTTTAATGCGACCTTACCAATTATATTCACTTCATTTTTACTAGCAGTACTGCTGTTTATCACTTTTGCATTACGTCTTGTTCAGGTCCTAAATAAAGCAATTCCTGATGATAATGGTTTTTTATTTACTGAACGAGAATATTGTATTGATGAAGAAGGTATACATGAGAAAAGTATCCATGGAACTTCTTTAATAAAATGGAGCGCTGTACAATTTATTAGAACCGATGGTGATTTATTATATCTGTACTTGGATAGAATCTACGCAATTATTATCCCCGCTCGTAGTTTCGCATCAGAACAAACCAGCCAACAATTCATCCAATATGTGAAAAGTAAAATAGATTAATAGATAATATAAAACCCGCATTGATAAATGCGGGTTTTAATCACAGCTTCTATGATATTAAAGCAATTAAATGAGTTCTTTTACTTCAAAGTTAACTTCACCGCTTAAATCAGCATCATAATCAACACCATCTAAGCCGAAACCAAATAAGCGTAAAAATTCAGCTTTATACCCTTGGTAATCTGTTAATTCATTGATGTTATTATCATTAAGCTGCTGCCAAATTTCGCGACATGTACTTTGTACATCATCACGCAGCTCCCAATCATCTAAGCGCAAACGGTGCTTTTCATCTGTTTCAGGTGACGTGCCTGTAAACAATTTAGTTGCGAATAAACGTTGGATTTGTTCGATGCAGCCTTCATGTATCCCCTGCTCTTTCATGATCTTAAATACAATTGAGATATAAAGAGGCATCACAGGAATAGCTGAAGACGCTTGAGTAACGACAGATTTTAATACTGCGACGTACGCAGCCCCACCCTTCGCTTGCAATTTTTGGTTGATTGCATACGCAGCGCGGTCTAAATCTTCTTTAGCTTTACCTAACGTCCCATGCCAGTATATTGGCCAAGTCAAATCTGTACCGATATAAGAATAAGCCACAGACTGTGCATTGTCTGCCAGAACACCGGCTTCATCTAATGCGTTCATCCACAGTTCCCAGTCTTGCCCGCCCATCACCTTAACGGTATCAGCAATTTCTTGTTCATTTGCAGGTTCAACAACGGCTTCAATCAGCACATCTTTGTTGGTATCCAACGCAACTGATTTATACGGTTCACCGATAGGTTTTAACGCAGAACGTACCACTTCACCTGTCTCTGGCATTTTACGAACGGGTGATGCAAGTGAATAAACAACAAGGTCAATTTGGCCTAAATCTTGTTTGATTAAATCAATGACGGTTTGACGGCATTCATTCGAGAAGGCATCACCATTGATGCTTTTTGCATATAGCCCCTCTTCTTTTGCTGCTTTATCAAAACCGGCTGAGTTATACCAACCTGCAGAGCCTGTCTTACTTTCACTGCCTGGTTTTTCAAAAAAAACGCCGATAGTAGCCGCACCGCTGCCAAATGCAGCATTGATACGAGATGCTAGGCCATAACCGGTGGATGCCCCAATAACTAGAACTTTTTTAGGGCCATTTTTCAGCTCGCCGCGTGATTTCACGTAGGCTATTTGCTCACGTACATTGGCTTCACAGCCTGCTGGATGAGCTGTAGTACAGATAAAACCACGAATTTTAGGTTTGATAATCATAATAATTTTTTCTTGGTAGCTAACAATCAGGTTCTAATATACCTGATATTATCCATTTACTTAAGACAGAGTGAGCATAAACATAGTGAACAGACCAGTTTATTTCTCATTTTGCCAATAATGTGTCTATTTTAAGTCGTTCAAAGCTTCAAGAACACGCCTCAGTGAATCCAGTTCTCTCTCAAGCTCACTGGCTTTTCCTCTAGGATAATAATCATATCCCCTTGTTGCTCCTGAATAACTGTCATAACATTTATCACCCAGCTTATGGATTTTTTTCTTTATTTTATAAATTTTATGTTTATTACCATGAGATACAGCACTACGAAACTCTTTCTCTAATTTTATCAGTTTTTTCTCACAACTATAATAACTAGAACCCGCTTGTGACGATAAGGGTATCAACATGACAAATAATGTAAGTAATACGGCTTTTTTCATTATATTTTCTCAGTCTACTTAATAAAATATTTATCATTAGTCCATCACCTAATGATATTTTCATCTACAAGACTTTTCTTAGTTGGAAAACGATCGCAATTTATGTAAAAAATCCGGAAAATAACGCACTTTATATACCCATCAGATTAAGGAGTATTTCACTATGCCCCCAGAACAATTTTATGAACTGATTTGGGAAACTCTGCAGCAAATAAATAAAAAAGATTTTCACGTCGTTGCGGCACATTCACCGACTGAGGAAGCAATTCGTGATTTAGAGAATGTAACAGGCATTACGCTACCCGAAGATTTTTTGCGCTTTTCGCAACGTACTAATGGGCTATGTGTCTTAGCTCAAGAAGACGCTTGGCCAGAAGCAAAGCTGTTTGATGTTGGCCCTGCGTGGACATTTCATCGTGGTTTAGTCATTTTAGGCATCGAAACTGAAGAACTACCTGAGTGGGCAAGTATTAAAACTGCTTATAACAGTCTAAGGGAAATTTATGAGGTTACTGATGTCTTACCATTATTAAAAATCATTGGGGACGACAACCATTACTGGGGAATTAAACAAGATGGTAGCTATGTTGAAGTCTTCGATGGGGAAGCAACTTCTTTAGAATGTCATTTCACTGATATCTACCACGCGGAGATTGAGTCACTTATTCAAAGGCAGAAAGATATGAGCGAGCTGATTAAAAAACGCAAAAGCAAATAAATCTAAGAAGTTGCGTACTTGCTTAGAAGCCGCCTATTGCGGCTTATTTGGAATTAAACTATGAATAACCATAACTGAATAAATAATGTCCTTTTTGTCTTGTATCTTTCTGAAATGGGAGTTACTCACAATCCCGACCATAATTCGCATATCACCTTGTTCATATACTCGCTTAAATGGTGTCGTTTCATCATCTGAGATTTTATCTAAGAAAAACACGTCTCGCTTATAACGTTCAATGGTTTGTTTTGGCAAGCCATATGATTCAAACATTCTCTGGTTAATTTCATCATATTCATTAAGGATCACCATCTGGTCACGACTAGCATTTCCCTGTGCTGAAATTAACATCAATGTATTATTTTCCCGTGAAAATATTAATAAAAAGGGTTTATTATGAAATTCAGGAGAACCTACAACAGAGCATAGCGCCCCGCCTTCTTGAAACCCAGTGCACTGGGTTTCTTTTAACCGTAATTTTTTTAAATCACTTGGTTGTAGCCCCCACTGAAAACCATAAGGGGCACTCTGTTTATTTGTCATGCAACCAGAGGTTAATACAACCAAAATAGAAATCAAAATTCCCTTTATCATTGCTTGTAGCATCCTAATTAAATTATCTCATTGGATACTAACAAAAGTAGTCGATTAATCAAAAGGTAACCTTCCTTTTATCAAAAAGAATAACCTCGCATAATAAAGGTAATTTACAACTTTATGCTTCTTTGTTTTTTCGTTGTTTTGCCTCAGCCATTGCAATTTCTTTCAACCAATCAGCTAATAGCGGCTTTGTTTTCACCGTATCTAATAGCGCTCGTTCGTGTTTAGTTAACCGTACAACGACAACTTCTGTTTTCATGTTAGACATAGTCAGGTCCTCTTTTAAAGTTAGAATACTGACATAAAACACTGGCGGAACGGTCTGACTTACGGTTTTTTACACCAATTTAGTGTTAATTTACATGGCATACCCATGTGCTTTCTTTTGGTGGGTGATATATGAGTGGGAAGCGAAAAATGGCTGAGCAGTTAAAGCATCACGTAACACTAACTTTGTTAAGCCAAAATTTAGATACAAAAAAACCACCTCAAGGTGGTTAAATGTTAAACTTAAAGAGTAACCTCAATTAAGTTTAGATGGTGCCCAGGGCGGGACTTGAACCCGCACAGCCTAAAGGCCGAGGGATTTTAAATCCCTTGTGTCTACCGATTTCACCACCTGGGCCAAATTGTCTTTCTTACAACATCTAGGTAAATTACTCATTTACCCACTAATCAATATATTGTGGTAGACAATATATATTGACCAGTTATAACTTAAAATAAAACACACCATTGAGGCTTGTTTACTTCAAGATGGTGCCCAGGGCGGGACTTGAACCCGCACAGCCTAAAGGCCGAGGGATTTTAAATCCCTTGTGTCTACCGATTTCACCACCTGGGCTAAATTTGGAGGCGCGTCCCGGAGTCGAACCGAGCTACACGGATTTGCAATCCGGTGCATAACCGCTTTGCTAACGCGCCTTATCCTAATTTCTTGCGAAATTTGGAGCGGGAAACGAGACTCGAACTCGCGACCCCGACCTTGGCAAGGTCGTGCTCTACCAACTGAGCTATTCCCGCTTAAAGCTTTACTTTTCAGCTTATGCTTTTCAAACTGGCTGATTTACTTATTTATTTTGGTAAACCATGTTGCCGTTCGATGCGATGCATTCTACTGATTTCACCTTTCGAGTCAATACAATTATTGAAATAATTGGATCGTTCGCTGTTTTTTCAATCATTTCGATCACGCTTCGCTCAAATCAGCCCAAGCAGCCTTTAAATATTGGAACATTGACCAAAATGTTAAGATAGCCGCGATGTACATTAATGCAATTGAAAGGTTTTCAATTAATGGCGTTGGACGCCACAATAGCCCCACTAGTGACATCATTTGTGCTGTCGTCTTAAATTTACCAATCCAAGAAACAGCCACACTGCTACGTTTACCAATTTCAGCCATCCATTCGCGTAAAGAAGAGATGATAATTTCACGAGCAATCATCGTTGCGGCAGGTAAAGTCACATACCAGACATCATAGCTTTCCGTGACTAATACTAATGCCGTAGCAACCATAACCTTATCAGCGACAGGGTCTAAAAACGCACCAAACTTGGTGGTTTGCTTCCATAGCCTTGCTAAAAAGCCATCAAACCAGTCAGTAACCGCCGCGATGACAAAAATAAGCGCGCATGCGAAAGGCCCCCAACTGACAGGGAGATAAAAAGCTAATACAAAGAATGGTATTAGGATGACGCGAAATAATGTCAGCCACGTTGGTATGTTTAATTTCATCACGCTCACTAACTTTTTGACCAAGTTGGATATTATGAATATGTTGCCCTAAGACACTCACTGTTTCAATGCATTATAGATCTTTTCTGCTAGTGCGTATGAGATCGAGGGCACTTTTGCGATTTCTTCTATACTTGCATTACGTAATGGCTGCAAGCCACCCATATATTTTAATAACATCTGTCGGCGTTTCGGCCCAACACCTTCAATCGATTCTAGTGCACTGGTATTCTTTACTTTTGCCCGTCGCTGGCGATGCCCTGTAATTGCATGATTATGTGACTCATCACGAATATGTTGGATCACATGTAATGCTGGCGAATCCGGAGGTAATACAAACCCTTCCCCTTCCGGTTTTAAAAATAATGTTTCCAGTCCTGCTTTACGGTCGGTACCTTTAGCCACCCCGATTAATAACGGGTGGTTTTTATCCCAATCCACCTCAAGTGAAGCAAAAACATCTTTGGCTTGCCCAAGTTGCCCCTTTCCGCCATCAATAAAAATGATATCCGGTACTTTACTTTCATCAATATGTTTACCATACCGACGGGTCAACACTTGATGCATTGCGGCATAATCATCCCCAGGCGTGATCCCAGTAATATTATAACGCCGATATTCTGATTTCACTGGCCCTGTTTTATCAAACACAACGCAAGAAGCGACCGTTTGCTCCCCCATGGTATGAGAGATATCAAAACATTCCATTCGGTTGATCGACGTTAAGTTAACAACTTTCCCAAGTGAATCCAGACGTTGCTGTATTGTTGAGTGTTGAGCTAACCGTGTAGAAAGCGCTATTGATGCATTCGTACGTGCTAATTTCAAATAACGCGCTCTTGCTCCACGTGGTTGGCTTTGAATATTAATTTTTCGCCCTGCTAGTTCAGACAATGATTGTGCTAATAGGTCTTTTTCTGTTAATGCGAAATCAAGCAGAATTTCACCTGGCAAGGTTCGATTTTCGCTGCCTTGTAGATAAAATTGCCCTAAAAATGTTTGGACGACCTCTTCAAGTTGAGTATCTGTTGGCACTTTAGGAAAATAGCTTCGGCTGCCAAGCACTTTACCTTGGCGGATAAAAAGAACATGGACACAAGCCAAACCCGATTCAAAAGAAACGCCGATGACATCGAGGTCATCACTATCACCAGAAACATATTGCTCTTCCGTCACTGCGCGCACCGCTTGAATTTGATCTCGAAAACGAGCAGCCTCTTCAAAACGCAATGCTTGGCTGGCTTGTTCCATTCGTTCAACTAACCCAGCTAGAACTTGTTTATCTTTGCCCGTTAAAAATAGGCGTACATAATCAACTTGTTGCTGATAATCTTCATCAGACACTAACCCTTTTACACAAGGGCCTAAGCAGCGACCAATTTGATATTGCAAACACGGCCTTGAGCGGTTTTTATAAACACTGTCCTCACATTGGCGAATAGGGAACAGTTTCTGCATTAAGGCTAATGTTTCCCTAACCGCGTAAGAACTTGGGAAGGGGCCAAAGTACTCCCCTTTCGCATGTTTAGCGCCTCGATGCATTGAAATACGCGGGTGGGCTTCTTTGCTTAAAAAAAGATAAGGATATGATTTATCGTCTCGTAACAACACGTTATAACGAGGTTGGTATAATTTAATATAGTTATGTTCAAGGAGTAATGCTTCCGTTTCAGTATGGGTCACAGTGACATCAATAGAAGCAATATGCTTAACGAGCTGCTCTGTTTTACGGCTGCCCACATTTTCACGGAAGTAGCTTGATAAGCGTTTTTTAAGATCTTTCGCTTTACCAACATAGATAACAGTGCCCCCAGTGTCATACATTCGATAAACACCCGGTTGATTCGTTACTGTTTTTAAGAACGCTTTTGACTCGAACTGTTCTGCCACTCGGATAAACCCTGTTTTGCTGTAATTAAACCATAACCAATAGCTATATGTGTTAATTCTACATCACTACCGATATTAAGTTTACTAAACATTCTATATCGATAAGTATTTACTGTTTTTGGGCTTAGAGATAGAGCCTCCGCCACGACCTTAATCGGCATACCTTTGGTGATCATCAACATGATTTCGAGTTCACGTCCCGATAATAAATCACATAAATCTTTCTGGTGACTATAATCTAACCGGTGCAGAGCAAGGTCTTGGGCTATATCTGGAGAAATAATTCGGCGCTTTACATTAACCACCCGTATCGCCTCTATCAGGTCTTCTTCTGTGACATGAACACTCAACAAACCAAAAATACCTATATCTAATGCTTTTAAAAAAAAGGCATAATTATTTCTTACATTATAAATAATTATCCCAACATCTGGTTGAGTTCGTCGAAGTGTTTGTAATGTTTTCAATGAATCATATTGTAATTTAACACTACTGATTAAAATAATATTCGCTTTTTGGTTTCGATTCCATGTAATCACTTGCTGAATAGATGGAAATGAAGCGATAGTTTTGTAACGTGAATGCCGAGAAAATATAGCTTCAAAACCGCGAATAGTAATATTATTATCATCAATGATTATAATATTAATCAATTACTCCCCCTGTGTTTATTTAGAGATAACAGTTAGAATAATAAATTAAATAGTTACAAAGTCATATATTCTTTTTCATTTATCTTATTTTAAAGTTAAAAAAACTATAACTACAAAGTATTCACCAAGTAAATAATATTAACTATTCAATAAAAAAGGCCACTTTATAACATGGCCTTTTACGCATAATATCAATACTAAACTATTTTTGCCCAACTAAACGGCAAATAGTCTCTGATACCAAATAACTCTTCTCAAAAGAACTCACAGGTAAAAATTCAAAACAGGAGTGGAAATTGAGTGCCCCTGTGAAATAGTTTGGTGTTAAGATGCCTCGAGCCGATAAAGCAGAGCCATCAGTCCCTCCACGCATAGGGATTACATTTGCTTCAACACCTTGAATTTTCAGTGCATCAAAAATCAAATCGATAGCAGTACGGTCATCCCCTAGAGAATCACTTATATTGCTATAAACATCATCAATTCTAAATTCAATTTTAGCTTTAGGGTGACGGGCTCGGATCAACTCAATACTTTGTTCAATAAAACGCTTACGCGCTTCGTAGCTATTGCGATCAAAATCACGAATAGCCATTTTGATTTTTGCGTTATCGGGGTTTGCTACTAAATCTGTCACATAGAAATACCCTTCGCGCTGTTCCGTATGTTCCGGTGTATCAAAACGATCAAAACAGCCAATAAAATCATGCGCAACACGAATAGGGTTTAATAATACATTCTTAGCTGACATAGGATGCGCAGTAATACCTTTAATTGATACCTCAATAGAGGCCGCATTAAAGGTTTCAAAAACAACTTCACCTAATGCACAACAATCAATAGTGTAAGCAAAATCTACCTGAAAACGGGATAAATCCATGATTTTCGAACCACGTAAACCGATTTCTTCATCAGGTACAAACGCGACATAAATATCCCCGCAATCAAAATCAGCATGTTGCAGTTTATTCATTAATTCCATCACAACGGTAATCGCTGCTTTGTTATCTGCACCAAGTACACTGGTTCCATCACTGAAAATAATATTTTCACCTACATAAGGTGCCGCTTCAGGATGCTCTGCCGTTTTGAACCAGATATTTTCATTGGCATTTAAACATAAGTCTTTCCCCTCATATTTTAATGTCTGTGGTTTAATCACGGGTGATAAGCCAACATCAACGGTATCTAAATGGGTGACGAAGCCGATTTTTGGCGCAGTAGGCTTATTGCCTGGTCGCATCGCATATAATATGGCGTGCTCATCAATATAAATATCTTTTAAGCCGTAACTTTCAAGTTCTTCCGCTAACAGTTTAGCTAATTCACGCTGCCCTTCTGTACTTGGTACAATAGTACTTGCTGCATCACTTTGGCTTTCAATTGCGAGGTAGCGATAAAAACGCTGCTCTAATTGTTTACCTAACTCATTCATTTTATATTCCTTAACTTTTTTATATCTACCCGACATATCAAGTATGTCGGGTATTAAGCCCGCTTATTGTGCAGGGTGCCATGTATAACCACTGTCAAAACCGATTGGGATATCGAATGCCCAGAAAAGATATAACGTACTCGTCAGAATAATTAATAACCCGATGGTAAATGGGATCATCATAGAGCACAACGTCCCTATCCCTGCATTTTTATAGTATTTCTGGCAATACATCAGTATCAAAGGATAGAAAGGGAACATCGGTGTGCTTACGTTCATCGCTGAATCACTCACACGGAACGCAGCTTGGGTTAACTCTGGCGAAATTCCTACTGCCATAAGCATTGGTACTAATACTGGCGCCATAATTGCCCATTTAGATGTCGCTGATGTGATCATGATATTTAATATCGCGGTCAACAAAATAACACCAAAAACAGTCATGCCAGAAGGCATATCTAATGTCCGCAATAATTCAGCACCTGATAGTGCTAATAATGTACCTAAATTAGAATGCTGAAATGAATATAGGAATTGAGCGGCAAAAAAAGCAAAAACAATAAATGGGATCAATGATTTAGTAATGTTTTCCATTGCCTTAACGACATCTCTTGTTGATGTAAAAGATTTCGTCATATACCCATAAACAATCCCTGGTAACGCAAAGAAAATGAATAACAATGGCACAACGATTTGCATGATCGGGGCTTTCGGGCTGGTTAAACTGCCATCAGGGCCACGTAATGGAGAAGAATCTGGCCATAACAACGCAAATAAGCCAATACCTAAAGCAATCAGAACTAACCCTGAAATACGAAAAGCACGATGTTCAACTGCGGTAATCATCCCTAATTTTTTCTCAGAGTCAGTATCAACATCGCTTGAAGTAATCGGGCAATTTTTATTTAACCAAGGCTCAACAATTTTTTCAGTAATAAACCAACAGGTGAAAATAACACCAAATGTTCCACCCAAACTAAAAAAATAGTTACATAGCACATTAACGCTATAACCGGGGGCCAACATTTGTGCGGCATCCTGCGTAAAACTCTGCATAATTGGGTCAATAATAGAAGGCGTATAACTTGCAGTAAATCCACCAGCTAACCCCGCAAAGGCTGCTGCAATACCAGCTAATGGATGACGTCCACTGGCATAGAACATCATAGCAGCAACTGGCATTAGAATGACATAAGCAGAATCAGAGGCAATGTGAGAAACAATACCCACAAAGACCACGGTTGGAGTCAACATTCTTGGGGAAATAAACGATAGCATTTTTTTCAATGCCGTATTAATAAACCCACTACTTTCTGCAATGCCAATACCTAGTGTGGCAACAATTGTTATACCAAGCGGAGGGAAATTAATGAAGTTTTTAACTGCCGCTGTAATAAATAGTATTATTTCCTCATACTGAAACATATTAACAATAGAGATTTTATCTTTTGATATTGGGTGGTAATAATTGAAATCTACAAATGAAAGTAGATAAGATAAAAACCAACATATAATAAGGGCATAAACGAACAGCATGGTAACATCTGGCATAACATTACCGATCCGTTCGACACGGTTTAAAAACCCTTTTTTCTTAGAGAGTGTATTAGTTGTCATATTTACAAGTTACTTATGTTATTAGAATTGGGACTTTATAACAGTAAATAACCTATATTCAAAAGTAAAACACTTTCGTTATTAGTTTTTATAGGATAAACCAGATAAATTCAATTTCATTAATAACATTTAAGTTTATTAGTTTTTAGCTAATTTACCGTATCTTAAATTTTATTAATTTATAGTATGACATCCAATATATATTGCTTAAGTATCCACCAGAATCATCTATAGACAAAAAAGAAATCGAATCTACTCTTTTTTGCCTATGGATAAATTAGCTTAATTAATATTACTCTCGTTTTAGTTTTTCAGTGTTTGCAATAAAAAGGGCAATGACAAGAACCAGAATTGCACCAGCATGCAATAAAGTTGTCATTGGGTCACTATGATCGACAATGATAAGGCGAATGATTGCCGTTATACCGATATAGATAAAATACCTTAGTGGGAAGTGATAACCTGACATAAAATACTTGATTATTAAGGCAATAAACTCAAAATACAGAAAATATATGACAATGCCTTCTAATAATTCATACGCTGTTGCCCCATTGGTACTTCCAAACATCAATGAAGCCATCGTAACGGTTTCTTTTGCTAAAAAGAAAACAAGCACCGCGGCTAATGCTATCAAACCAAGGTTTAATATCCACTGCAGTACCCACGCGATATTGCTAGCGTGACGCATTCCTTTCATACTGTTCATTTATTTTCCCTCAAAACAACCTGCGGATGATTTCAATAATGCAATGCCCGACGACTAATGAGCAATATTTAAACTAACTTGCCGAGGCGAGCCCATGCCCTTAATTATAAATCAAATTTAATGCACACGCATAACATACAAATTAAATTTAACAAAAGAAATAGAAAACAAAATACGAAATGAGGCTTTTTGCCCTGTTGTTTATAGCATATAGTTTAATCCATAAGCTGTGCAACTTAATCCGATACCCCTCCCATTAGTTTTATGATGTCTTGCTCTGTAAGCATAGGGGTTTTTTCAACGAAATTATAATACTTTGGCTTACTTTCAATATAAATCTGCATACTCATTTGCGCATTTTTACTTTCTTCGAATAAAGCTGCGGACACATAATAAGTGGATGGGGAAATTAAGTGATAAAAAAGATGGGTACCGCAATGTTTACAAAATGCTCTTTCTCCCCAAGACGATGAAGCGAATACCGTTATTGCCTCCTTTCCTTCGATAGTTAAATTACTTCCCCCATCAATGCTGAAACCCGGGCCCCCGTTCCATTTTTGACACATACCACAATGACAAACACTAATTTGATCAACAGACTTAGACACGCTGATTGTTACAGCACCGCATAAACATAAACCCTTATACATGTTTTATCCTCATACTGATTGAGATTGTTTTTTTTCGTTATCAATACGGATTTTAGTGATTAGTCATCTTTAAAAACATCATAGATACTTATTTAACTTATATTTCAAACTGCCGTCCAGTAAATCGTTTATCATTCGTGATGCTACGCAACTGGGCACTATCTAACTCTTTAGTTTCACGTTCTGACTCAATATCAGCTTCGTTTTGAGTGATATTTAACACACTGTATTCATAAGCCGTTGTCTTATGTAATGCTAACTCCGTTAATACTGTGTTATCTGCTGCCTGAGCGAATATTGAAGTCCCCGTAAAAAAAATGATTGCAACAAATAGACGTGTTAGTAATGATTTTTTCATAATTCATCCTCCCTTTAACCACAGTTTTAGCGCAAATGCTTGTCAACGAATACAGATTTTAAGTAATTGTTCTCATGATAAGGTAAAGGGATGTCAGGTTTATTTTATTTAAATTTTATTAGCAAAAAGGGAGCAAAAGCTCCCCCTTTAAGTTAGTGAACAAAAAACTATTTAGAGTTCATCATTATTGGTTTTATTTGTCGAATTCACTTTGTCCACTCCCCTTTAATTGAGACACGTTAAATTAGAGTTTTCTAACTGTTGACGATAGGCCTCCGGTGGGAGGTGATTTAAACTTTCATGGGTTCGATTTTGGTTATAATCTTGCAGCCAAAACCACGCTAATTCTCGCACTTGGCTTAATGATTCAAATAAATACGCATTTAAAAACTCTCGACGGAACGAACCATTAAAACGTTCGATAAACCCATTTTGCTGCGGTTTTCCCGGTTGAATATGGCACAGTAAAATTTGGTTATCTTCACAATAATTCAATAAGTTAACTGAAATGAGTTCAGGGCCATTATCGACTCGGATCTGTTTCGGTAACCCTCTTTCGGCTTTTAAACGTTCAAGCACCCTGATGACGCGTTCAGCCGGTAATGACGTATCAACCTCAATCGCCAAGCATTCACGCGTTCCTTCATCAATAATGTTGAGAGTTCTGAAGCG